>NZ_JBSGVS010000008.1:0-176892 GCF_053608565.1 Streptomyces sp. NPDC055025
GGCCACCGCCCCTCGCGGCGTTGGCGTCGGTCGCCTACGCTCCGCGTGGGCTCCCTCCTCCGCCTTGCGATCCACGGCACCAGACCCCGCTCCCTCACCCAGCCAGATCCGAACGAGAGACCCTGGCCGCCCGCCCGGAGAGTCCGGGAGCAAGGGCGGCGGGTTCCGTGAGGAACGAGATGTCCCGTACCGACAGGACGAAACCGATGTGGGTGCGCCGTGCGGAGCACAACCCCCGGCCGGCCCACGATCACCGCTACGGCGGCTGCGATCTGCCGCCCGACCCGACGCGGGAGGACGCGGGCACACGCTGCTGGTGGGAACACGCCGAGTTCGGCCGGACCTGCTGTTCGGGGCCCAACGGGCGTGCCGCCAAGAAGGAGTTGGGGGAAAAGAACCGCGCCGACAACCGCAGGGAGCGCTACGCGGGCCGGCGCGAGGCCCGGCGATTCGCCGCCGGGGAGGACAGCGACTGATCCCGCCCCCTCCGCCCGGCCCCTCGTCGTCCGGCTCGGCCCCACCGGGCTTAGCCGGTCACGCGCCCGCGGCCACCACTTTGAGTTCGTCGAGCGACTCCCGGAAGAAGTCCGCCAGACCGCGTTCCCCGTTCTCACCGACCCAGCGTTGGAACCCGACCTTGAAGACGGCGATGCCCGCCTCCGCGGTGAGGCTCGCGGCAGGATCCTTGACGCCGCGTCGACGGAGCGTGGCGGCGAGCGCCGCCGACAGCGACGCGAGCTTGATCAGCTCGCGCTCGCGCAGTTCCGCGTTGGCCATGATGACGGCCTGACGCCGCCGGGCGAACTCGTGGCGGTCCACGAAGAAGGCGGCGACGGTCTCCAGCGTCGAGGCCATCGCGTCGATCGGCGGGGCCGTCTCCGGAGTGCCGCCGAGGGTGTCCACGAAGACCTCCTCCAGCGCGCGCGATCCTCCGAACAGCACCTCGCGCTTGTCGGCGTAGTGCCGGAAGAACGTGCGCTCGGTGAGCCCGGCGCGTTCGGCGATCTGCGCGGTGGTGGTCTGCTCGAACCCGCGCTCGCTGAAGAGGTCCAGCGCCGCCTGTTCCAGCCGCCCGCGCGCGTTCGGTTCCCATCGAGCCATAGCCCCGACCTTACGTGATGGCAGTGACTGACATCCAGTGTTACGGTTGATGTCAGTCACTGACATGGCCTTCTCCGCCGCACCTTCCGTGTCCCGGTACCCCCGTACCCGTTACCCCGGTACCCGCGGCGAGGACAGGCCGACCTACCCGGAGGTTCTCCTCATGCGTGTGTTCATCACCGGCGCGTCCGGCTGGATCGGTTCAGCCGTCGTCCCGGAGCTCATCGGTGCCGGCCACCAGGTCGTCGGGCTCGCCCGCTCGGACGCCTCGGCCGCCGCCCTCACCGAGGCCGGCGCGGAGGTGCGCCGCGGCACGCTCGACGATCTCGACACCCTGCGCGGCGCGGCCGCCGAGTCCGACGGCGTGATCCATCTCGCCTTCAAGCACGACATCGCGTTCAGCGGCGGCTTCGAGGAGGCCGCCGACGCGGACCGGCGCGTCATCGACACGTTCGGCGAGGCGCTCGCCGGCACCGACCGCCCGTTCCTCATCGCCTCCGGGATGCTCGGGCTGGCGCCGGGGCGGCTCGCGACCGAGCAGGACGGGCAGGATGGGCAGGACGGACAGGCGTCCGGCCCGGCAGACGCCCATCTGACCGGCGGCCCGGCCAAGCGGCAGGCCAACGCGCGCGCGACGGTCGCCCTCGCGGACCGCGGTGTCCGCTCGTCGGTCGTACGGCTTCCTCCGACCGTGTACGGCGACGGGGACCAGGGCTTCATCGCCGCCGTGGTCGCCATCGCCCGCGAGAAGGGTGTCTCCGGCTACCTGGGCGACGGCGCCAACCGCTGGGCCGCTGTGCACCGGTCCGACGCCGCACACCTCTTCCGGCTGGCGCTGGAGAGTGCCCCGGCCGGCTCCACGCTGCACGCGGTGGCGGACGAGGGCGTACCGATCCGTACCGTCGCCGAGGTGATCGGGCGTCATCTCGGTGTGCCCGTGGCCTCGGTCTCCCCCGATGACGCGGCCGGGCACTTCACCTGGCTGGCCGCCTTCCTCGGCCTGGACAGCCCCAGCTCCAGCGCGCGCACCCGCGAACTGCTGGGGTGGCGCCCGGCCCGGCCCGGACTCGTCGAAGACCTCGACAAGGGCCACTACTTCGCCACCCCGTCCGCCTGACCGTTCGACGGCGCCCGGTCCGAGGCGCGGGGGCGCGACTCGTCAGGAGCTGGTGAGGATGACGAGCTGCCTGGTCGCCCGGGTCATCGCGACATAGCGGTCGACCGCTCCTTCGACGCCCTCGCCGAACGTCTCCGGGTCGATGAGGACCACCAGGTCGAACTCAAGCCCTTTCGACAGCTCCGGGGTCAGCGACCGGACGCGGGACGTCGTCCGGAACGCGGGATCGCCGATGACGCAGGCGGTCCCGTCGGCGTGCGCGGCGAGCCAGGTGCCGAGGATCGAGTTCAGATCCGAGGCGGATCCGTGGACGACGGGGATGCCGCCGCCGCGGATGGAGGTCGGCACGTTGGCGTCCGGGAGCACGGCCCGGATGACCGGCTCGGCCTCCGCCATGATCTCTTCCGGCGTCCGGTAGTTGACGCTCAGGGTGGCCAGGTCGATCCGGTCGAACCCGACCCGCTCCAGCCGCTCCCGCCACGACTCCGTGAACCCGTGTCTGGCCTGGGCACGGTCCCCGACGATGGTGAAGCTCCGGGACGGGCACCGGAGCAGCAGCATCTGCCACTCCGCGTCGGTCAGTTCCTGGGCCTCGTCCACGACGATGTGCGCGAACGGGCCGGCGAGCAGATCCGGTTCGATGCCTGGCGACACGGACTCGTCGACGAGGGTGTCCCGCATGTCCTGCCCGTGCAGCATGGTCACCGCGCCCTCACCGTCGTCATCGGCCTGGAGCAGGGAGTCGACGACCTTGGCCATGTGCTCGCGTTCGGCGGCGACAGCGGCCTTGCGCCGCCGCTCGCGCAGCGATGCCTGCGGGTCGCCGAGCCGCTGCCGTGCGGCGTCCAGGAGCGGCAGGTCCGACACCGTCCAGGCCTGGGCGTCCTCGCGCCGCAACCGCCGGACGTCGTCGGGGCCGAGCCAGGGAGCGCACTTGCGCAGATAGGCGGGTACGGACCACAGGTCTCCGACGAGGTCGGCCGCCTCGATCAGCGGCCACGCGCGGTTGAAGGCCGTGAGCAGCTCCCTGTTCCGCGCCAGCGACTTGCGGAGCAGGTCGGCCGAGACGTCCTCGTCATGCTTGTCCACCAGGATCGTGAGCAGCTCCTCCCAGACCTGGTCGCGCGCGTCGTTGTGCGGAGTACCGGGTTCCGCCGCTTCGAACGCCACGGCCCAGTCGTCGGCGCTCAGCCGGATGTCGGACCAGTGGGTCGTGACCGTCATCCCCTTGGCGGGCGGCTCCTCGTAGAACCTGACGGCCGTCTCGATCGCCTTCACCAGGTTCGCGGACGACTTCAGGAGGGCCACCTCCGGGTCGGCCTCGGTCGCCGCCGCGGCTCCCTCGGCGACCAGGTCCCGCAGGGTGCAGGTCTGCACGCCCTCCTCGCCGAGGCTGGGGAGGACATCGGCGACGTAGCCCAGGTAGGGCTGGTGCGGACCGACGAACAGCACGCCGCCGCGGCGGTGGCCGAGACGGGGGTCGGAGTAGAGGAGGTAGGCGGAGCGGTGCAGGGCGACGACGGTCTTCCCCGTACCCGGACCGCCGTCGACGACGAGAGCGCCGCGCGATCCCGCGCGGATGATGGCGTCCTGGTCGGCCTGGATGGTGCCGAGCACGTCCCGCATCCGTGCCGAACGGTTGCCGCCCAGGCTGGCGATGAAGGCGGACTGGTCGTCGAGCGCGGCATGCCCGGCGAACCCGTCCGAGGTGAACACCTCGTCCCAGTAGTCGTTGATCCGGCCGCGGGTCCAGCGATATCTGCGGCGGCTCGCCAGACCCATCGGATTGGCGTGGGTGGCTCCGAAGAACGGCTCGGCGGCGGGGGAGCGCCAGTCGAGCAGCAGCCGGCGACCCGCGCTGTCCGTAAGACCGAGCCGTCCGATGTACAGGGGCTCCGGATCGTCCGCGCCGACCATATGTCCGAGGCACAGGTCCAGACCGAAGCGGCGCAGTGCGCGCAGCCGAGCGGTCAGCCGGTGGATCTCCACATCCCGGTCCAATGCCTGCCGCCCCGCGCCGCCGGGCGCCCTGCGCTCGGCATCGAGGCGGTCGGACAGTTCGGCGATCGACTGCGCGAGGCACTCCGCGATGGCCGCGAAGTGCTGTTCGTCGCCGGCGATCAGCGCCGGGTCGGCCTTGGGGGAGAGGCGGTCGGGAAGGTCAAACGCGCCGGCAGTCAGCGGGTTCACGTCGGCAGCTCCGATCTGAGGTCGCTCGCGACCATGGCGCGCGGCGAGACGCCCGGACCGGTGTGACGAGCCTGGTGGTGGCAACGGCGGCCGCCCGTGCGCGGGTCCCGGGGGTGGGAGTGGTCCTGAGCGCGGCCGACAGGGACTCGGTGGCCGGGACCGGACCGTCGTGTGCCGTGCCGATACCCGGACCGGCCATCCCGCGGGCCCAGTATGGCTGGTCCACCGGCTGGGGTACGACCACCCGAGGCGCCCCGGCCCGGGTGGTCGTCGGCACCCGGTGGCCCATACCGCGACCCATACGTCGACAACAGCACACGCACTTCGTGACTCCCCGTTTCCGCAGGTTCCGGCTTCGGTCGGCGATTCTGCGGTACGCCCCCGGCCTTGCCGCAAGCCCCCCGGTGCGCTATACGTTGGGCATGGAAAGGAGAGCGGATCTCCTTTCCATTGTTTTTTGCCGTCCGCCGTGGACGGACGGCCGACAACCCCTTCACGAAGCGGCGGTGCGCCGCGCGCCCGACCGACATCCGGAACGTGGTTCCGCATATGGCGAATGCGGCAGGCGTGGGAGAGGGTCGCGGGAACAGCGTTCCGGTATGTGTGCCGGCCAGGGCCTAGCGCGGTAGACGGAGTCCCGCGATGAGGAGTTCGACCAGCCGGCGCGCGTCGTAGCGGGGATCGCTGTCCGCCCCGACGCAGAGATTCCCGACGCCGCGCATGAGTTCCAAGGCGTCCATGTCGGACCGGATCTCGCCGGCGGCGGCCGCGGCTTCGAGCAGCTGGGCGCACACGGGCACGAGCCGGTCGAGGAAGTAGGCGTGCAGCGTGTCGAGGCCGGCGTCGTCGGACTGGAGCGCGGCCGCGAGTCCGTGCTTGGTGACCAGGAAATCCACGAAGAGGTTGATCCATCGCCCCAGTGCGGCGTGCGGGGTCGCGCAGGCCGCCAGCAGGGTCGGCCCGGCCTCGGCGCACGCCTCGACCTGGTGCCGGTAGACGGCGATGATGAGATCCGCCCGCGTCGGGAAGTGGCGGTAGATCGTGCCCGTCCCGACGCCGGCCCTGGCCGCGATGTCGCGTACCGGCGCTTCCACGCCCGACGTGACGAAGATCGCGGCGGCCGCGTCGAGCAGAGTCTCCTTGTTGCGCCGGGCGTCCGCCCGCTTGGGCCGGGCCGCATGCCCCGCGCCCCCGTCGCCGTCGTTCACCGCGCCGTCACTCCCTCACCGGGTTTGCCAAACGGAACGACGTTCCGTATCTTTATCGGAACAAGGTTCCGTTTACTCATGATGCCAGTGCAGGAAGCGGACGACCAAGCCACGCACTGCCACCACACTGCCACCACACCTCACCCGCGATGGAGGAAGACTGCCATGCAGTACCGCACCTTGGGCCGCACCGGTGTACAGGTCAGCTCGCTCGCGCTCGGCGCGATGAACTTCGGCGCCATCGGGCGCACCACCCAGGACGAGGCCACCGCTGTCGTCGACGCAGCCCTCGAGGCCGGGATCAACCTCATCGATACGGCCGACATCTACAGCGGCGGCGAGTCGGAGGAGATGGTCGGCCGGGCCATCGCCGGACGCCGCGACGACATCGTGCTGGCCACGAAGGCGGCCATGCCCATGGGTGACGAGCGCAACCACCGGGGCGCCTCGCGCCGCTGGCTGGTCACCGAGCTGGACAACAGCCTGCGCCGCCTCGGTGTCGATCACGTCGATCTCTACCAGATCCACCGGTGGGACCCGAGCACAAGCGACGAGGAGACGCTGTCGGCTCTGACCGACCTGCAACGCGCGGGGAAGATACGTTACTTCGGCTCCTCGACCTTCCCGGCGTACCGCCTCGTACAGGCGGAGTGGGCCGCCCGGGAGAACCACCTGAGCCGCTATGTCACCGAACAGCCCAGCTACTCGATCCTGCAACGCGGGATCGAGACCGACGTCCTGCCCGTGACCGAGGAGTACGGCCTCGGTGTGCTGGTGTGGAGCCCGCTGGCCTCGGGCTGGCTGTCGGGTGCGATCCGCGAGGGCCGGGACATCACCACCAGCCGCTCGACGTTCATGCCGGAACGTTTCGACATCACCGTCCCGTCCAACCGGGCCAGGCTGGACGCGGTCGAGCGACTGGCCGAGGTCGCCGACGAGGCCGGTCTCACGATGATCCAGCTCGCGCTCGGTTTCGTGACCGCGCACCCCGCCGTGACCAGCGCGATCATCGGTCCTCGCACGCCGGACCATCTGCGCTCGCAGCTCGCCGCCGCGGACACCGTGCTCTCCGCCGACGTGCTCGACGCGATCGACGCCGTCGTCGCTCCGGGTACCGACCTCGCTCCGCACGAGAAGTTCGACACCCCGCCCGCCCTGCTCGACCCGTCGCTGCGGCGCCGCTGACCGCATCGACGGGTACCCGGGGAAGCTGCCTGGTAACGCGATGCGTTATAGAGTGTGGGGTCGCCCTTGACCTGCGAGAACGCGGGCAGGGAGCCTACATTCAGGAGTGCCTCGATGGTGCGTACCATGTTCAAGTCGAAGATTCACTGGGCCACGGTGACCCACGCGGATCTCCATTACGTCGGCTCCGTCACGGTGGACGCCGAGCTGATGGAGGCCGCCGATCTGCTGCCCGGTGAGCTGGTGCACATCGTGGACATCGACAACGGCGCCCGGCTGGAGACATATGTCATCGAGGGTGAGCGCGGGTCCGGGGTCATCGGGATCAACGGCGCCGCCGCGCATCTCGTCCACCCCGGTGATCTGGTGATCCTCATCAGCTATGCCCAGATGGACGATGCCGAGGCGCGCGCGTTCACCCCGAGCGTCGTCCATGTCGGTGCGGACAACCGTGTGGTGGCGGTGGGCGGCGACGCGTCCGCTCCCGTGCCGGGCGGCCGTACCGTACGCGCACCGCACGCCGTCGCGGGCTGAAGCGGCGGCGCCCCACCAGAGCAGGGAGAACCCACCGTCATGTCAGATCTCGATATCCGGGACAACCGGTCCGAGGGGCGTCTGGAGGCGTACGAGAACGGCCGGGCCGTCGGCTCCGTCGTGTATCTCGCCATGGAGGCCACGGAGGAGTCGCCCGGAGCGCTGGTAGCCGTGCACACCGTGGTGGAGGAGGGAAACGAGGGCAAGGGCATCGCGGGCGCGCTGGTGCGGGAGCTGTACGCGACGGCCGGGCGCGAGGGCGTGCCGGTCGTCCCGATCTGCCCGTACGCCGCGCGATGGGCACAGCGCCATCCCGAGGAGGCCCCGGAGGCTCCCGCCGAAGCGGTCGAGAACGCGCGGGAGCTGCTGAAGGCCGCGCTCGACTCGCGGGAGAGCGGGGAGAGCGGCGGAGGGGCGGCGGGCGCCTGACGGCCTTCACATCTCTCCGGCAGACCCCTTCTGTCACTCTTCGTCCTGTCGGGCGAACAATGCCGGACTCGGCGTGCGGTCCTGTCCTAGCATCGCGATCATGCTGACTCTGCTGCATACCTCCCCGGTCCATGTCCCGGTCTTCGACGCCCTGCGGGACATGGACCATCCGGGACTCGTCCTGCGCCATGTCGTCGAGGAGTCCCTGCTCAGCAGGGCGAGGGCCGAGGGCCCGGAATCCGTGGCGGCCGATGTCGAGGCGGTGCTCACCGCCGCTGTCGCCGAGGGCTCGGCCGCCGTGCTCTGCACCTGCTCGACCATCGGTGAGGTCGCCGAGAAGACCGGTGCGGCGCTCGGGATCCCCGTCCTGCGGGTCGACCGGCCGATGGCCGCGGCGGCCGCCGCGGCCGGCCGGGTCGTCGTGGTCGCCGCCCTGGAGAGCACACTGGAACCGACGGCCGCGCTGATCCGCCAGGAGGCCGCGGGGCGCCCGGTCGACCTGCGCATGGTGCTGGTCGAGGGCGCCTGGGAGCGCTTCGAGGCGGGCGACCAGGACGGCTATCTGAACGCGGTGGCCGCGGTGGTGGACGAGATCACCGGCGCGGATGTCGTCGTGCTGGCGCAGGCCTCGATGGCCGACGCGGCGGACCGTACGACCTGCGCTCTTCCGGTGTTCTCCAGCCCGCGCCCGGGGCTGAACGCGGCGGCCGCCGCGGCGGCCGCGATCTGACGCCGGACGCGAAGCGGCCGGGCGCCGCACCGGCCGTACCGGGCGCCGCACCGGTACCCGGGATGCCCCGTACGACGGCGTGTACGGCGTGTACGGCCTGTGTGGCCGCCCACGGGCGTCCTGGCGGCGTCTCGTGGGCCGTCCGTCCGCGCGGGACGCCACGCGCGGTGGCGGCCCGTACCGGTCGGATCACGCGTGGACCCGGCGCGCGTGGGCACGCGCACCGGGAGACAGTGAGAACGCACAACGCCCGCACCACGGGAGGCAAGGCCATGACCAGCCCGAATCCGGACCCCGTTCACCCCGATCCGGTACCGCCCGCACCCGTCCCGCCGGGGCCCGGCCCGGATCCGGTGCCGCCCGGTCCGCCCCCGATGCCCACTCCGCCGCCGCACCCGACGCCGCCGCCGAGCCCCACGCCCATGCCCCCGCCGGACCCGATCCCGGGCCCGCCGCCGGGCCCCGACCCCGTACCGGGGCCGGAACCCGAGCCCGCACCCGGGCCGCTCGGCTGACTAGTCGGTCGAGACCTCGGAGCGGTCGCCGCCCCAGAGGGTGTGGAACGAGCCCTCGCGGTCCGTGCGCCGGTAGGTGTGCGCGCCGAAGAAGTCCCGCTGCCCCTGGGTGAGCGCGGCGGGCAGCCGGTCGGCGCGCAGCGCGTCGTAGTACGAGAGCGCCGCTGCGAAGCCCGGCGTCGGCACCCCCTGGTGCACGGCCGTGGCGACCACCGCGCGCCAGTCCTCCTGCGCCGCGCCGATCTCCTCGGCGAACTGCTTGTCGGAGAGGAGGCTCGGCAGCTCGCGCTGGGTGTCGTAGGCCTCGCGGATCCGGTCGAGGAACGCGGCACGGATGATGCACCCCGCGCGCCAGATCGAGGCGACCGAACCGAGGTCGATGTTCCAGTCGTACTCCTCGCTGCCCGCCTGGATCTGGTGGAAGCCCTGGGTGTACGAGACGATCTTCGACGCGTACAGCGCCTGCTCGACCTGGTCGGCGAAGCGCGCCGCGTCCGCCTCGGAGAGCGGCGCCGCCGTCGGCCCCGGCAGCGAGCGGGACGCCTCGCGCAGCCCGGCGTGGCCGGAGAGCGAGCGCGCGAAGACCGCCTCGGCGATACCGGAGACCGGCACCCCCAGATCGAGGGCGATCTGTACGGTCCAGCGGCCGGTGCCCTTCTGCTCGGCCTGGTCGGTCACGATGTCCACGAACGGCTTCCCGGTCGCCGCGTCCGTGTGGGCGAGCACCTCGGCCGTGATCTCGATCAGATACGAGTCGAGCCGCCCGGTGTTCCAGGTCCTGAAGGTCTCGGCGATCTTGGCGGGGGAGTAGCCGGCGACGGCCCGCAGCAGGTGGTACGCCTCGGCGATGAGCTGCATATCGGCGTACTCGATACCGTTGTGCACCATCTTCACGAAGTGGCCGGCGCCGTCGGGACCGATGTGCGCCACCGTGGGGGCGCCGTCGGGCGCCTTGGCGGCGATCCGCTCCAGCAGCGGGCCGAGCGAGGCGTACGACTCGACGGAGCCGCCCGGCATGATGCTCGGTCCGTGCAGCGCGCCCTCCTCGCCGCCCGAGATGCCCACACCGACGAAGTGGATACCGCGCTCACGCAGATCCTTCTCCCGGCGCCGGGTGTCGGCGAAGTGGGCGTTGCCGCCGTCGATGATGACGTCGCCCTCCTCCAGCAGCGGGGCGAACTCCTCGATCACGGCATCGGTCGGGGCGCCCGCCTTGACCATGATGATCAGCCGGCGGGGCCGCTCCAGCGCCGCGACGAAGTCCGCCGCGGACTCCGCGGCGACAAAGGTGCCCTCATCGCCGAACTCCTCCACCAGGGCACGGGTCTTCGACGCGGTGCGGTTGTGCACCGCGACCGTGAAGCCGTTGCGGGCGAAATTCCGGGCGAGATTGCGGCCCATGACCGCGAGCCCCGTGACACCGATCTGGGCAGTTCCACTCATGTCCTGTGCTCCTGGATATCCGTAGGATGCGCCGCGCGCCGCCGGTAGGTCCCGCTGGGGAGCGGTACGTACCGCCGGACATGGCCGTTCATCAGTCGTCAAGCGGGCCCGGACCTCATACATTCCGGACCTGACGCATCGTGCCGTGTTCTGCGCGCGAGCGCGAGACGAGTACGGCGTGCCTCGACCGGGCTTCGTTCACGAAGTATTGACACTCTCTCAGCGACGGCGTAACACTGACAGCGCTTTGGAGAGCGCTCTCCCGCAGTGATCCCGGGTTCTTCACCGGCTGTGGGGCCGGCTCTCCGCGGTGCACCTTCCGGCTCCACTTCCCCCCACCGCGCCCTCCGACGGGTGCGGCTGAAGAGCGGCATGGAGGTCCGCATGGCCGAAAGATTGCGCGAATTCCGCAGTACCGCACTGGTGTCCGCGTTGCTTGTCGCCACCGCCCTTGCTCTGGTGGCGTTCGGGCTCATCGCGATACCGGACACCGCGACCGCCGAGGCCACTCCACGGGCGGCCGATCCGCCCGCGGCGGCCCAGGCGGCCTACGCGGGTCACCGAATGGCCCCGGCTGTCCCCGTACCGTCCGGCGACGATCCCGACGGGGACGGATATATTCCGGCCAATCCGCCCGTGACCGGTGTCGTGCCGTCCGCGGAGATCCCGCCGACCCGGTATTTCCACGAGTTCCAGGCGAACTGTTCCATGACGCACACCCGGCCGGACGACCCGATCGTGTACCCCGGCCAGCCGGGCAGGTCGCACGACCACACCTTCATGGGCAACAACACGACCGACGCGAACAGCACCACGGCTTCGCTGAGCGGCGGCGGCACCGCGTGCAAGGCGCCCGGTGACAAGTCCGCGTACTGGATGCCGACCCTGTACAAGGGGAACACCGCGATCGCGCCGGTCGGTCCGCAGACCATCTACTACAAGTCGGGCGTCACCGACTACCGCTCGGTGCGGCCGTTCCCCAAGGGACTGCGCTTCGTCGTCGGCAGTCCGACGCAGACCGCCGAGCAGTTCCGCAACCACCGGGGCTGGGTGGAGGGCTGGGAGTGCGGGGAGAGCTACAAGAACACCGAGTTCCCCGCGTCCTGCCCGGCCCGGCCGGATGTCCAGCTCAATCTCCGCTTCCAGGCGCCGAGTTGCTGGGACGGACGGTATCTGGACACACCGGACCACCAGAGCCATATGGCCTATCCGCGAGCGCAGGGCGCCAACCAGGACGTCTGCCCGCCCTCGCATCCGGTGGCGCTGCCGATGATCGAGTTCAAGATGGCCTGGCCCGTCAACGGTGATATGTCACAGGTGAGGCTGGCGAGCGGGGTGGGGCACACGTTCCACTACGACTTCTTCAACGCCTGGGACGACCGCACGCTGAACGCCCTGGTCCGGCACTGCGTCGTCGGCGGGCTCCAGTGTGACGCCCGTGGGTACGACCAGACGCACCCCGAGGCGGGCGCGGCGCTGAACGCGAACTACGAACTGCCCTGATCCGGGCCGCTCTCCCGTAGGGGCGGACCGCGTCCTTACGGGAGAGCGCTCTCCCGTTCAGATCACCGCCCGTCGCAGATCCCCACCCGTCCGGATCCCCACCCGCACCGCCGCCCCCACGAGGAGACAGCACCCCATGCGCCGACCACCCGCACACCAGCCACTGGCACATCGACCATCCGTCCACCGGCCGGCCGGCCGCCTGCCCGCCGTGCGCCGACGAGTCGCGCGGCTCTCCGCCGTCCTGCGACGGGCCGTCGGAATCCGGCGCGCGTCCCCGGTCGCCGTCGCCGCCCTGTTCGCGGCCTGCGTGGTGGTCCTCCCCGCCCCCGCCGCGCACGCCGCGGGCAGCGTCGTCAAGGTCACCGGAACGCAGGGCGCCTGGCAGCTCACCGTCGACGGGGCGCCGTACCAGGTCAAGGGTCTGACCTGGGGCCCCGCCGCGGCCGACGCGGCGCGGTACATGCCCGACGTGAAGTCGATGGGCGCCAACACCGTACGGACCTGGGGCACCGATGCCGGCAGCCGGCCGCTGTTCGACGCGGCGGCGGCCAACGGCGTCAAGGTCATCGCGGGCTTCTGGCTCCAGCCGGGCGGCGGTCCCGGGAGCGGTGGCTGTGTCAACTATCTGACGGACACCACGTACAAGAACAATATGCTCGCGGAGTTCCCCCGCTGGGTGGAGACCTACCGGGACCACCCCGGTGTTCTGATGTGGAACGTCGGCAACGAGTCCGTCCTCGGTCTCCAGAACTGCTACAGCGGCGACGCGCTGGAGCAGCAGCGCAACGCGTACACGGCCTTCGTCAACGACATCGCGAAGAGGATCCACGCCGTCGACCCCAACCACCCGGTGACCTCGACCGACGCGTGGACGGGCGCCTGGCCGTACTACCGGCGCAACGCGCCCGACCTCGATCTGTACGCGGTGAACTCGTACGGCGACGTCTGCAATATCCAGAGGACCTGGCAGGACGGCGGCTACACCAAGCCGTACATCGTCACCGAGGGCGGTCCCGCCGGTGAGTGGGAGGTGCCGGACGACGCCAACGGTGTGCCCGACGAGCCCGCAGACACCGCGAAGGCCGCCGGCTACACCAGGGCGTGGGACTGCGTCACCGGCCACCGGGGCGTGGCGCTCGGCGCGACACTCTTCCACTACGGCACGGAGTACGACTTCGGCGGAGTCTGGTTCAATCTGCTTCCCGCGGGCCAGAAGCGGCTCTCGTACTACGCGGTGAAGAGGGCGTACGGAGGGAACACCTCCCAGGACAACACCCCGCCCGTGATCTCCTCGATGTCGGTCGACGGGGCCGCCTCGGTGCCCGCGGGCCGGGAGTTCACCGTACGCGCCTCGGTCACGGACCCGAACGGCGATCCGCTCTCGTACCAACTTCTCCTCGGTGGCAAGTACCTGGACAACTCCGGGCAGTTGGTCGAAACGCCCTTCACCGCCCTGGGGAACGGCACGTTCCGGCTCGTCGCGCCCGAGCGGCTCGGTGTCTGGAAGGTCTATGTCAAGGCGAGCGACGGCAAGGGCAATGTGGGTATCGAGACCAAGTCGTTCAAGGTGGTGCCGCCGCCGGTCGGCGGGACCAATGTCGCCAGGGGCAAGCCGGCGACGGCGTCCTCGGCGCAGGCGGCCGGCACCGGCTGCCCCTGCCCCGCGGGCAACGCCGTCGACGGCTCGTTCGACACGCGGTGGGCGAGCGACTGGAGCGATCCGCAGTGGATCCAGGTCGATCTCGGCCAGAAGACGGCGTTCCGCCATGTCCAGCTCGCCTGGGAGACCGCGTACGCCAAGGGCTACACCGTCCAGACCTCCGACGACGGGCGGAACTGGGCCACGCTGAGGACCGTCACCGATGGCAACGGCGGGATCGATGATTATGAACTCGCCGGAAACGCGCGCTATGTCAGGATAAATTCCACGGTGCGCGGAACCGGCTGGGGTTACTCCCTCTACGAGTTCGGCGTCTACAGCTGACCCGGACACCTGACCCGGACACCTGACCCGGACACCTGACCGGATGTCCGGCCGGACGTCCGGCGCGAAGGCCCGGCCACGCGCCCGGCCAGGCGCCTGACCCGGTTCACCGACCCCGGCCGCGCCGTCTCCTCCCCCGCCGGCGGCGCTGGGCGGCACTCCGCGGCGGGCCATGGACCCCCATGGCCCGCCGCGGATTCTCTCTGTCCGCGCCGGGCGGGGGCGGGGCTTCGGTCCTCGGGCTTCGGACTCGGACTCGGGCTCGGTTCTCAGGCTCGGGCTCGGGCTTCAGGGGTGGCGCGCTGCCGTATACCGGTTCCGATTACGGGAAAAGCGTGTACCGCACCGGGCGCCGAACGGGCACGAGGACGCGTCAATCGGGCAGTGATCCGGGCAACAGCCATCCCGGTCGCTCAGGTGATCAGCGCAAACACCCTTCCCGAAACGGGCATGAACGGGCACAGTCGAGGCTGTGAAGAAGCTGGTCGCAGCCGGTCTCTTGCTTGTACAAACGACCCATGAGCCCGAACGGGTGCTGAGCCGCAGCAAAGCAGGGAAGTGTGTTGTCGTGGACACCGACGAGCGCCGACGAGAAATCCTTGAGATCGCCCGACGAGACGGGTCGGTGGAGGTCACCGCCCTGGCGGGGAGACTTCGGGTCGCCAAGGAGACCGTTCGGCGCGATCTGCACGCCCTGGAGGAACACGGGCTGGTGCGGCGCACCCACGGCGGCGCCTATCCGGTGGAGAGCGCCGGATTCGAGACCACTCTCGCGGTACGGACCACCCGGCTCGTGCCCCAGAAGTCCCGGATCGCGGCGGCCGCCGCGGATCTTCTCGGCGACGCGGAGACGGTCTTCGTCGACGAGGGCTTCACCCCTCAGCTCGTCGCCGAGGCGCTGCCCCGGGACCGCCCGCTGACGGTGGTCACCGCCTCCCTCGCGGTGGCGACCGCGCTCGCCGACGCGGAGAAGATCGCCGTACTGCTGCTCGGCGGCCGGGTCCGCGGCTCCACGATGGCCACGGTCGACCACTGGACCACCCGGATGCTCGCGGAGTTCGTCATCGACCTGGCGTACGTCGGAGCGAACGGCATATCCCGTGAGTACGGTCTGACCACCCCCGATCCGGCGGTCAGCGAGGTGAAGGCCCAGGCCATGCGGAGCGCGCGCCGCCGGGTCTTCGCCGGGATCCACACCAAGTTCGGCGCGGTCAGCTTCTGCCGCTTCGCCGAGGTCGGTGACTTCGAGTCGATCGTCACGGACGCGGGGCTGCCCTCGGCCGAGGCGCAGCGCTACTCGCTGCTCGGGCCGCAGGTCATTCGCGTCTGACCCCACCACGTCCTTCTGTCCCCTCGCGTCCCCTCACATCCCGTCCCGCCCCACCGGGTCACTCGGGTCACGTTTTTCATTGCATACCCGTAACCCCCTTCGTATATCCGTCCCACCCTCCATCCCCTCAAGCAACCCTGGTGCCTTTCCATCCGGCACCCCCATGTCTTCCCACATCTGTCTTCCCGCATCAAACGATCAGGAGAGAACGTCATGCCACTCCAGCCACTCCAGCCACTCCAGCCACTCCAGCAACGGCGCTTCGGTGGAAGCAGCGGAATCCGTGTACGTATGGCCGCGAGCGCCGCCCTGGTGGCCCTGCTCGCGGGGTGCAGCGGCGCGGGCGGCACCTCCTCCTCGGGGGACGACACGCTCAATGTGCTCATGGTGAACAACCCGCAGATGGTGGAGTTGCAGAAGCTCACCGCGGACAACTTCACCAAGGAGACCGGGATCAAGGTCAACTTCACGGTCCTGCCGGAGAACGACGTCCGGGACAAGATCACCCAGGACTTCTCCAACCAGGCCGGTCAGTACGACGTCGCCACCATCAGCAACTTCGAGGTGCCGTTCTACGCGAAGAACGGCTGGCTGCATTCGCTCGACGACTACTCCGCCAAGGACAAGGCCTTCGACCAGGCCGACATACTCAAGCCGCTCCAGGAGTCCCTGACCGCCGAGGACGGCAAGCTCTACGGCGAGCCCTTCTACGGCGAGTCGTCCTTCCTGATGTACCGCAAGGACGTCTTCGAGGCGAAGAAGCTCACGATGCCCGCGAAGCCCACCTGGCAGCAGGTCGCCGACCTCGCCGCCAAGGTCGACGGCGCGCAGGAGAACATGAAGGGCATCTGTCTGCGCGGACTGCCCGGCTGGGGCGAGGTCATCGCGCCGCTGACCACCGTCGTCAACACCATGGGCGGCACCTGGTTCACCAAGGACTGGGAAGCGCAGCTCACCTCCCCGGAGTTCACCAAGGCGACCCAGTTCTATGTCGACCTGGTGCGTGACCACGGCCAGGCGGGCGCTCCGCAGTCCGGCTACGCCGAGTGCCTCAACAACATGACGCAGGGCAACTCGGCCATGTGGTACGACGCCACCGCCGGCGCCGGATCGCTGGAGGCCAAGGGCTCCCCGGTCAAGGGCAAGATCGGCTATGTGCCGGCCCCCGTGGACAAGACGGAGAGCTCGGGCTGGCTCTACACCTGGGCCTGGGGCATGCAGAAGGCCTCCACCAAGACCGAGAGCGCGTGGAAGTTCATCTCCTGGGCGTCCAGCAAGGAGTACGAGAACCTCGTCGGCGAGAAGATCGGCTGGGCCAACGTGCCCGCGGGCAAGCGCGCCTCGACCTACGCCAACCCCGACTATCTGAAGGACGCGGCGGCCTTCGCCGAGGTCACCAAGGAGGCCATCGCCACCGCGAACCCGCGTGACCCGGGCACCCAGCCGCGCCCGACCGTCGGCATCCAGTTCGTCGACATCCCCGAGTTCACCGATCTGGGTACCAAGGTCTCGCAGGAGATCAGCGCCGCCATCGCGGGCAAGAAGTCGGTGGCCGAGGCGCTGAAGACCTCGCAGGCGCTCGCCGAGAAGGTCGGCAAGGAGCAGCAGTGAGCACCTCCGTCAGTACACCCCCGCTCTCCCCGGCCGGCGCGTCGCGCCCCGGCGCCCCACGGCGCGCCGGCCGGCGGGCCTCCGGCCGGGCCCGCGCCTGGGCGACCCGGGCCCCGCTGCTGCCCGCGCTGGTCTTCCTGATCGCGGTCACCCAGCTGCCCTTCGTGGCGACACTGGTGATCTCGGTCTTCGACTGGAACTCGCTCGCCCCCGACGAGCGCGGCTTCGCCGGACTCGCCAACTACGGGTCCGTGTTCTCCGACGCGAGCCTGCGGGAGTCGGTGTTCACCACCGTCCTGCTCACCGCGACCGTCGTGATCGTCAGCGTGGTCCTCGGACTGCTGCTCGCCCTGCTGCTGGACCGCAAGTTCTTCGGCCGCGGCTTTGTCCGCACCCTGCTCATCACCCCGTTCCTGCTGGTCCCCGTCTCGGCGGCGCTGCTGTGGAAGCACGCGCTCTACAACCCCGAGTACGGCCTGTTCAACGGGGCCTGGGCGTGGTTCACCGGACTGTTCGGGGTGAGCGGCCCGGCCCAGCCGGACTGGATCTCGGACATGCCCCTGATCGCGGTCGAGGCGTCCCTCGTCTGGCAGTGGACACCGTTCATGATGCTCATCCTGCTCGCCGGGCTCCAGAGCAGGCCGGCCGAGATCATCGAGGCCGCGAAGCTGGACGGCGCGACCGCCTGGCAGACCTTCCGCTTTCTGACGCTGCCGCATCTGCGCCGCTATCTGGAGCTGGGCGTCCTGCTCGGCTCGATCTACATCGTGCAGAACTTCGACGCGGTCTTCACCCTCACCTCGGGCGGGCTCGGCACCGCGAACCTCCCGTACACCATCTACCAGACCTTCTACCAGGCTCACGAGTACGGACTGGCCTCCGCCGCCGGAGTCGTCGTCGTGATCGGCACGATCGTGATCGCGACCTTCGCCCTGCGTGTGGTCTCGTCCCTCTTCAGTGAGGAGGCGAACCGCGCATGAGTACCCTCTCCGCCCCGCGGACGGCAGCCGCGCGCCCCAGGATCGATCCGTACGCGCCCGCCGCCCGGCGGGCCAGGCGGCGCTCCGCCGGGCTCGGGCTGCTCGCCTGGATCGTCGGTGTCGTCTTCTGTCTGCCCGCGCTCTGGATGCTGCTCACCTCCTTCCACTCGGAGGCGGACGCGGCGACCAATCCGCCCTCCTTCGGCGCGGGGCTCACCCTCGACAGCTACCGGGTCTTCTTCGGCGCGGGAGGCGGCGCGAGCCCCTGGCCGCCGCTGATCAACTCCCTGACCGCGTCCCTGTTCTCCACGGTGTTCGTGCTGGTCCTGGCGCTCCCCGCGGCGTACGCGCTCTCCATCAAGCGGGTGGAGAAGTGGACGGACGTGATGTTCTTCTTCCTCTCCACGAAGATGCTGCCGGTCGTGGCCGGACTGCTGCCCGTGTACCTCTTCGCGAAGAACGTCGGCATGCTGGACAACATCTGGCTGCTCGTCATCCTCTACACCTCGATGAATCTGCCGATCGCGGTCTGGATGATGCAGTCCTTCCTCGCCGACGTCCCGGTCTCCATCATCGAGGCCGCCCAGGTGGACGGCGCCCGGCTGCCCACGGTGCTGGCCCGGGTGGTGGCGCCGGTCGCCGCGCCCGGCATCGCGGCCACCGCCCTGATCTGCTTCATCTTCAGCTGGAACGAGCTGCTCTTCGCCCGGGTGCTCACCGGGGTGACGGCCCAGACCGCACCTGTTTTCCTGACCGGCTTCGTCACCAGCCAGGGGCTCTTCCTCGCCCAGCTCTGCGCGGCGTCCGTCGTTGTCTCCCTGCCGGTGCTCGCAGCCGGTTTCGCCGCCCAGGACAAGCTGGTCCAGGGCCTTTCTCTTGGAGCTGTTAAGTAATGAGGGCAGCGATCGTCGAAGCCGTCGGCAAGGTCTCCGTCACGACGGTGCCCGACCCCGCCCCGGGCCCCCGGGATGTGGTCGTGTCCGTCGCGTCGTGCGGCCTGTGCGGCACCGATCTGCACATTCTCCAGGGGGAGTTCGCGCCCACCCTGCCGATCGTGCCCGGTCACGAGTTCGCCGGTGAGATCGTGGAAATCGGCTCCGACGTCACTGAACTGGCCGTGGGCGACAAGGTGGCCGTCGACCCGTCGCTGTACTGCCACGAGTGCCGCTACTGCCGGGCCGGACGGGGCAACCTGTGCGACCGGTGGAACGCGATCGGTGTCAGCAAGCCCGGCGGCGCCGCCGAGTACGCCGTCGCGCCCGTCGCCAACTGTGTCAAGCTGCCCGACCACATCGACGTACGGGACGCGGCGCTGATCGAACCGCTCTCCTGCGCCGTTCGCGGATACGACGTCCTCAGCTCCACGCTCGGCGCCGAGGTGCTGATCTACGGCTCGGGGACCATGGGGCTCATGATGCTCGAACTCGCCAAGCGCACCGGCGCCGCCGCCGTCGACGTCCTGGACATCAACCCGGAGCGGCTGGCGACGGCGAGCAAGCTCGGCTGTTCGCGCACCGCGGCCTCGGCGGAGGAGTTCGACCGGCCGGGCGGCTGGGACTTCGTGATCGACGCCACCGGGAACGCGGGCGCCATCCAGGACGGTCTGGGCCGGGTCGCCAAGGGCGGTACCTTCCTCCAGTTCGGGGTCTCCGACTACGCGACGACCGCGGTCATCGAGCCGTACCGCATCTACAACCAGGAGATCACCATCACCGGCTCCATGGCGGTGCTGCACAGCTACGAGCGGGCCGCCGCGCTCTTCGCCACCGGTGTGCTCGACCCCGCGGTCTTCATCAGCGACCGGATGCCGCTGGAGGAGTACCCGCAGGCCATCGAGCGGTTCAAGGCGGGCCAGGGCCGCAAGATCGTGGTGGAGCCGTGACGCGAGCCGTGACGCGGGAGCGGCCGGTCCGCGAGGGCGCCGTCCTGGTGATGGGGGAGGCGCTCATCGACCTCGTACCGTCACCGGAGGACCCGGCGGCCTACCGCGCCGAACCGGGCGGCGCCCCCGCCAATGTCGCGACGGGGCTCGCCCGGCTCGGTACGCCGAGCTGGTTCGCGGGCGCGCTCGGCGGAGACGGCTTCGCGCGGATGATCGAACAGCGGCTGGTCTCGGCCGGTACGGAGCTCGGACTCTGCGCGCGCTCGGAGCTGCCCACCACGCTCGCGGTCGCCGACCCGGGCCCGGAGGGCACCAGTTACCACTTCCATCTCCAGGACACGGCGACCTTCCGGCTGCCGGACCACTCCGCCGAGGCGGACCGGTTCGCCGCGGTGTACGCGGGCGGTGTCGCCGCCGTCGTCGAACCGGCCGCCGAGGCCGTCGCGTCCACCGCGCGCGCCGCCGCCGCGCGCTCCCTGCTGGTGGTGGACCCCAATGTGCGCGAGGACCGGACCATCGACCCGGAGACGGGCGCCCGGCGGCTGCGCGAGCTGTGCTCGCTGGCCGATGTCGTCAAGGCCAGCGACGAGGATCTGGAACGGCTCTGGCCCGGCACCGGCCCCGACGAGACCTGCCGGCGGCTGGCCGCGGAGGGCAGGCTCGTGGTGCTCACCCGTGGCGCCAAGGGCAGTACGGGATACGCGGGCTCCGCGGAGCCGGTGTCCGTTCCCGCGGTGCCCGTCGAGGTGGTCAACACCATCGGCGCGGGAGACGCCTTCATGTCCGGTGTTCTCCACTGGCTGATCGCCACCGGGGCGCACCGGGAGGGGGGCGCCGCCGCGCTGTCGCCCGACGAGGTGGCGCGGATGCTGGGCTTCGCCTCCCAGGTGGCCGCCTCGGTGTGTGCCCAGACCGGTACGGAACCATCGAAAGACATTGATATCCACCCTTATCTGAACCAATAACACCGGGGGTCCTCACCCCCCCAACGGCCGGAGCCACCGTCCCCCTCCCCAGGGCGGTGGCTCCAGCCGTTCACACGTCAGGCGTCAGGCGTCACGCGACGCGCGCGGTGCCCGTGACCGTGTCAGGCCGCCTCGCGGTTCCTGCCGGACAGGGCGCGGATGATCTCCGCGTAGCGGTGGCCGCTGCCCTTGATGGTGCGGCGCTGCGTCTCGTAGTCCACGTGGACCAGACCGAACCGCTTGTCGTAGCCGTACGCCCACTCGAAGTTGTCCATCAGCGACCAGGCGAAGTACCCGGCGAGCGGGGCGCCCTTCTCCACGGCGCGCGCGCAGGCGGCGAGATGCTCGTCCAGATACCGGGCACGCTCGGGGTCGTCGACGGTGCCGTCCGCCCGTACGGTGTCGGGGAAGGCTGAGCCGTTCTCGGTGACGAAGATCCGCTGCGCGCCGTACTCGTCCTTCAGCCGGAGCAGGAGCTGCTCCAGACCGTCGGCGTGCACCTCCCACCCCATGTGGGTGTGGCGGGCGTCCGGCACGTCCACCTGACGGGCGAACGGCGCCGGGCCCGCCGGGTCGTCCTCGACGATCTGGCGGAAGTAGTAGTTGAGCCCCAGCCAGTCCAGCGGCGTCGCGATGGTCTCCAGATCGCCGGCGCGCACCGGCAGATCCACCCCGTACAGATCGAGCATGTCCTGCGGGTAGCCGCGGCCGTGGATCGGGTCCAGCCACCAGCGGTTCGTGTGACCGTCGGCACGGACGGCGGCGGCGCGGTCCGCGTCGCTGTCGCTCGCCGGCTCGATCGGGCTGAGATTGTTGACGATGCCGACCCGGGCGTCGGAGGAGGCCGCGCGGATCGCCTGCACCGCGAGTCCGTGCCCGAGGTGGAGGTGGTACGAGGTGCGCACGGCGGCCGTCAGATCGGTCAGCCCGGGGGCCATCGTGCCGTCGAGATGGCCGATCCAGGAGGAGCAGAGCGGCTCGTTGAGGGTCGCCCAGTCCTTCACCCGGTCACCGAGCCGCTCGGCGACGGCCGAGGCGTACGCCGCGAAGTGCTCGGCGGTGTCCCGGGAGGGCCAGCCGCCGCGGTCCTGGAGGATCTGCGGCAGATCCCAGTGGTAGAGCGTGGCGAACGGGGTGATGCCCGCCTCCAGCAGACCGTCCACCAGCCGGTCGTAGAACGCGAGTCCGCGCTCGTTCACCGGTCCGTCACCGCCGGGCACGATCCGCGGCCAGGCGATCGAGAACCGGTACGCGTCCACACCGAGCTGCTTCATCAGCCCGATGTCCTCGGGCACGCGGTGGTAGTGGTCGCAGGCCACATCGCCGTTGTCGTTGTTGTCGATCTTGCCCGGAGTGTGCGAGAACGTGTCCCAGATGGAGGGGGTACGGCCGTCCTCGGCCACGGCTCCCTCGATCTGGTACGCGGCGGTGGCGACGCCCCAGGTGAAATCGTGGGGGAGGGCGTTGAGGTCGTTCACGGACTGCCTTTCTGAATGGGTCACTTCACGGCGCCCGCGGTCAGGCCGGCGACGAGGTAGCGCTGGAGAAGAAGGAACCCGATGACCACGGGCACGCTGACGACCAGCGAGGCGGCCATGATCTGGTTCCAGTAGACATCGTTCTGGGTGGCGTACCCCTGGAGACCGACGGCCAGGGTCCTGGTGGTGTCGTTGGTCATGACGGAGGCGAAGAGGACCTCGCCCCACGCCGTCATGAACGCGTAGACGGCGACGGCGACGATGCCGGGTACCGCGGCGGGCACCACCACCTGGAAGAGCGCGCGGATGGGCCCCGCGCCGTCCACCATGGCGGCCTCGTCCAGCTCCCTGGGGATCGAGTCGAAGTACCCGATCAGCATCCAGATGGAGAACGGCAGCGAGAACGTCAGATAGGTGAGGATCAGACCGCCGCGCGAGCCGTACAGCTCGACGCCCGTGCTGTTCCCGATGTTCACGAAGATCAGGAACAGCGGGAGCAGGAAGAGGATACCGGGGAACATCTGGGTCGAGAGCACCGTGACGGTGAACACCCGCTTGCCGCGGAAGCGGTAGCGGCTCACCGCGTACGCGGCGAACACCGCGATCACGACGGAGAGCACGGTCGCGGAACCGGCCACGATCAGCGAGTTCACGAAGTACTTCGCGAGCGGGACGGTCTTCCAGATGTCGAAGTACGGACGGATCGTGAGGTTCGTCGGGAACCACTGGAACTTGCCCGACACGTCCTGGAGCGGCTTCAGCGAGCTGCTGACCATCACATAGACGGGCAGCAGCGCGAAGGCCGCCAGCAGTGTGAGAACGACGCGGCGCGTCCAGATGAACGACTGCGGCGGTGCGATGGGAGACCTGGGCCTAGGCATCGGAGCCCTTCCTTCCCCGTGAGGTGACGAGCAGATAGACCGCCGTGACGATCAGCAGGAAGAGCAGCAGCAGGACGGACATCGCGGATCCCGAACCGAAGTTCCAGGTGACGAACGACGACTGGTAGATATGGATCGAGATCAGATCCGCCGCTTCCGGGGCCGACTTGCCGAACAGCACATAGGGCGTGTTGAAGTCGTTGAACGTCCACAGGAACAGCACGAGCACCAGCACCTGGTTGACCGGGCGCAGCGACGGCAGTGTGATCTTGCGGATCTGCTGCCAGATGCCCGCTCCGTCGATGGAGGCGGCCTCGTAGAGATCACGCGGGATGTTCTGGAGGGCCGCCATCAGCATCAGGAACGCGAAGGGCCAGGACTTCCAGAGCGAGACGATGACCAGCGCGACGAAGCTGTTGTTGCCGATCAGCCAGAACGACGGCTCGTCGGTGAGGCCGAGCTGGTCGTGCAGTACGTGATTGATGATGCCGTTGTCGTGCTGGAACATGAACGCCCAGGTGATGACCGCCGCGTACACGGGCAGGGCGTACGGGACGAGGAAGATCGTCCGCAGGATGCTCCGGCCGCGGAAGTTCTCCTGGAGCATGATCGCCGCTGCCACACCGAACAGCCAGGACAGTCCGACGGAGAGCACGGTGAAGGCGCAGGTCACCAGGAACGAGTGGAGCAGCGCCTGACCGATCGGGGCATCGAAATCGATGGCGATCTTGTAGTTGTCAAAGCCGGCGGAGGGCGAATTGCCCCAGTTCCTGATGAAGAACTGGGTGAGCTGCCGGAAGCTCACCCAGATCCCGATCACCATCGGGATGATGTGGATGAGCAGTTCGAGCACGACCGCGGGCAGCAGCAGGAGATAGGGCAGACCGCCCTGACGGATCCGGTCGGGGATGCGCAGCAGACGACGTGGTCCGCGCGCACCCCCGTTCTCCGTCTTCTCCGATGTGCCCGCCTTGCGCCCGGTACTGGGTGTCACGGTGGCGGTCATGGAGAAAGCCTCACTGTGCCATCTGCTGCTGGGCCTTGGTCAGGGCCGCCTTGACGGATTCGGTGGTCACCGGCTTGCCGGCCGCGGCATCGGCCCACAGCTCCTTGACGGCCGTACCGACGGTCGTCTCGAACTGCGACTCGTTCGGGACCTGGGGGAGCGGGGCGGCACTGG
This sequence comes from Streptomyces sp. NPDC055025, assembly GCF_053608565.1. Classification (NCBI taxonomy): domain Bacteria; kingdom Bacillati; phylum Actinomycetota; class Actinomycetes; order Kitasatosporales; family Streptomycetaceae; genus Streptomyces; species Streptomyces sp. NPDC055025. The sequence goes on from NZ_JBSGVS010000008.1 coordinate 24,250, forward strand.
TGGCCAGCGTGTCACGCAGGACCTTCAGATCGGGCGCGGCGAACGCCGGGTCCTCCTGGGCGGCCTTCACCGGCGGGATCGCGCCGAACGTCTTGTTGAGCAGCTTCTGCTCTTCGTCGCTCGTCATGAACTTGACGAACTTCTTGGCGCCGTCGACGTTCTTGGTGTTGTTGAACACCGCGATGTTGATACCGGCGACCATGGAGTTGGTGTTCTGGCCGGCGCCCGGGGTACCGGACTGGACCGGAACGGGGGCGACGCCCCAGTCCTCGGGCTTCATGCCCTGGGAGGCGAAGGTCGAGGCCGCGGCCTGCCACAGCACCATGGCGGTCTTGCCCTTGGAGAAGTCCTGGAGGGACTGGTTCTGGGCGTACTCCGCGTTGCCCGGAGCGATGATCTTGTCCTTGGCCATGAAGTCGACGTACTGCTTCACCGCGGCGACGGCGCCGTCGGAGGTGAAGGTCGGCTTGCCCGCCTTGTCGAAGAAGTCGACACCGTGCTGCTTACCGAGCACGAAGACCTGGTGGATGTTGTTGGACAGGTTGCCACCCTCGGCGCCCAGTGCCCACTTGCCGTCCTTGGAGATCTTCTTGCCGTCGGCGACAAGCTGGTCCCAGGTGGCCGGAGGCTGCGTGATGCCGGCGTCCGCGAACATCTTCTTGTTGTAGTAGAGCGCGTAGGACAGCGAGTACAGCGGCACGGCGGCGGGGTCCTGACCCTCCGCGCCGGCCGAGGCGACCGCCGAGTCGACGAACCGGTCCCGGCCGCCGATCGCGTCGAAGTTCTTCTGGTCCCACGGCAGCAGCGCGCCCGTGGCCTGGAGGGAGGCCGACCAGGTGTTGCCGATGTTCAGCACGTCGGGGCCCGCGCCCGACGTGGTGGCGGCGAGGATCCGGTTGAGCAGATCGGACCACGGGATGACTTCGAGCTTGACCTTGATCCCGGTCTGCTCCTCGAACTTCTTGAGTTCGGGAGTGAGTATCTTCTTGTCCGCCTCGATGTTGGGCCCCTGGTTGGATGCCCAGTACGTCAGGGTTTTGGGTGATTCGTTACTTCCACCCTCGCTGGAGGAACCGCCACCGCAGCCGGCGACGGCGGTGAGGGCACTGGCGACGGCTACTGCTGCTGCGGCTCTGATGGTGCGCATGTGAGATGGCCCCTTTCCGGGGGTGGCAGCGTTCGAGAGTCGAACGGCCTCCATGACTTAATTTATGACGTGATTTAAGAGCTGAGAGAAGGTCGCGTCAAGGTCTGGGACCGGGGTATGTTGCGTCCACGGAAGGAGCACCATGGGAGAGCGCGGCAGACGGACGGTGCGTGACCTGCGAAGGGACAACCGTGCCAGGGTTGTACAACGGTTGTATTTCGACGGTCCGCTGAGCCGCCAGGAGCTGGGTGCCGCCACCGGACTGAGTTCAGGTTCTATCAGCAACGTCGTTGCCGAACTCGCCGCCGAAGGCCTTCTGGAGGAGGCGGGAGTCGTCGATTCCGACGGCGGACGCCCCCGTACACTGCTGCGTGTCGCCCCCGGCGGGGGACTGCTCATCGGAATCGACATCGGTGAGACACGGGTCCGTGTCGAGCTCTTCGATCTCTCCCTCACGGAACTGGCCCGTACCGACCGGCTGCTGGCCCAGCACGGCTACGACGTCGAGCGGATCGTCTCCCATGTCTGTTCCGGTGTCGCCGATGTGCTGCGCGACGCGGGCGTCGATCCGGAGCGGCTCCTCGGTATCGGTATCGGGGTCCCCGGGATCATCGAACGCGGTGGGCGGGACGGGGCCGTGGTGCACGGCCAGACCATCGGCTGGACCGCCGTCCCCTTCGAGAAGCTGCTGCGCGCCGTCCTGGACGTACCGTCCGAGGTGCCGCTCTTCATCGACAACGGGGCCAAAACCCTCGGACAGGCCGAGATGTGGTTCGGCGGCGGCCGGGGAGCCGGCACGGCCGCGATCGCGCTCATCGGCTCCGGGGTCGGCGCGAGCGTCATCCACGGCGGCGCGCTGGTCGAGGAGAGCGGCCGTGGCAGCGCGCTCGAATGGGGCCACACCACCGTGCACATGGGCGGACGCCGCTGCCGCTGCGGCTCCATCGGCTGTCTGGAGGCGTACGCCGGAGCGGAGGCGATGCGCGAGAGATGGTACGAAGCGGGCGGACCGCTCCCGGACGACGCGGACGACGAGACCGCGCTGGCGGCGCTGCTCGAAGCGGCCTTTCCCGAGGACGACGGCATCGAGCCCGACCCGGTGGCCGTGTCGCTCCTCGACGACACCGCCAGATGTCTGGGCGCGGCCGTCGCCGATCTGATCAATCTCTTCCTGCCCGAGCGCATCCTGCTCGGCGGCTGGGCGGGACTGCTGATCGGGCCGCATCTGCTGCCCGAGATCCGGCGCCACGCGGAGGCGTACGCGCTCCGGCACCCGGCGGAGCGCACCACCATTGAGCTGGGCCATCTCGGCCCGGACGCGGTGACGGTGGGGGCCGCGACGCTGCCCCTCGCCGCGTTCCTCGCGCGCGGCGGCAGCCGTCCGAGGCTGCCGGGGCCGTCCCAGGAACCGGACCCGGGCGGCATCTCCGTGTCCCGCCGCTGGCATCGTGCTTCGACGGTGGCGGAGGAGCCGGCGGGCTGAGTGGGCCGACGTCGCCGGGTTTATGACGGATCGATGAAATGCTACAACTTGGGCGACTTTGGTTGAAATGCCCGTTTGATCCGGCCCGAATCCGTACCCATGGCCTGACGGAGAGCCGGGCAGGGCGGGTGGGAGGCCGTCGGGTCAGGCCGAGCCGCGCACCACCAGCGACGGTTCGAAGATCACCGACGTGACCGCGTGGTCCGGGCCCGCCAGCCGGTCCAGCAACAGCCGGGCCATCTCCCCCGCCATCTCCTCCACGGGCTGTCTGATGGTGGTCAGCGGCGGCCGGCAGGCGAGCGCCGCGCTGCTGTCGTCGAAACCGACCACCGCGACATCCTCCGGCACCCGCCTGCCGTGTTCACGCAGGACATGGCACGCGCCCACCGCCATCAGGTCGTTCGCCGCGAACACACCGTCGAGATCGGGGTGTTCCGCGAGGAGCCGCTCCATCGCCGTCTCCCCGCTCTCCTGGGTGAACCGCCCCTCGGCGATGGGGATGTAGGGATGGCCCCGCCGCGCCATCGTGTCGCGGAAGCCCGCCAGCCGGTCCTGGCCCGCGGGCACGTCCAGCGGACCCGTGATCGTGGCGATCCGCCGGCAGCCGCGTGCGAGCAGATGCTCGGCGGCCAGCCGCGCCCCGTCCTGATGGGCGAGATCGACATAGCTGATTCGGGCGGGCCGGGCCGGGCGCGCGTAGAGGACGGCGGGCAGCCCCGCGTCCGTGATCAGCGCGGGCAGCGGGTCCTCGGCATGGGTCGACACGACGAGCGCGCCGTCCGCGTTGCCCTGGCGAAGATACGAGACGACCTCGTCACGGGTGCGGGAGGTCTCGGCGAACATCAGCACCGGATACATCCCCCGGGGCCGGAGGTAGTTGACGACCCCCGCCACCACCCGGCCGAAGAACGGGTCGGCGAAGACCCGTGCGGTGAAAGAGCTGTTGGCGCCGTCCGGACCGGCCGCGCCCTCGCTCTCGTCCGCCGCCGCGCCGGGGGCGGTGTCTCTCGTGTCCCGCGGGGCCGGTCCGGCGGCGGAGCCACCGGCCGAGCCGTTCGCCGCGCTGTCCGCCGATTCCCCGTCCGAGTCGTCCCCGGCTCCCGAGACCACCAGCGCGATCGCGTCCGCGCGCCGGGTGACCAGTGAGCGGGCCGCGCGGTTGGGCGTGTAGCCGGTCGCGGCCACCGCCTGCCGTACGGATTCCTGTATCGCCGGGTCGACATTGCGGACGCCGTTGACGACCCGCGAGACCGTGGCGCGGGAGACACCGGCGGCTCGCGCCACATCCTCCAGGGTGGGTGCGCCTGCCGGTCGCGGGTCTTCCGTCATGACCCCCTTTATAGCATCAGCGGAGAGCGCTCTCCGTGGTTGCCCCTGGTGAGCGCGGTGGCGCCGGGGACAGTGTGACCGGCGCCCCGAGCGGCAGATCCCCGGCCGAGCGTCCGCCGTGCAGGGTGTAGTCGCCAGGGGCGCACTCCCAGCGGTGGTGCTCCGTCGACCAGCGCGCCGGCGCGCGGCCGTCGACCCGTACCACCGCGACCACCTCCTCGCCGGGCTCCGCGACGACCGCCGTATATCCGACCAGCCTGTGCGCCGGCGGTTCCGCCGGTCCGGGACCGGACAGATAGAGCTGTACGACCTCGCGTCCGCGCCGCCCGCCCGTGTTGCGCAGCCGTACACGGACGTCGAAGGGCTCACCCGCGCCCACCGTGTCCGGTGCCTCCAGCGTGCCGTACGACCAGGTCGTGTAGCCCAGTCCATGGCCGAACCAGTACGCGGGCGCGGCGTCCGATCTCAGCCAGGCGCGGTAGCCGACATACGGCCCCTCGGCGTAGACGAGTCTGTTCTCCTCGGGCCGGGTACGGAGCACGGGGACGTCCTCCCGCGCCGCCGCCCAGGTCGTGGGCAGCCGGCCGCCGGGCTCGGAGCGTCCGAGGAGCACATCGGCGAGACCGTCCCCCGCCTCCTGCCCGGGGAACCAGGCGAGCAGCAGCGCGGGCACCTCCGCACGCCAGGGAAGGGTGACGGGAGCGCCCGCGTTCACGATCACCACCGTCCGCGGATTGGCCCGCGCCACGGCCCGTACCAGCTCGTCCTGACCGTCCGGCAGCGCGAGCGAGTCCCGGTCGCGGCCCTCCGACTCGCTCTCCTCGGTGGTGCCGACGACGACCACGGCGACATCGGCGTCCCGCGCCGCCGCGACGGCCGCGGCGAGATCGGCCGCCGGGTCGCCGGGCGGCGGGGCGGCGGCCAGCACCGTGGCCACCCCCGTGCCGGGCGCGAGCCCGCGCCGGGCGACCACCTCCACCTCGGTCCCGGCGGTCAGCGCGACCCGTACGGAGCGGTAGGGCGGGGCGACATGGATCCGCGTCGGATCGTCGGAGTCCAGCGGGAAGGTGCCGTCCAGCACCGTGCGTCCGGCGACGGACAGGGTCACGGGTCCCCAGCCGCCGACCGCGAGCGTCCAGGCGCCGTCCCGGTCCGGGCGGATCAGCGCCCGGATCTCCACCGTCTTTGCCCCCGGCACCCGGGCGGGCTCCACGATCCGCCCCGACAGCCGGTGCTCCGCGTGGAGTTCGCTCCCGCCGGCGTCCAGCAGGCGTACCAGCACGCCCGGTTCGCCGTCGCGCGGATCACGGGTCCAGTTCCGCTCCAGGGGCCTGGGCAGAGCGCCCGGCGGCAGCCCCGGGACATGGGTCACCTCGGCCGATCCGTCCAGCGCGGCGGTGATACCGGCCAGCGGCGAGACCACGGAGGCGGGGAACACCTCGGCGCTGCCGCCGCCCTGGATACGGACCGCCGTGGCATGGGGGCCGATGACCGCGACGGAGCGTGTCCCCGCCGGGTCGAGCGGCAGCAGCCCGCCCTCGTTGCGCAGCAGGACCGTCCCCGCCGCGACCGCACGGCGCAGCAGTCCGCGCGGGTCCGCCGCCGGAGCCGACGGCCGCCGTGCCACGGGCCGCTCGCCCAGCGCGCCCACCCGGTCGGCGAGCCGCAGCAGTCTGCGTACCTTGTCGTCGATCCGTGCCACGGGGACCAGCCCCTCCCGCACGGCGGCGAGCAGCCCGTCGGCCCAGGGGCTTCCTGGCCCCGGCATCGCCAGGTCCTGCGCGGCGCGCGCGGTGTCGAGCAGCGAGCGGACCGCGCCCCAGTCGGAGATCACCGCTCCCGTGAAGCCCCACTCGCCCTTGAGCGGTTCGTCCAGCAGCGGTCCCGCGGCCATCGTGACCCCGTTGACCCGGTTGTACGCGGACATCACCGCCCAGGCCCCCGTCTCGACGGCCGTCTCGAAGGGCGCGAGATACACCTCGCGCAGGGTCTGTTCGCCGACCTGTACGTCGACGGTGAGCCGGTCGGTCTCCGCGTCGTTGGCGACGAAGTGCTTGGCGGTGGCCGCCACTCCACCGCCCTGGACGCCCCGGATGAGCGCGGCGCCCGTACGGCCGGTCAGCAGCGGGTCCTCGGAGAAGCACTCGAAGTGGCGCCCGCCCAGCGGCGACCGGTGCAGATTGAGGGTGGGGGCGAGCAGCACGTCGACCCCCTTGCGCCGGGCCTCCGCCGCGAGCAGCCCGCCCAGCTCGGTGACCAGCTCCTCGTCCCAGGAAGCCGCGAGCGCGCTCGGGGAGGGCAGGACGAGGGAGGTGTCCCGTTCGTCCCAGGCGTCGCCGCGCACCCCGGCGGGGCCGTCGGAGAAGGTGAGGGCGCGCAGTCCGAGGGCCGGTTCCGGATGCGTACGCCAGTTGCTCGCGCCGGTCAGCAGCCGCACCTTCTGCCCGAGGTCGAGCTTCTCCAGCAGATGGCCGATCTCTTCCTCGGTCATGGGTGACCCCCTTCGCCCTCCAGCGGGAGAGCGCTCTCCCATTGGCTCGGCCAAGACTCGCGGGAGGGCCTGCGCGCTGTCAATGGCGGACCCGGTCCGGGCCGCTGACCGGGCAGGACACCGGTCGACCGAACCGGGTTGCTGTCGCCGGTAGTTGAGGTCTTGTCACGGTGCGTACCCAGCCCGTAAGTTGTCCGGTTGCGACGTGTCCTACAGCCAGTGGGGGAGCCCAGTCATGGCCGCAAACGGTCGGCACCGCAGGTATCAGCCGAGCCGAATCAACCGCGCATCGCTGACCGTTACGGCGAGCGGCGCGGGGATGGCACTGCCGCTCATCGCCGCGGGGTCGGCGCACGGGGCGTCGGTGGACGTCTGGGAGAAGGTCGCGGCCTGTGAGTCGACGAACAACTGGCAGATAAACACCGGTAACGGCTACTTCGGCGGGCTCCAGTTCACCCAGTCCACCTGGGAGGCGTACGGCGGCGGGAGCTACGCGCCGCGCGCCGATCTGGCCACGAAGGACCAGCAGATCGCCGTCGCGGAGAAGGTGCTCAAGGGGCAGGGCCCCGGCGCCTGGCCCAACTGCTCGGGCCCGGCCGGACTGACCCGGGGCGGCGACGCGCCGGACATCGGCCCCGAGCGGACCGGCGACGGCGGCAACGCGCCCCAGGCCGCGAGCGAGAGGACGAGCGGCCCGCTCCGGACGAAGAGCGAGCAGAGCCGGCAGACCGAGCAGACCCGGCAGAAGAGGCCCGCGTCGCCCACCACCGTCCCGACCCAGCGCGAGGGCTACACCGTGGCGCGCGGGGACTCGCTCTCCGCGATCGCCGTCGAGGAGTCCGTCAAGGGCGGCTGGCAGCGGCTGTACGAGGAGAACCGCCGGCTCATCGGCACCGACCCCGATCTGATCTTCCCGGGCCAGAAGCTCGTCCTGCATGTCCTGGCGCCCCCGAAGGGCGGCGGCACCGCGCGGCCCGAGGAGAAGGCGAAGCCCGTACCGGCCGAGAAGCCGAAGCAGACGGCCCAGCAGAAGCAGCCGGAGAAGCCCCGGCAGGCGGCGGCGAAGCCGAAGCAGGCCGAGAAACCCAAGCAGGCCGAGAAGCCGACGCAGACGGAGAAGAAGCAGCAGGCCAAGGCACCCGCCCGCGCCGAGAGGCCGAAGACGGCCGCGGCCACCGCCCCCGTCTCCGCCTCCACCGGGACCCAGTACCGCCAGAGCGGCTCCTGGGCCAGCGGCTACCACACGGGTGTGGACTTCCCGGTCCCCACCGGCACCTCGGTGAAGGCCGTCGCCGCCGGACACGTGGTCTCGGCCGGCTGGGCGGGCTCGTACGGCTATCAGATCGTCATCCGGCACGAGGACGGCAAGTACAGCCAGTACGCGCATCTCTCCGCGCTCAATGTGCGCGAGGGCCAGCAGGTCGGCGGCGGCCAGCGGATCGCGCGGTCAGGATCGACCGGTAACAGTACGGGACCGCATCTCCATTTCGAGATGCGTACGGGGCCGGACTACGGGTCCGACATCGATCCGCTCGCCTATCTGCGGGCCTTGGGCGTCAGGCTCTGAGGGAGCGTCCGGGGCCGGGGCCGCCGTGCTGCCGCCTGCCCCGGCCGCCCCAGGACGGCCCGCCCCGGGACGGCTCGGGTGACCGGAGGCCTTCCGGGCGGCCGACGGCGCCGACGGCGCTCCGGGTCCGCCCGCCCGCGAGGCCCCGAGCCGCTCCGTGGTGAGCATGATCAGCCCGCCCGCGGCGACCACACCGGAACCCAGCGCCAGCACCGTACCGAGGACGCCGTACCGGAACTGCTCGCCGAAGAGCGTCAGGCCCACGGTCGCGGCGACCACCGGATTCATGACGGTCACCGTCGCCAGCGGGGCGGCCAGCCCCGCGCCCCGGTAGGACGCCTGGGAGAGCAGCAGCCCGCCGACCGCGAGGACCGCGATGATCAGCAGGCTCGGCAGCCGCACGCTCGGTGCATCCGAGGTCCAGTCCACCGTGACCGTCTTGGTGAAGACCGAGGCGATACCGAACGCGACCCCGGCCGCGCCCGCCAGCAGCACGCTCCGTACGGCCGGCCGGCCCACGAGCTGCGCGGCGAGGAAGAGCACACCCACTGCGCCCAGCGTGGCCGCGGCCAGAACCAGCCGCTCCCCGCCGTCCAGCGTGCGGGTGTCGCTGCCCGAGGTCAGCGCGAGCAGCCCCGCCAGCCCCACGCTCGCCATGAGCGCGCCGCGCCAGGCCACGCGGCCGGCCTTCCGGCCCACGAAGAGCGCCGCCAGGGGCAGGGCGAAGACGATGGTGAGCGCGCCGAGCGGCTGGACCAGGCTGAGCGGTCCGTACGCCAGCGCCACGACATGGAGTGCCGCACCCAGACCGTTCAGCACCACGGCCGCCCACCACACCCCGTGGTGCAGCGGCGCGTAGGGGCGGTCGGGGGTGTTCGCCGCGACGCGCTCCTGGAGGATCGCGCCGGTCGCGTACGCGACCGCGGAGACCAGGGAGAGCAGCACGGACAGGGCGAGGGCACTCATGCCTCCCACGATCTCTCGTTCGTGTGTTCAGGGCGTCGTCCTGGAGAGGTCAATCCGGCGTACTGCTGTCGTAGTACGAGGTGGAAGAGGATGTCCTCCCATGGAGGGTCGCCCAGGTCAGCGCCGGATGGATGGCCATGGGCGACGATGTTCCCGGTACGCCGGGACCGGTCGCGGGCCGTCGCGACACCGGGAAGAAAATCACGGACAGTGAGGGAGAGGGTGCGGAGTGGATCAGCAGGACCCGCCGGACCGTATCGGTCCCGTGGCACTGGCGGAGATCGGCTCCGTGGGCGGATTCTTCGCCCTGAGGACCGGTGCGCCCGGTGCCGCGCACGTTCCGCTCGCCCAGGTGTACGAGGGTGACCACGCCCCGCTGACGGCGCGGGTCGACCGGGTCGCGGCCCGGCTGCGCGCTCCCGAACGCCGGATCGCCGCCTCCGTCGCACAGCTCGGTCTCGCCGCCCGGCTCTGGTCGATCGCGCTCGGCGGCGCCGTACTGGCGGGCGCCGTGCCCGATCTGGATCCGCGCGGGCTGTCCTGGGACCCGGATCTGACCTCGCCCGACGATCTCGTCCTCACCGGAGTCCCGGCCGGAGCCGTGAGCGGAGCCGTCACCGGGGCGCGGGCGCTGCCCGCCACCGCCGCGAGCGTGCGCGAGGTGGTGCAGTACGGCCATCTCGTACCTCTCGCCGAGGCCCTGCGGCGCGACGGACGGATCTCGCCCCGGCTTCTGTGGGGCAACGCGGGCTCCGCCCTCGCCGGCGCCGCCCGGGAGCTGAGCGCCTGGGGAGAGCGGAACGGCCGGCCCGGGGTGGCCGAGCGGACCGGCGCCCTGGCGGCGGAGCTTTTCGGCCATCCCGATCTGCGCGCCACCGGTGCCACGGTGGCCGGATCCTTCAGACGGCGCAGCTGCTGTCTCTATTACCGCTGCCCGGCGGGCGGGCTCTGCGGGGACTGCGTCTTCGACCGGCCGCCGTCGCGCTCTTCCGTCCAGGCCGAATCCGGGTGACCATGACAGGGCTGCGACCGCCAGGTTGGGAACGGGGGATGGCGTGAAAGTCGGCCTGCTCACGCGCGAATATCCGCCGGACGTCTACGGGGGCGCGGGCGTCCATGTGGAATTCCTGGCCCGGGAGCTGCGCTCCCTGACCGATCTCGAAGTGCACTGCTGGGGCACGGGCGGGGAGCCCGTACCCGCGGGGGACGGGGGAGTGGTCCGGCACCGGGCCGCCCCCGCGCTCGACGGGGCCAATGACGCCCTGCGCACCTTCTCCGTGGATCTGTCGATGGCGGCGGCGCTCGACGGGCGCGAGCTGGTCCACTCGCACACCTGGTACGCCAATCTGGCCGGCCATGTCGCCAAGCTGCTGTACGGCATCCCCCATGTGGTGACCGCGCACTCCCTGGAGCCGCTGCGCCCCTGGAAGGCGGAACAGCTCGGCGGCGGTTACGCCCTGTCGAGCTGGGCCGAGCGTACGGCCGTGGAGGCCGCGGACGCCGTCATCGCCGTCTCCCGGGGGATGCGCGACGACATCCTCGCCTGCTATCCCGCGCTGGACCCCGGCCGGGTGCATGTCGTGTACAACGGCATAGACACCCGGCTCTACCGTCCCGACCACGGCACCGCCGTACTGGACCGGATCGGTCTCGATCCCGAGCGGCCCTACGTGCTCTTCGTCGGCCGGATCACCCGGCAGAAGGGCGTCCCGCATCTGCTGCGTGCCGCCCGCGCGCTCGACCCCGGCGCCCAGCTCGTGCTCTGCGCGGGCGCCCCGGACACCCCCGAGATCGGCCGGGAGTTCCGGGAGCTGGTCGAGGAGCTGGGGCGGACCCGGGACGGTGTCCACTGGATCCCCGAGATGCTGCCGCGCCCCGAGGTGATCCAGCTCCTCACCCATGCCACGGTGTTCGTCTGCCCCTCGGTGTACGAGCCGCTCGGTATCGTCAACCTGGAGGCCATGGCCTGCGGAACGGCCGTCGTCGCCTCGGCGGTCGGGGGTATCCCCGAGGTCGTGGACGACGGGACGACGGGACTGCTCGTGCCGTACGACGAACGCCGTCCGGAGGCCTTCGAGTCGGGACTCACCGAGGCCCTCAACCGGGTGCTCGACGACCCCGAGTCGGCGGCGCGGATGGGGGCGGCGGGCCGGGAGCGCGCCGTCGGCGCGTTCGGCTGGGACCGGGTCGCCCGCCGTACGTACGAGGTGTACCAGGAGCTTCTCAAGTCCGAATAGAGGGAGCGGCGATGCGTGGCGGACCTTCGGTGCTCGGGATCGTACTGGCGGGTGGCGAGGGCAAGCGCCTGATGCCGCTCACCGCGGACCGGGCCAAACCAGCGGTGACCTTCGGCGGTACGTACCGCCTCGTCGACTTCGTCCTGTCGAATCTGGTGAACGGCGACATCCTGCGGATGTGTGTGCTGACGCAGTACAAGTCGCACTCGCTGGACCGCCATGTCAGCACCACCTGGCGGATGTCCAGTCTCCTCGGGAACTATGTGACACCCGTCCCCGCCCAGCAGCGGCTGGGCCCGCGCTGGTACCTGGGCAGCGCGGACGCCATCCTCCAGTCGCTCAATCTCGTCCATGACGAACAGCCCGACTACATCGCGGTGTTCGGCGCCGACCATGTGTACCGGATGGACCCGCGCCAGATGCTCCGGCAGCACATCGAGAACGGCGCGGGTGTCACCGTCGCCGGGATCAGGGTGCCGCGCGCGGAGGCCTCGTCGTTCGGGGTCATCACCCCGGCCTCGGACGGCACCCAGGTGGAACGGTTCCTGGAGAAGCCGTCCGATCCGCCGGGCCTGCCGGGCGACCCCGACCGTGTCTTCGCCTCGATGGGCAACTATCTCTTCACCACCAAGGTCCTCGTCGACGCGCTGCACCGGGACGCGGAGGACGAGAACTCGGTGCACGACATGGGCGGTTCCATCCTGCCCATGCTCACCGAGCGGGGGATGGCCCAGGTCTACGACTTCCAGGACAACCATGTGCCGGGCGAGACCCCCAGGGAGCACGGCTACTGGCGCGATGTGGGCACGCTCGACTCGTACTACGACGCGCACATGGATCTGATCTCGCACCAGCCGGTGTTCAATCTCGACAACCGCCGCTGGCCCATCTACACCCACCCCGGCCAGCTGCCGCCCGCGCGCTTCGTGGCGGGCGGGATCGCCAGCGACTCCATCGTCGGACCCGGGTGTGTGATCCGCGGTCAGGTCACCGGCTCCGTGCTCTCGCCGGGTGTGGTGGTGGCGGAGGGCGCGGTGGTCCAGGGCTCCGTGCTGCACGACAACGTACGGATCGGGCGCGGGGCGGTGGTGCGCGGCTCGATCCTCGACAAGAACGTGGATGTGCCGCCCGGCGCGACGATCGGTGTCAATCCCGGGCGCGACCGGGAGCTGTACACGGTCTCGGGGAACGGGGTCATCGCCCTGGGCAAGGGACAGCGGGTCGTCTGACCGGCCCTGCCCTGCCCAGTCCTGCCCCGAATTGACCTGACCTGAGCTGAATTGACCTGACCGGAAGGGGTGCCCGGCGATCCGGGCACCCCTTCCGGTCCGCCGCGGACCGGCCGTACAGGCGTACCGGCCGACCGGTCAGAGCATCCGGCGCCGCCGGCCCAGCCAGGTCTGGGCGATCACCACCACCGCGAGAAACGCTCCGCTGACGACCTGCTGGTACGCCGAGTCCAGCGAACCGATCTGATTGATCACATTCTGAATGGCCTTCAGCAGCAGGACGCCCACGAGTGAACCGCTGATGAAGCCGAACCCGCCGGTCAGCAGGGTGCCGCCGATGACCACGGCCGAGATCGCCTCCAGTTCGAGACCGGCGCCGAGGATGGTCACCCCGGACACCAGCCAGGCCGCGTTGAGCGCCCCCGCGAGTCCCGCGCAGAGCCCGGAGAGGGTGTAGACGGCGATCTTCGTACGGGCCACCGGGGCGCCCATCAGGGCCGCCGCGTCCTCGTTGCCGCCGACCGCGTACACATACTGGCCGAACCGGCTGCGGCGCAGCACGACCGCGCCCAGCACGAAGAGCGCCGCCGTGATCCACACCGGCACACCGATTCCCAGCAGTGTGTCCTGGCCGAGCCGGGCGAAGAAGGACGTCTCGTCCACCAGATAGGTGGTGGACCCCTCGTCGGTGACCGACAGCAGTACACCGCGCGCCAGCAGCATCGCGGCCAGCGTCACGATGAAGGGCGCCAGCCGGGCCCGTGCGATCAGCAAGCCGTTGACCAGGCCGATCGCCCCGCAGATCGCGAGCGGCAGCAGCAGCGCGACGGCCGTGCCGTACCGGGAACCCCAGGCGGCGAGCACCCCGCCGAGTGCGAACAGCGAGCCCACCGAGAGATCGATACCGCCGGTGATGATGACAAAGGTCATGCCGAGGGCGACCACGGCGAGGAACGCCGAGGAGACCGCCATGTTCGCCAGATTGTCGCCGGTCGCGAAGGTGTCGAAGCCGATCGAGGCGGCGAGCGCCACCAGGATCAGCGTCACCAGAGCGCCGTGCCGCTGTGCGAACGCGCTGAGCCGCTCGGCCCGGCCCGCGCCGGGCTGTTCCTCCGCCACCCGCGCGGAACCGCCCTTCCCGGCCCTCCCGTCCTTCCCCGCCCGCCTCCCGCCGCTCCCGGTCGTCCCGCCGTTGCCGGTCGTACCGCTCGTCCCGCCCTTCCCGGTCTCCACCGTGGTCATCGCTTCCCCCGTCCCCGTGCCGCGTAGACCGCGAGCACGATCACCACGGCCTGGGCGATCTGCGTCCAGGACGGCGGCAGATCGTGCTTGATGAGCGTGGCGGTCAGCAACTGGATCAGTACGGCGCCCGCCACCGTGCCGCCGATCCTGATCCGTCCGCCGCTCAGCGGGGTGCCGCCGACCACCACGGCGGTGATCGCGGACAGCTCCATCAGCGTCCCGAGCGAGGTCGGATCGCTCGCCCCGAGACGGGCCGTGGCCAGCACTCCGGCGAGGGCGGCGAGCACGCCCGAGCAGATGTAGACGAGGATCAGCACCCGGCGCACCGGGAGCCCGGCGAGCCTCGCCGCCGGCCGGCTGTCACCGATCGCGAGGAGCTGTCTGCCGAAGGTGGTACGCCGTACGGTGAAGGCGACGGCGAGCGCCAGCACGGCCGCGATCAGCACCGGATAGGGGACGCCGAGCAGATCGCCCGACCCGAGCGAGGCCATGCCCGGGTCCCGTACGTCCTTGAGCTGTGGGAGCAGCACCAGCGCCAGTCCGCGGCCCGCGACCATCAGGGCCAGGGTCGCCACGATCGGCTGCACCCCGATGAACGCGATCAGCGAGCCGTTGGCGAGACCGACCGCCGCGCCGCCGAGCACCGCCGCGATCAGCGCGATCCAGGGGCCGTAGCCGAGATAGAGCGAGAGCAGCGAGGTCGACAGCGCCATCACCGAACCGACCGACAGATCGACTCCCTCGCTGCCGATGGCCAGCGCCATGCCGAGCGCGACGACGAGTACGGGAGCGACCTGCACCGCCTGGGTGCGGAAGTTCCCGGCGGACAGGAAGTGTGGGGTGAAGAGGATGTTGGCCAGCAGCAGCACGGCCACGCCCGCGTAGACGCCGTACTCCTGGAGGAGGGCCGACGCCCGTGCCCGGTCCGGGGATACACGCCGGAGCGCCGCCAGCTCAGTCATCGTGTCCCCCCTCCTTTGAGGCGATGGCGCGCAGCAGCCGCTCCTCCGTCACCTCGGCCCCGGTCAGCTCCGCCACCACCGCGCCGTCCCGGAGCACCACGACCCGCTCGGAGCCCTCGATCAGCTCCTCCATGTCGGACGAGATCAGCAGCACCCCGAGTCCCTCGCCGGCGAGTTCGTCGATCAGGCCCCGCACCTCGGCCTTGGCGCCGACGTCGATGCCCCGCGTGGGTTCGTCCAGGAGCAGCACCTTGGGCCGCATCACGAGCCACCGGGCGAGCAGCACCTTCTGCTGATTGCCCCCGGACAGCTCACCCACCTTCTGATGCGGTCCTGACGCCTTGATCCGCAGCCGCTTCACCAAGGTGTCCACCACCCGGTCGATCCGGGCGTCGTCCACCAGACCGAAGCGGGAGAGTCCGGGCAGCGCGGCCAGCGCGATGTTCTCCCGTACGGAGAGTCCGGGCACGATGCCCTCGGCCTTGCGGTCCTCGGGCAGCAGACTGATGCCCGCCCTGATCGCGGCGGGCGTGGAGCCGGTCCGTACGGGAACACCCGCCACCAGCACCCGGCCCGAGTCGGCCGGCAGCGCCCCGGCGATGGCCCTGGCGGTCTCGCTGCGGCCGGAGCCGAGCAGTCCGCCGAGTCCCACCACCTCACCGGGGCGGACCCGCACGGACACCCCGCGCAGGGAGTGACGCGCCGTCAGATCCGTTGCTTCGAGCACCGGTTCGTCGTCCGTCCGGCGGGCGCCGGTGAACCCGGTGCGGCCCTCGCCGCGCACCTCGGCCATCTCCCGGCCCAGCATCAGCGACACCAGCTTCAGCCGGTCGAGTTCCGCGAGAGGGCCCGTGTGCACCCGTCTGCCGTCCCGCAGCACGGTGACGGTGTCACAGATCTCGTACAGCTCGTCGAGCCGGTGGCTGACATAGATCACCGCGATCCCGCGCCCCCTGAGCGTCCTGACCACCTCGAACAGGGTGCGGACCTCGCGCGGTTCGAGCGAGGAGGTGGGTTCGTCCATCACGACCACCCGGGCATCCGCCGCCACGGCCCGCGCCAGCGCCACCATCTGCTGGGCGCCGACACCGAGCGAGCGCAACGGCCGCCGTACGTCGACCCGCAGCCCGAGCGCGCGCAGCGCCTCGTCCGCCTCGCGGTGCATCCGGCGGAAGTCGATCAGCCCGAGCCGGCCGCGGGGCTCCCGCCCGAGGAACAGATTGCGGGCCACGCTCATCAGCGGGACGAGATTGACCTCCTGGTAGATGGTGGAGATCCCGGCGTGCTGCGCCTCCAGCGGGGTGGCGAACCGTACCGGCCGGCCCGCGAGGACGATCTCGCCCTCGTCGGGCCGGTACACCCCGGTGAGCACCTTGATCAGGGTGGACTTGCCGGCGCCGTTCTCCCCGATCAGCGCGTGGACCTCGGCGGGCCCGACGGTGAGATCCACGCCGTCCAGGGCCCGCGCGCCGGGAAAGGACTTGGTCAGTCCGCTGACCGACAGCATGTCAGTAGGCCTTGCCCAGACCGGACTTCGCGTTCTCCTCCGTGTACGCGCTGTCCTGGATGACGATGTCCTGAGCGACCTTCTCGCCCTTGGTGAAGGCGTCGAGGGTCGCGAAGGCGAGCGGTCCGAAGCGCGGGTTGGACTCGATCACCCCGGAGATCCAGCCGTCGACGATGCCCCGCACCGCGTTGCGCGTACCGTCCACGGTCACGATCTTGACGTCACCGGGCCTCTTCCCCGCGCCCTTCAGCGCGTTGACGGCGCCGAGCCCCATCTCGTCGTTCTCGGCATAGATCCCGGTGATGTCCGGGTCGGACTGGATGAGCTGCTCGGTGACCTGCTGGCCCTTCTCCCGGGCGAACTCACCGGTCTGCTCGAACACCACCCGGAGACCGGGGGCCTCGGCCTTGATCCGGTCCTTGAAGCCCTTGGTGCGCTCGGTGGTGACATTGTTCCCCGCGGCGCCGAGCAGAATGGCGACCTCGCCCCGGCCGCCGGTCGCCTCGATCATCCGGTCCGCGGCCCGCCTGCCCTGTTCGACGAAGTCCGAGCCGATGAAGCTCACATAGTCCTGGCACGGCGTCGCGTTGATCTTCCGGTCGACGGTCACGATGGGGATCTTCCTGGCCGCCGCGGCGCGCAGCACCGGACCCCAGCCGTCGGAGTTGAGCGGGGCGATCACCAGCAGGTCGGCGCCCTTGGCGATCAGATCCTGGACATCGCTGATCTGCTTGGAGAACTGCGTCTGCGCGTTGGCGGTGAGGAGCTTGACGCCCCGCCTCTCCGCCTCCGCCTTGATCGATGCGGTCTCGGCGATCCGGAAGGGGTTCGCCTCCTTCTCGGACTGGGAGAAGCCGACGGTCGCGGTGGCGAGATCGGTCCTCGCGCCCCCGAACTGCTCGACGGTGCAGGTCTCGCCGCCCCCGGGGGCGGGAGTGGCGACGATCTGGCCCGTGTCGCCCCCGGCGGCGGAGGACGTGTCACCGGCCGCGTCGTCCTCGGTCCTCGCGCATCCGGTCAGGACGAGAGCGGCGGTGAGGCCGGCGGCGAGAGCGGTCGTGGTCGTGGTGCGGCGGAACGCGGAAGACTTCATGGCGGAACCCCATCTCGGCGCGGCCCCGGCGCGCTGAGCGCCCACGGGAGGCCAACTCGTACGGTCAGTTGGTGCGTTGAGATCGTTCGGAAGGTTTTTACATCGTTGTACGAGACCTGTAAACCCCTCCTGCCGCAACGGTGCGGCGGGGCACGGTCACCGTCCGCCGCGGGTGCTCTCCCTCTCCACCAGGGTGAAATCCGCGCGGAGTTCACGCGCCGACGCGGTTTCCCGGACCTCCGCCCCGTCCCGCAGCCGCTCCACCAGCGACTGCACGGCGAGCCGGGCGATGGTCTGTTTGTCCGGTGAGATCGTGGTCAGCGTCACCGTGCCGTAGCGGCCCTCGGTGATGTCGTCGAAGCCGGCCACCGCGACATCCCCGGGTACCCGGAGCCCGCGCTCGGACAGCACCCGCATGGCGCCGATCGCGATCAGATCGTTGTACGCGAAGACCGCGTCGGGCAGCTCGCCGGAGTCCAGCAGCCGCGCCATCGCCGCCGCGCCGTCCGCGCGGTCCCAGCCGCCCGTCGGCGCGACCAGCGAGTCCGGCGCGGGCACCCCGGCCGCCGTCAGCTCCGTACGCCAGCCGCGCAGCCGGAGCTGCGAGGGCTCGTTCACCCGGTCCGTACGCGCTCCCAGAAAGGCGATCCTGGTGCGGCCGAGGGCGAGCAGATGCCGTACCGCGGTCCTGGCCGCCGCGACATTGTCGATCGCGATGTGGTCGTACGGCAGGTCGTACTCCCGCTCGCCGAGCAGCACCAGCGGAGCGTCGTGGTCACGCCCGAGCAGATCCTCCGGCTCCAGCTCGATGGGGCTCAGGATCAGCCCGTCGATGACCCGCGCCCGGAACCCCTGGCTGACGAGGAGCTCCTGCTCACGGCGGCCCCCGGTGTGGTCGAGCAGCACGGTGTACTCGTGCTCGGCGGCGGCGTCGATCACCGCGCCCGCCAGCTCGGCGAAGTACGGGTTGCCCAGCTCGGGCACGGCCAGCGCGAGAATGCCCGTACGCCCCTTGCGCAGATGACGCGCCGTCAGATTCGGCCGGTAGCCCAGCTCGTCGATCGCCCGCTGGACCCGGGCCCGCATCGCGGGCGTGACATGCCGGTAGTTGTTGACCACGTTCGACACGGTCTTGATGGAGACGCCCGCGCGCTCCGCGACATCCCTGAGGCTGACGTTCATCGGCACTTCCCCTCCGGGGTGGCCCCTCGGGTCCGCCCCCGCCCAGTTTGTACAACGTTATATACGGTGCCGGTCCCGACTCGGTCAGGACCCTGGACAGTGAAGGAACGGCGTGCTGTCATGCCAACTGCCGTTCCTTCCAACGTTGTACAGACCGTCGCAACGAGCCGCCACCCTCAGCTTCAAGGAGGACTTGTGCGCATCCGAAGAAAACTGGCCCTCTTGCTCGCCGCCGTACTCGGCGCCGCGGGACTCACCGCGGCCCCCGCCGCCTCGGCCGTGGACGACCCGGCCGAGGCCCGTGGCCTCAAGGGCGAGTACTACACCCAGTCCGCCCCCGGAGCCTTCGACTTCCATGAACTCAAGGCCACCGTCTTCGACCCCGCGATCGACTTCGGCAACCTCGATCCGCGGCTGAGCGCCACCACGGGACGGGCGGACGACGCCACCGTGCGCTGGACCGGGAAGATCGTGCCGGAGACCACAGGTCCGCACACCTTCTCGATGATCGGCGACAACGGGTTCCGGCTCTGGGTCGGCGGCCGGCTGACCATCGACCACTGGGTCGACGACTGGGAGAACGAACAGACCGCCCCGCCCGTCGAGCTGACCGGAGGCCGGTCCTACGACATCAAGGTGGAGTACTTCGAGCACTACGGCGGCTCGAATCTGCATCTCAGGTGGACCGAGCCCGGTGGTACGGAACGGCCGGTGCCCCAGTCCGCCTTCCGGCTGCCCGACGGCTTCGCGTACGACGGCGCCCTCGCCGCCACCGTGCTGCCCGACGGCCGCACCCTGAGGCTGGATTTCGCCCAGCCCCTCGCCCCGCCGCCCGCCGGGCTCGCCGCCCATCTGAGCGCGGTCATCGGTGGCGCGGAGTGGCCGCTGGCCACGGTCACCGGCGATCCGGCGGACGCCAGACGGCTGCTGGTGGGCCTGAAGGAGCCGGTCGTCGGCAGGGGCGGCACCGCGGATCTGCGCTACGACGGAACCGGCGGACTTGCCGCGCGCCAGGGCAAGGCCGTCGCGGCGTTCTGGAGCAGCGGACCCAACATCTCCGAGTACCAGCTCACCACCCCCTGGGCCAAGGACGTGGGACCGGGGAACGCCCATCCCGAGTACCCCCGGCCGCAGTTGACCCGTGACGCCTGGCAGAACCTCAACGGGCGGTGGCAGTTCGCCGCCGCCGGGCCGGGAGAGAGCCCGCCCGTCGGCCGCACGCTCCCCGAGAGGATCCTCGTCCCGTACCCCGTCGAGTCGCGGCTCTCCGGAGTCGAACGGCACGAGGACCGGATGTGGTACCGCCGTACCTTCACGGTCCCGCCGGACTGGCGGATCGGCGACGGCAAGCGGCTGAAACTCAACTTCGACGCCGTCGACTGGCAGGCCGAGGTCTATGTCAACGGCGCCAAGGTCACCGAGCACAAGGGCGGTTACGACCGGTTCGGCGCCGATGTCACCGACGCGCTGCGGCCCGGCCGCACCCAGGAACTGATCGTCGGCGTCTACGACCCGACCGACGCCCGGGACGGCGAGAACCCGCCCATCGGCAAACAGCGTCTGGACCCCAGCGGAATCTGGTACACCGCGTCCTCCGGGATCTGGCAGACCGTATGGATGGAGCCGGTCGCACCCGACCACGCCGACTCCCTGAAGCTCACCCCCGATGTGCCCGGGGAGAGGCTCACCGTCGAGGTGCGCGGGATACGGGACGGTGTGCCGGTCACGGCCACCGCGTACGAGGGCGGGCGCGAGGTGGGCACGGTCACCGGCCGGAGCGGAGCGCCACTGCGTGTGCCCGTACCCGGTCCGCGGCTCTGGTCGCCCGACGATCCGTATCTCTACCGGCTGGAGGTGACGGCGGGGAAGGACAGGGTCGGCAGCTACTTCGGTATGCGTTCGATCGGCGTCGGGACGGTCGACGGAGCGCCGCGTACGGTCCTCAACGGCGAGCCGGTCTTTCTGATGGCCACCCTCGACCAGGGCTTCTGGCCCGACGGACTGCACACCGCGCCGACCGACGAGGCGCTGGCGTACGACCTGAGGACGCACAAGCGGCTCGGCTTCAACTCCGTGCGCAAGCACATCAAGGTGGAGCCCGACCGCTGGTTCTACTGGGCGGACCGGCTCGGACTGCTGGTCTGGCAGGACATGCCCGCCATGAACACGATCACCCCGGACGCGGCCTCCCGCGCCCAGTACGAACACGAGATGAAGGAGATGATCGACCAGCACGGCGGCAGCCCCTCGGTGGTCATGTGGGTCACCTTCAACGAGGGCTGGGGCCAGTACGACCAGGCACGCGTCGCCGACCGGGCCAAGTCCTGGGACCCGACCCGGCTGATCAACAATATGAGCGGCCTCAACTGCTGCGGCGCGGTCGACGGCGGCAACGGCGACATCGCCGACGCCCACGGCTATCCGAGCCCGCAACTGCCCGCGCCCGACGGCGTACGGGCACTGGTCAGCGGTGAGTACGGCGGACTCGGACTCGCGGTGCCGGGCCATGCCTGGCCGGTACAGCACACCTATGTCGGCGTCGACCAGACCGTGTACACCGACGAGTATCTGGCCCACCTCGACACCGTCAGGACGCTCGCCTGCCGGGGCGGCAACGGCGCGGTCTACACCCAGATCTCCGATGTGGAGGGCGAGTTGAACGGGCTGCTCACCTATGACCGCAGAGTGCTGAAACCCGACGCGAAGCGGCTCAAGGCGGCCCATGAAGCACTGATACGCGACGCCTCCGACCCGGCGTCGATGGAGTGCGCCACCTCCTGACCCGGCCGATCCGGCCGGCTCCCCGGTCCGCCCGCGCGTCGGGCGGGCCGGGGCATGTCCGTCCGGAGCCGGCACACCGGGTGCCACGTGCACCGGCCGTAGCCCTCCGCGAGGGCGCGGGGGCACCGCGGAGGTACGGAGCTCCACCGGTGAAGGGCCCCCGCCGCACCGCCCCGATCGCGCTCGACCGGGACCGGCCGTCCAGGGAATAGTGGTCCGCCGATCCGCCTTGGACACTCTGTTGTCCCGGGTGGCGACCCCGGTGCCATCGGTCGGAACGAGGAGTCCATTTTCATGTCCCAGGCCATCTCCAAGGCGTATGTCTTCACCGAGCACGGCGGCCCGGAGGTGGAGACCTTCGCCGATCTGCCGGTGCCCAGCCCCGGTCCCGGACAGCTTCTGGTGGCCGTGCGCGCGGCGGGCGTCAACCCCGTGGACTGGAAGCTGCGCAACGGCTACCGCCGGCCCGGCTCCGCCCCAGCTGAACTGCCCGCCGTCCTCGGCAGCGAGGCGGCGGGTGTGGTCGAGGCGATCGGCCCGGGGGTGGCGGGCTTCGCCGTCGGGGACGCGGTCTTCGGCTCCACCCTCACCGGCGGTTACGCGGAGTACACCCTGCTTCCGGTCGAGGTCACCGCGCACAAGCCCGACGCGCTCTCGTTCACGGACGCGGCCGCGCTGCCGGTCGCGGCGGCGACCGCGTACGACGCCCTGCGCCAGCTCGATCTGGAGCCCGGCGCCACGGTGCTGATCACCGGCGCGGGCGGGGGAGTGGGGGTGGCCGCCGCACAGATCGCGCGCGGTCTCGGTATCCGGGTCCTCGGTACGGCGAGCGCGGGCAAGAAGGAGTTCGTCGAGTCCCTGGGCGTCGTCCATGTACTCCCGGGGCCCGGTCTCGCCGAGCGGGTGGCGGCCGTGGCGCCCGACGGTGTCGACGCGGTCCTGGACCTGGTCGGCGGACCCGCCCTGCGCGAGGCGGCCGGCGTGCTCACCGACCCCAAGGGACTGATCAGCGCGGCCGACAAGGGCACGGTCCCGGAGCTGGGCGGCGCGGCCGTCGTCCGGGCCCGTACCGCCGCGGTCCTCGACGAGGTCGCCGCGCTCGTGGTGAGCGGGACCCTGAAGCCGTATGTGACAAGGACCTTCCCGCTGGAGCGCGCGGACGAGGCGCTGCGCGCCGTCGAGGACGGACATGTCCAGGGCAAGATCGTGATCGAGGTCGGCGCGTGAGCACCCGTCCCTCCGCACCGCGTCCCACCGGGCCCCATCCCCGGGATTCCCGGCCCTCGGGGCTCCGTACGCCGGATGCCCCGCCGGCCGCCCCCCTGACCCCGGATCCCGGTACCGCGAACCCCCGTACGCCCGATCCCCGTACGCCCGATCCCCGTACTCCGGGTGCTCGTACCGGCGATCCCGGGTCCGCCGGTCGGCGGCCTCGCCGCCATCCGCTGGACGAGCCTGTACGCTCCGCGCTCACCGGGCCGCACGCCCACTTCGCCGAGCGGCGCGGCCGGCTGCTGCGCTATCCGACCGAGGTGTCGCTGTGGGCGGCCCTGCCCGAGGACCCCGGCGCCCGGGACTGGGCCGACGCCGCCGCCCTCGCGGGACCCGGCGGATCCCTCGGTCTCGTGGGCTTCGACGGCCCCGCGCCCGACGGCTGGGAGATCACCTTCCGGGCCGGCGGGGTCCAGCTCGTGGACGCCGGGGTGGCCGCCGCACCGGATCCGGAGACCGTGCGTCTCGGTCCCGCCGATGTGCCGGAGATGCTCGACCTGGTCGAACGCACCCAGCCGGGCCCCTTTCTGTCCCGCACGGTCGAGATGGGCACCTATCTGGGCATCCGCCGCGAGGGCGCGCTCGTGGCGATGGCCGGGGAGCGGATGCGTCCGACGGGCTGGTCCGAGATCAGCGCGGTCTGCACCGCGCCCGAGTTCCGCGGCCAGGGGCTCGCGGCCCGGCTCGTCCTGGCCGTCGCCCATGAGATCCGGGCCCGGGGCGAGACGCCCTTCCTGCACGCCGCCGCCTCCAACACGAACGCCATCAGGCTCTACGAGTCCCTGGGCTTCCGGCTCCGCAAGGAGACGGCCTTCCTCGCCGTGCGCGTCCCGACGGCCCCGGAGGGGGAGCACCGGCACACCGCGACCGGATAGAATGGCGGGATTTTGTTGACTCCCACCCCATCGGTATGCTCCTGACCTGCGGGGATGTCCGCAAGGTCGGTAAATACCCCCATGTGGGACTCAGGCGTACAAGTGATCGAGGAACGGCAGCGGCGATGACGGTGACAGAGGACGGCCCCGCGTACGGCGAGAGCCCCGTCCATGGCGGGATCCCGGCACAGGGCGGATCCTCCGCGCGGGACGGCGTCCCGGAGCCGGAGTCGCCGGACGGGACCGGGGAGTACGGCCCCGGTATCGACCCCGAGCGGATGGCTATCTGTCTGAGCGTGCTGGACGAACTCGACTCGCTGGATGTCGACCACCCCGACGCGATCGCGGTCCGGCGTGCCACCGCCGGTGTCTACCGGACCGTGAAGCAGCGCCGCCGCCAGGAGCGCCGGGCCGCCAAGACCGCCCATGACAAGTCCGTCACCGAGGCCACCGCCACCGGCTCGGCCGAGCGCATCGACGACGAGACCCAGGGCCTGCTGCCCTCCTCCTCGGTCACCGGGGAGATCGCGGGCATACTCCGGCGCCCCCGCTCCTGCTACATCTGCAAGACCCGCTACACCGAGGTCGACTCCTTCTACCACCAGCTCTGCCCGGCCTGCGCCGCCGAGAACCGCGCCCGCCGTGACGCCCGTACGGACCTCACGGGCAAGCGCGCGCTGCTCACCGGCGGCCGGGCCAAGATCGGGATGTACATCGCGCTGCGGCTGCTGCGCGACGGCGCCCACACCACCATCACCACCCGCTTTCCTGCGGACGCCGTCCGCCGCTTCAAGGCGATGCCGGACAGCGACGACTGGATCCACCGGCTCAAGATCGTCGGTATCGATCTGCGGGACCCGGCGCAGGTCGTCGCCCTCGTCGGCTCCGTCGCGGCCGAGGGCCCGCTGGACATCCTGATCAACAACGCCGCGCAGACGGTACGCCGCTCCCCGCAGGCGTACCGCGAACTGCTGGCCGCCGAGTCCGCGCCCCTGCCCGCCGGGGAGCTCCCGGCCTCGCAGGTGATCGGCGCGTTCGGCAGCGGCGCCCAGGCCGTGCTGCCCGCCGCCGGCGCCGAGGCCCTGAGCGCCTCCGACATCACCTCGCTCGCCCTGGTCGGCGGCTCCGCCACGCTCGCCAGGATCGAGGCGGGCACGGCGATCGACGCGGGCGGGCTCGTACCCGATCTGCACGACACCAATAGCTGGGTGCAGACGGTCTCCGAGGTCGACCCGGTCGAACTGCTCGAAGTGCAGCTCTGCAACTCCACCGCGCCGTTCATCCTCATCAGCGGGCTCCGTCCGGCGATGGCCGCCGCCGAGGCCAAGCGCACCTACGTGGTGAACGTCTCCGCGATGGAGGGTGTCTTCAGCCGCGGCTACAAGGGCGCGGGCCATCCGCACACCAATATGGCCAAGGCCGCGCTGAACATGCTCACCCGTACCAGCGCCCAGGAGATGTTCGAGTCCGACGGCATCCTGATGACCGCCGTCGACACCGGCTGGATCACCGACGAGCGCCCGCATCCGGACAAGATGCGTCTCGCCGACGAGGGCTTCCACGCCCCGCTGGACCTGATCGACGGCGCGGCCCGGGTGTACGACCCGGTCGTGCGCGGCGAGGCCGGTGAGGACCTCTACGGCTGCTTCCTCAAGGACTACGCACCTGCCAACTGGTGATCCGCCGTTCGGCCGGAACATCACCAGAACGTGAACCCGGGAGAGCGAGGAGCCGCTCATCTGGTTACTCTGGGAGGTACGGGCGGCCACGCACGGGATACACCATCCCCACGGCCGCCCCTGGGACAGGCCCACCACCAAGGCCGCGGTCCCGTCTCTGAAACGGCGACACCGCGACGGAACTGCCCCTGTCCCAGAGTTACACGACGCAGAGGAGTGCGCGGTGACACTTAAGCCGACCAAGCAGGAAGAAAGACCGGCGAAGGCCGACAAGTCCAAGCCAGGCCCCGAGAAGATCGGCAACCTCGAAGTGTGGGCCAGATCGGCTCCCATCCGGCTCGCCGGATACGAGGACGACCTCGCGGAGCCGCACATCCTGCCCGGTATCGACTGACCGGACACCTCCGTCCCGTACCCCCGTGAACCCGGGGTACGGGACGTCTCCCGTCCGGCGGAGATTCCTCCGCCGGCTCGGCCCCCGGCGGGCTCAGCCCCCGGCGGCGATCCGGCGCAGCGTACGGCCCAGCCATCGCGCGTAGCCGAGCTGGAGCACCGGCACCAGCGGCCCCGCGAGCCGCGCGTACCAGCGGGCGGGACGGCTGAACGCCATGACCGTGAACCACACCGAGCCGTCCTCGCGCAGATCGACCACGAACGACTCCTCGCCGCGTTCCGGGTGGCCGGGCAGAGTCCCGTACGCGAAGCCGGTGCGGTCCCTCTCGTACGCCGTCCAGACCACCTGGCACGGGGCGCTCAGCCGCAGCGGGCCCAGGCCGGCGGAGACCTCCACATCGGTGCCGGGCTCCGCCCAGGGTGATCCGGCCCGGATCCGCGCGCCCGCCGAGCGGTGCAGCCGCCAGGTGGTGACGGCGGTCCCGGCCGCCTCGAACACCGCACGGCCCCGGCCGATCCTGACGCGGTGGTGGAGATGGTGATAGCCCTCCGGGAGCGGGCCGAGCCGGGTGGCGCCCACCTCGCGGTAGCTGAGGACACCGCCGTCCGGCGCGGGCCGTGACCGGGTGGGAAGGACGGGCTTCATACGGCGGTCTCCTCACGGAGGATGCGCGGGTGCTCCCGGCGGGTGCCCCGCTCGGCACGGGTGCGCACGACGGCACGGGTGCGCGCGACGGGCCGGGTGCGCACGACGGCCCGGCGCCACCGGCGGCGTAGTCGGGGCGGACCCGATGCGACGGGGATGCGCGACAGCCCGACGGGACGCGGCTCGCCCGGTGCGACCGACGGCGCGCCACCCGCCATGATCGGGCTGACCAGCACGGACATCCCTCACCGCCCTCTGGACTTGAACGTGTTCAAGTCTCGCGATCACCCTATGACGTCGCTTGAACGGGTTCAAGTCCCTGGCCCGCCCGCCTCGTTCCCGCTTGCGGGGGCGCTGGCCATCCGGCAGACATAAGGAGGACATCCATGGAGGAAGAGGCGGGAGATCACGGTGCGCTCACCCAACCGTCGTCGGCATGCCACGCTTGCCGCGCTGACCGCGGGCATTCTGATCACAGCAGGCTGCGGCGGGGACGGCGGCGGCGGGAACACGTCGGGTCCCCAGGTCAACGAGCTGTACTTCCAGCGGGCCGAGGACCAGGGCCCCGACCCCTTCACCCCGTCGACCGCCATGGATCCGCCCAAGGGCGCCGCCAGGACCGAGGCCTCTCCGGAGGCGGAGGGCGAGGACTCGTACGACGGGAGCGGCAGCGGGCGGACGGCGCGGGCGCTGCCCGGCTCGACGGCCGGTCTCTACGGCGGAGTCCAGGCCGCCTCCAGTTGTGATGTGGAGCGCCAGATCCAGTTGCTCACCGAGGACGAGGTCAAGGCCGGGGCCTTCGCCCAGGGCGCGCGGGTCGGCCAGGAGTCCCTGCCGGAGTTCCTGCGCGGTCTCACGCCCGTCTTCCTGCGTGCCGACATCCGGATGTCGAACCACGGCTTCCGGGACGGCGCCGCCGCCGAGTTCCAGTCCGTACTCCAGGCGGGCACCGCCGTCCTGGTGGACAGTCATGGACTGCCGAGGGTGCGCTGCACCGGCGGCAGCCCGCTGCGTCCGCCGATCGTCGCGCAGGGCTCCATGACCCATCGCGGGAATCCATGGCCCGGATACCGGCCCGAGCGGGTCGTCGTCATCGACCGCACCACCCAGCCCCTCAGCAGTCTGATCCTCGTCGACACGGTCAACAACGACTGGATCGAGCGGCTGACCGGCACCCATGGCGAGGCCGACGGACGTCCCGGGGCCACCCCCGCCTACGGCCCGGACGCCGACATCACGGACCCGAATGTCGTCAGGACGCCGGAGCAGCCGTCCTCGGGTATTCCCGGGGGGCCTCGGCAGGCCCCGGCTCCCGAGGCGCCGGCTCCGGGGCGGGCGCCCGGCGGGCCGCCCGGGCAGGGCGGCGGGGCGCTCACACCCCCGTCCCAGCCGGACGCGCAGCCCGATCTCCAGCCCGACGGCGGCTCCGGGGCGGACGCCGACGAGCAGCAGATGCAGGGCCTGCTGATCGGTCCCGTCTCCTTTCACGGCTGACGTGAGGGGACGGGAGAGGGGACGTTCCACACCTGACGGGACCGGTCGAAGAATCCGACAAATGATGACAGAGTGTCTCCATGGCTGAACGGGCAGCGGGGCTGTTGTCGCTCCCCGACGACTGGCCCGCCCAGCCGGACATCAGCCTCTCCCTCAACGGGATGGGCACCTTCGACTGGGACCTCGACAGCGGACTTCTGTATCTGGACGAGACCGCCCTCGATGTGCTCGGTACCCGGCCCGACGAGTACGACGGCCGGCCCGGGAGCCTGGGGCCCCGGGTCCCGCGCGAGGAGGGCATCCGGCTGGACGCGGTGGTGTCGCGGGCGCTCGGCGACGGCAGCACCGGATACGGCGCGTACTTCCGGGTGCGGCTGCGGGACGGGACCCTGCGCTGGACCCATACCCAGGGCAGCATCCTCCGCGACCGCGACGGCCGGGCGACGCGCGTCATCGGTATCGTCCGCGACGCCGTCCAGGAACTGGCCGACTCCACCGCGCGGAGCGAACTGGCCGCGGTACGGCGGGTGCGGACGAGTGTCGTCGAGAGCACCGCCGCCGCGCTCGCCCACGCCAGGACCGTCCAGGACGTCATCGACGTACTCAAGGAGTCCGGCGGTCTGGAGCAGCTCGGCACCACCAGTCTGGTCATGGGTCTGCTGGAGTCGGGGCGTATCCATCTGGTCGCCGAGGGGCCCGAGGGCTCCTATGTGCCGGGCACCCGCGTGACGAGGATCGACGAGGGCTACCCGATGAGCGAGGTGGTGCGGACACTGGCTCCCCGCTTCATCGAGTCCGCCGAGGAGTTCGCCGTCTCGTACCCGCTGCTCTGGCCGCACATCAGCGAACTCGGTATCAACGCCGCCGCCTATCTGCCGCTGATCGCCCAGGCGCGGCCCATCGGGGCGCTCGGACTGCTCTACCGGGACAAGGACGGATTCACCGCCGAGGACCGCAATCTGCTGGTCGCTCTCGGCGGCAGCATCGCCCAGAGCCTTCAGCGCGCCGTCCTCTTCGAGCAGGAGCACGATCTGGCGGAGGGGCTCCAGCAGGCGATGCTGCCGCGCCGGATTCCCGCCGTGCCCGGCGCCGAGATCGCGGTCCGCTACCGCTCCGCCCGGTTCGGCAGGGACATCGGGGGAGACTGGTACGACGTCATCCCGCTGCCCGGCGGCCGGGTCGGGGCGGTGATCGGGGACGTACAGGGCCATGACACCCACGCCGCCGCCGTGATGGGCCAGCTCCGTATCGTTCTGCGCGCCTACGCGGCCGAGGGGCACGCGCCGGCCACCGTGATGGCGCGCGCCTCGGTCTTCCTCCATGAACTGGACACCGACCGCTTCGCGACCTGCACCTACGCGGAGGCCGACCTGTCGACCGGGGTGGTCCAGCTCGTACGGGCCGGTCATGTCGATCCGCTGATCCGGGACCTCGACGGCCACTGCCGGAGACTTCCCGTACCCGGCGGGCTGCCGCTGGGGCTCTCGGCGTTCTTCGGACAGCTCGACTATCCGGTCGAGACCGTCGAACTCGACCCGGGCCAGACCCTGATGCTCTACACCGACGGTCTGGTGGAGCTGCCCGGCGCGGATCTGGACGACGGGATGCGGCTTCTGACCGCGCTGGTCCGCGACGGACCGCGCGACCTCCGGATACTGGCCGACCGGCTGTGCGCGGTGATGGACGAGCGTGGCGGTGACGACGATGTCGCCGTACTGCTGCTGCGGCGCGGCGGCGCACGCGCCCCGAGCCCCGGCGGGCGGCTCCGGCAGCAGGTCTCCCGGGGCGACCCGGAGGGTCTGCGCACCGCCCGGCACATGATCCGGGCGGCGGTGGGCGCCTGGGGTGCCAGGGAGAGCGCGGACGAGATCGAGCTGGCGGCGGACGAGCTGATCACCAACGCGCTGGTGCACACGGAGAACGGGGCGATCGTGACCGTACGCGTGCTGTCCGGCGCGGAGCGACGGCTCCGGGTCGAGGTGGAGGACCGCTCCAGCACCCTGCCGCACCGCCGCGACGCCGGTGAGTCGGGCGTCTCGGGCCGGGGGCTGCTGCTGGTGGACCAGCTCTCCGACGTATGGGGGGTGGAGTCCCGCGGCAGCGGGAAATGCGTCTGGTGCGAGTTCATTGTCCCGGACCGGCCATCACCCTGAACGGCCGTCACACCGTCACACCGTCGGACATAGGTCGTTAACTGTATGCAAAGTGATCATACTTGACCGTAATATTGCCTTCTACGATCTGGGGCTCCCTTGACCACCGAGCTGCTGGCACCTCTCGATCTGGCTTTCTGGCATCTCGAATCCGCCGACCATCCCATGCATCTCGGTGCGCTCGCCGTCTTCACCGCCGCGCCCGGTACGGCGGGCGGTGCGGGACTGCTGGAACTTCTCGCCGCGCGCGCCGCCGCCATTCCCCGGCTGCGGATGCGGGTACGGGACGTCTGGCTCCCGGTCGGCGGCGCCGCCTGGGCGGCCGACAAGGACTTCGACGTACGGCGGCACGTACGGCGGCTGACGCTGCCCGAGGGGGAGTTCGCGGCCCAGGCCGCGCGGCTGGCGGGGGAGCTGATGGAGCGTCCGCTGGAGCGCGGCATTCCGCCCTGGGAGATGTATCTCCTGACGCCGAGGGACGCGGCCGGGGAACGGGCGGGACGGCGAGCGGGCAGGCCGACGGGTGCGGGCAGACCGTCGGGTGCGGGCAGGTCGGCGGGGGCGGGCGGCGGGCCCTTCGCCGTCCTGGTGAAACTGCACCACGCCCTCGCAGACGGGATGCGCGCGGTGGCCATCGGCGCGGGCATCTTCGACCAGATCGCCGACGCGCGGGCGGCCGGGGTCCGCCGGGTCAGACCGGTGCCGCCGAGGTCCTGGCTGCCGGGCCCCTGGCAGGTGGCGGGGCTGGCCAGGGGTCGGATCGAGGAGCTGGGCCGGGCGGTCGGCATCGGTGCCTCGGTCGTACGGGCCAGCCGGCTCGACCCGCGCGGCACGCCCGCGCTGACCGCCGGATCCAGCGGTACGCGCAGGCTCGCCACCGCCGTGCTCGATCTGGAGGACATCCAGCGGATCCGCAGGGGGGCGGGCGGCACGCCCAACGACGTCCTGCTCGCGACGGTGGCCGGGGCGCTGCGGCGCTGGATGCTGGAGCGGGGCGAGCGGCTGCCCGCCGCGCCCCCGCGCGCCCTCGTACCCGTCTCCCGGCGCCGCCCCGGCAGCCCGCCGGGATCCGGCAACAAGCTCTCGGCGTATCTCCTCGCCCTCCCGGTTTCCGAGGCCGATCCCCGGGTCCGGCTGGCCCTCGTCCGCCGGGGGATGCACCGCAACAAGGCCGGCGGTCCCTCACGCGGCGCCGGCGCGGTCGCCGTCCTCGCGGACCAGCTGCCGCCGCTGGCGCACCGGCTCGCGGCGCCGCTGGCGGGCAGTGCCGCCAGGATGCTCTTCGACATCCTGGTGACCAGTGTGCCGCTGCCGCGCTCGACCCTCTCGCTGGGCGGCTGCCCGCTGCGCGAGGTGTATCCGATGGCGCCGCTGGCACGCGGACAGTCCCTGGCGGTGGCGCTGACCACCTACGGCGGGCGGGTCCATGTGGGACTGGTCGCCGACGGCAAGGCCGTACCGGACCTGGACCGGCTGGCGCGCGGGATGACCGATGAACTGGATGAACTTCTCCGTGCCACCCTGTAGTTCCGGTCTGATGGAGAGATCGGACAGATTATTGGCGAAGAACCCCAGAAAGCTGCTTCGGGGGTGTTGACGGCACTCAGTCATCCGATGAATATTCGTCGTGATCGACGACGGAACGTGGGCGTCGGCACATCGGGAGGCGGCGGTATGCGGTACACCACGCTCGGACGCGGTGCGGTCCGGGTGACCGGACTGTCCTTCGGGGCGGCCGGGATCGGCAATCTCTACACCCCGGTCGAACCCGGGCGGGCCACGGCGGCGGTCGACGCGGCCTGGGACGCGGGCATCCGGTACTTCGACACGGCGCCGCACTACGGGCTCGGACTCTCGGAACGGCGGCTCGGCGAGGCGCTGCGCGAGCGGCCGCGCGACGAGTACACCCTCTCCACCAAGGTCGGCCGGCTGCTCGAACCCGTCGCCGGAGGCGCCCCCGTCGAGGACGATCTGGCCCATGGCTTCGCCGTACCGGCCACCCACCGCCGGGTCTGGGACTTCAGCGCCGACGGCATCCGCCGCGGCATCGACGCCAGTCTCGGACGGCTCGGGCTCGACCGTATCGACATCGTCTATCTGCACGACCCCGACGCCTACGCCGAGGAGGCCTTCCACCAGGCGTATCCGGCGCTGGAGCGGCTGCGTGCCGAAGGGGTCGTCGGTGCCATCGGCGCCGGGATGAACCAGACGGCGATGCTCACCCGCTTCCTCCGTGACACCGACACCGATGTCGTCCTGTGCGCGGGCCGTTTCACCCTGCTCGACCAGTCGGCGCTCACCGAACTGCTGCCCGAGGCCGCCGCCCGCGGCAAAAGCGTCGTCGTCGGCGGGGTCTTCAACTCGGGGCTGCTCGCCGATCCGCGCCCCGGCGCGACCTACGACTACACCGCGGCGCCGCCCGCCCTGCTGGAGCGGGCCCTGCGGATGGACGCCGTGACCCGGCGCCACGGGGTCCCGCTGCGCGCCGCGGCCCTGCACTACCCCCTGCGTCACCCCGCCGTCGCCAGCGTGCTCGTCGGCACCCGGTCGGCGGCGGAGGTGCGGGACGCGGCCGAACTGGCCGCCCGTACCGTCCCCGAGGACCTCTGGGACGAGCTGCGCGCGGAGGGACTGCTGGCGGAGGGCCCGCCGGGAGAGGGCCCGCCGGGCAAGGAGTCGGCGGCCGCGGCACGGCCGGCCGGGGACGGGGCGCAGTCATGAGGGTCGCCCTGCACACCACGGTCCGCGCGGACCGGATCGAGCGGTACGAGGCCGCGCACCGCGAGGTGCCCGCCGAACTCACCGCCGCGATCCGCGCGGCGGGCGCCACCTCCTGGACGATCTGGCGCAGCGGCACCGATCTCTTCCATCTGCTGGAGTGCGAGGACTATCCGCGCCTTCTCGCCGAGCTGGACCAGCTGCCGGTCAATGTCGCCTGGCAGGCCAGGATGGCCGAACTGCTCGATGTCCGGCACGACTACTCCGCGGCCGGCGCCGACGCCGGACTGCCCGTCGTCTGGGAGCTCTGACACCGGTGACCTCGATGACACCGCTGAACGCCGTCGACGCCCACCACCACCTCTGGGATCTGTCCGTACGCGACCAGGAGTGGATCACCGGTCCCGCGATGGCACCGATCCGCCGGAACTTCACGCTCGACGATCTGGCGCCGGAGGCGCGCGCCGCGGGGGTGACGGCCACCGTTCTCGTCCAGACCGTCTGCGTCCCCGAGGAGACCCCCGAGTTCCTCGCCGCCGCCCGGGGCAGCGAATTGGTCGCGGGCGTCGTCGGCTGGACCGATCTCACCGCGCCCGGGATCGCCGACACCCTCGCCGAGCTGCGCGAACTGCCCGGTGGCGACCGGCTCGTGGGGATACGCCACCAGGTGCAGGGCGAGCCCGACCCCAGGTGGCTGCTGCGCCCGGACGTACAGCGCGGACTGGCCGCGATCGCCGACGCGGGTCTCGTGTACGACCTGGTCGTCCTCCCGCACCAGCTGCCCGCCGCGGCGGAGGCGGCGGCGCTGCTGCCACAGCTCACCTTCGTCCTCGACCATCTCGGCAAACCGCCGATCGCGGACGGCGCGCTCGATCCCTGGGCGGGGCACATCAAGACGCTGGCCGCCCGTCCCAACACCGTCTGCAAACTCTCCGGCATGGTCACCGAGGCCGACTGGGACTCCTGGACGGCCAACGGACTGCGCCCCTACGCGGACACGGTCCTCGACGCCTTCGGCCCCGGCCGGCTGATGTTCGGCTCCGACTGGCCCGTGTGCCGGCTGGCCGGGACGTACGCCGAGGTGTTCGACGCGGCGCGGGTGGTGACCGACGGACTGAGCGAGGACGAGCGCGGCGCCGTCTTCGGCGCGACCGCGCGGCGCGTCTACGGACTGTGAACCGGGCGCGCTCCCGGCCGCGCGGCCGTCCGGGCCGGCGGAGCCGTCCGGGGCGGGTGGCGGCCGGGCGGGCCGTACGGGTCAGCCGGGGGCGGGTGGCGGCCGGGCGGGCCCGTGCGGGTCAGCCGGGGCGCAGTGCCCGCCGTACCGCCGCCGGATAGGGGTCCATGCCCAGCAGCGCGGTGACCGAGCCGGTGGTCAGCCGGTGCCAGGTGCCCGCCCGGCGCAGCATCGCGTGATCGCCGCCCGGCAGCAGTACGGCACAGGCCTCCGCGCCCGCCTCCCGGGCGCGGGCCGCCAGCTCGACGCTCTCGCGCGGATCCGTCACCCGGTCGCGGTCGCCGTGCAGCAGCACCGTGCGGCGGCCCGCGAGCTGCTCCACCGGCTCGCCGCGCGGGCACCAGGGCGCGAGCCCCACCACCCCGCTGACCCGCTCGTGCCCCGCGACGGCCAGGGCGGCGCGCCCTCCCATCGAGTGCCCCACGAGCACCACCGGCACCGGGCCCGCGAGCTGCTCCAGCTCGTCGAGCGCCCGGCGCGCGTCACGGGCCGCGTCGGCCCGCCCGCCGTTCCACCCCTGGTAGCGGTAGCGGACCCGGCCCACGACCACGTCGTATCCGTCGGTGGCCCGCAGCACCCCCCAGGTGAAGGGCCACATCCGCACTCCGGGCGCGTTCATCCGGCCCGGTGGGCGCTCGCCCTTCGAGCGTCCGCCGTGCAGCACCAGGACGGCGGCGCGGGGCCGTGGCGAGGTCCTGTCCAGAACCAGGGCCGACTGAACGGACGCGCGGCGATCGCTCACGGACACGCGGGAGCCTCTCTTCCGACGGGCGGGGCCACGTGGGGCGCCCCTCTTGCTGGTCTACGGACCTGGTCGTAACGGAACCGGTCGTACGGACCCGGTCCCGCGGAGCCGGACGGGCGTGGTCTGCCCGCGTGTCCCGGCGACACACGGTTCACCGGGCAGCCGTACGGGGACTGCGGCACCCTTGACGCATGCCGGAAGTACCCGAAGTCGAAGCGCTGCGCGAGTTCCTCGACGACCAGCTCGTGGGCAAGGAGATCGTCCGCGTCCTGCCCCTGACGGTCAATGTCCTCAAGACCTATGATCCGCCGCTCTCCGCCCTGGAGGGCGCCACCGTCACCGCCATCGCCCGCCACGGCAAGTATCTCGACATCGTCGCGGCCGGCGCCGACGGCGGCACGGAGCTCCATCTTGCCGTCCATCTCGCACGGGCGGGCTGGCTCCGCTGGAAGGACTCGTTCCCGCCGCAGCCGCCCCGGCCCGGGAAGGGCCCGCTCGCGCTGCGGGTCGTCCTCGCCGGGGGAGAGGGCTTCGATCTGACCGAGGCGGGCACCACCAAACGGCTCGCGGTCCATCTCGTCCACGACCCGGCCCAGGTCCCCGGTATCGAACGGCTCGGACCCGATCCGCTCGACGGCTCCTTCGACCGGGACGCGTTCGCCCGGCTGCTCGCCGGTGAACGGCGGCAGATCAAGGGCGCGCTGAGGGACCAGCGGCTGATCGCCGGCATCGGCAACGCGTACAGCGACGAGATCCTGCATGCCGCGAAGATGTCCCCGTTCAAACCGGTCCAGAATCTCTCCGAGGACGAGATCACCCTCCTCTACGAAGCGCTGCGGTCCACCCTGCGCGAGGCCGTGGAGCGCTCGCGCGGGGTGGCCGCCGGGCGGCTCAAGGCGGAGAAGAAGAGCGGGCTGCGGGTGCACGGCCGTACGGGCGAGGCCTGTCCGGTCTGCGGTGACACCATCCGGGAGGTCTCCTTCAGCGACTCCTCGCTCCAGTACTGCCCCACCTGCCAGACGGGCGGCAAACCGCTCGCCGACCGCAGACTGTCCCGGCTGCTCAAGTAGGTCCGCCCGCGGAAGCAGGCCCGGCCGCTCAAGCGGTCCGGCCGCCGAAGCGGTCCCCGCCGCGCGAGCGGGTCCGATCGCTCACGCGGAGGGACGCGCCGTGCGGTCAGGCCCCCCGCCGATCGTCACCAGCCGGCGGCCGTCCGCGCTCCGTACCTCGAAGTGGTCGATCTGATCGGGACGCAGCGCCGCCCCGCCCCGGGTGACCAGCGCCGCCCCGTCCCCGGCGCGCGCGGCCCAGGTCGTCACGGTCTCCCGTGAACCGTCCACCCCCACCGCGATCAGGGCGCAGACACCGGCCGCGCCCGGCCGTACCAGCTCCAGCCCGACATCCGTGCCCCATCCCGTCTCCGCGGCCGTGACCACGGCCGCCGTCCCCGTCGCCCGGTCCGACGCGGTCCACCGTACGGCCCGCGCGGCGCCCGGGTCCGGCCCCGGGGCCAGCCACAGGGCGGCCAGCGGACCGCCCACGACGAGCACCGCCGCCGCGGCCACCAGCGCGAGCCGCCGTCCCCGGCCGGCGCGCCGCCCCGCGGCGGTCCTGGCCAGCAGCCTGGCCAGCAGCTCCGGGCTCGCGGCGGCGAACGGCGCCACCCCGGCGGGCGTCCGCCGCGCGTACTCGTCGAGCTGCGCCTTCACACCACCGAGATCGGCCAGCAGCAGAGCGCACCGCGGACATTCCATCAGATGGTCCTCGAAGCGGAAGGCGTCCGCGGCGTCGAGCACGCCCAGCGTGTAGGCGCCGGCATCACGATGGAGGTCCAAGGTCCGCATGGTGTCTGGTACGCATCGGAGCGCGGAATCATTCAAGCCGGGGAAGCCATCGTGTGTTCGAGGACCTACACTCCGGCGTCATGCTGCGCGTACTGGCCGTGGACGACGAGGAACCGGCGCTCGAAGAGCTTCTCTATCTGCTCAGGGCAGACCGGCGGGTCCGCAGCGCCGAGGGCGCCACCAGCGCCACCGAGGCGCTGCGCCGGATCGGTGCCGCGCTCGACGCGGGGCCCGACGGCTCCGCCGCTGTCGACGTGGTCTTCCTCGACATCCATATGGCCGGGCTGACCGGGCTCGATGTCGCCAAGCTGCTGGCGGGCTTCGCCGAGCCGCCGCTGATCGTCTTCGTCACCGCGCACGAGGGCTTCGCCGTCCAGGCCTTCGATCTGAAGGCCGTCGACTATGTCCTCAAACCGGTCCGCAGGGAACGGCTCGCCGAGGCCGTGCGCCGGGTCGCCGAACTGGTGGGGGAGCGCGGCCCCGCGCAGGTGCCCGCCGCCGATCAGATACCCGTGGAACTCGGCGGGGTGATCCGCTTCGTCGCCGTCGACGACATCGCCTACGCGGAGGCGCAGGGCGACTACGCCCGACTGCATACCGACAGCGGCAGCCATCTCGTACGTGTCCCCCTCACCACCCTGGAGGAGCGCTGGCGGGCCCGCGGCTTCGTCCGGATCCACCGCCGCCATCTGGTCGCGCTGGCCCGGATCGACGAACTGCGGCTGGACGCGGGCACGATGAGTGTGCGCGTCGGGGACGCCGAGCTGGCCGTGAGCCGGCGCCACGCCCGCGCCCTGCGCGATCTCCTGATGCGACAGAGCGGGCGCTGACCAGGCCCTTCCCCCGGGATCGCCCGGCTGCGTACACTCCGGGCCCGGGTACCGGGCGGTTCCGGCTACGGCGACGGGACGGGACCGGCGCGGGCCGGACGGGGAGGAGCGAGGATGACGGGGGAGTCCCGGCAGCCCGCGCCCCGGCGCGAGGTCGTCACCGGCGAGCCCCGGCGGGTACGGCCGCTGCCCCGCTACCGCGCCCAGGCGGAGATCGAGGAGCAGACCGCCCTCGGCGACGCCTATGTCCGCTCCCTGATGCGCGGTCAACTACGGGCCGGGCTCTCCGCGTTCGCTGTGCTCGCGCTGGTCGCCGGCACGCTGCCGCTGGCCTTCGCCGCGCTGCGGGACACCACGGCGGTCTGGGTGGTGCTCGGCTTCGCCGCCTATCCGCTGCTCACGCTGCTCGCCTGGTGGTACGTACGGCGCGCGGAGCGCAACGAGCGTGATTTCGCCCGGCTGGTGAAGGGCCGGCCCGTTCCATGAGCCAGAGCTATACGGTGACGGCCGTCACCGTCGTCGTCCTCGCCACCGTTCTCGTCGGCGGCTTCGGGCTGCGGATCTCCCGTACCACCTCGGACTTCTATGTCGCCTCCCGCAGCGTGGGACCCGGGCTCAACGCCGCCGCGATCAGCGGTGAGTATCTCTCCGCGGCCTCCTTCCTCGGTGTCGCGGGCCTGGTGCTGCTGCACGGCCCCGACATGCTCTGGTATCCGGTCGGCTACACCGCCGGCTATCTGGTGCTGCTGGTCTTCGTGGCCGCGCCGCTGCGCCGCTCCGGGGCGTACACGCTCCCCGACTTCGCCGAGGGACGGCTCGAATCGCGCGCGGTACGCCGGCTGGTGAGTGTGTTCGTGGTCGGCGCGGGCTGGCTCTATCTCGTGCCCCAACTCCAGGGCGCGGGGCTGACCCTGAGGATTCTCACCGGTGCGCCCGACTGGTTCGGCGGGGTGCTCGTCGCGCTCGTCGTGGTGGTCGCGGTCGCGGCGGGCGGTATGCGCAGCATCACCTTCGTCCAGGCGTTCCAGTACTGGCTCAAGCTCACCGCGCTGCTCGTACCGGCGCTCTTCCTGCTGCTGGCCTGGCAGGGCGACGGGCGGCCGCGTGTCGATCTCGGACTGACCAGTGCCGTCGCCGGCCGCGCCGACCATCCTCTCTACGCGACCTACGGACTGATCGTGGCGACCTTTCTCGGCACCATGGGGCTGCCCCATGTCGTCGTCCGCTTCTACACCAGCCCCAACGGCCGGGCCGCCCGCCGCACCACCGTCTTCGTCCTGGCGCTGATCGGCGCGTTCTATCTGCTGCCGCCCGTCTACGGCGCGCTGGGCAGGCTGTACGTGGCCGAACTGCCCCACGGTGCGAACGCCGACGCCGCCGTGCTGCTGCTCCCGGAGCGCGCGATCGGCGGTCTCGGCGGGGCGCTGCTGGGCGCGCTGGTCGCGGGCGGCGCCTTCGCCGCGTTCCTGTCCACCGCCTCCGGGCTGACCATGGCCGTCGCGGGCGTCCTCACCCAGGATGTCCTTCCGTCGCGTGGCGTACGGCACTTCAGACTGGCCACCCCGCTCGCCATGGCCGTACCGCTCGGCGGCTCCCTGCTGGTCAGCGGGATGCCCGTGGCCGACTCCGTCGGGATGGCCTTCGCGGTCTCCGCGTCCTCGTTCTGTCCGCTGCTGGTGCTGGGCATCTGGTGGCGGCGGCTCACCCCGCCGGGTGCGATCGCCGGGCTGCTGCTCGGCGGAGGGCTGGCGTTCGCCGCCACGGTGATCACGGTGAGCGGCACGGTACGGTCCGGCTGGCCGCACGCGCTGCTCGCCTGGCCCGCCGTCTGGTCGGTGCCGGTCGGCTTCCTCGCGATGATCCTGGTGTCCCTGGCCACGCGCGGCCGGATACCGCCCGGCACCAACGCCGCCATGACACGGTTCCATCTGCCGGAGGCCCTGATGCCGGGCGCGCGCGGCGGTCCGGGCGGTGCGGGTGGTGCGGGCGGTCCGACCGGCACCAGTGGTGCCGACGGTGCCAGTGGTTCGGGCGGTACGGGCAGTGCCGGTGGTACGGGCAGTGCCGGTGGTTCGAGCGGTACGGGAGGTGTCCGATGAGCGGCGCCGCCCTCGCCGTACTGATCGTCCTCGGCCCGCTGCTGCTCGCGGGCGGCTTCGTCCTCGGTCGGCGCACCGCGCGCCCCGAGCGGACCAGCGATGTCGGCACTCCCGTGGAGCACGCCACCTTCGAGACCCTGCACACCGCCTCGCTCGCCGCCCCGCCGCTCCGGGCCGGGCTCACCGAGGAGAGCGCGCGCAAGGCGGCCCGCAGACTCCGCTCCCTGCTCGGCACCGACGCGCTCTGTCTCACCGACCGGGAGCGGGTCCTCGCCTGGGACGGTCTGGGCGAGCACCACGGCAGACATGTGATGGACCATGTGCGGGCGCTGCTGGACAGCGGCCGTGACACCGCCTTCGCCAGCGGCTGCGGCGATCTCG
This sequence comes from Streptomyces sp. NPDC055025, assembly GCF_053608565.1. Taxonomy (NCBI): domain Bacteria; kingdom Bacillati; phylum Actinomycetota; class Actinomycetes; order Kitasatosporales; family Streptomycetaceae; genus Streptomyces; species Streptomyces sp. NPDC055025. Next base: position 63,832 of record NZ_JBSGVS010000008.1, read on the forward strand.
ACTGTCCGCTGCGCTGGGCGGTGGCGGCCCCGCTCACCGTCGACCACCGGGTGCTCGGCACCCTGGTCGCCTACGCGCCACGCGAGTCGGCGGTGCTGGCCAGGGCGGCGGGAGAGGTCGCGCGCTGGGTCTCCGTCCAGCTCGAACTGGCCGAACTGGACCGCTCCCGCACCCGGCTGATCGAGGCCGAGATCAAGGCGCTGCGGGCCCAGATCTCGCCGCACTTCATCTTCAACTCCCTCGCCGCCATCGCCTCGTTCGTCCGCACCGACCCGGAGCGGGCCCGTGAACTCCTGCTGGAGTTCGCCGACTTCACCCGCTACTCGTTCCGCAGGCACGGCGACTTCACCACCCTCGCCGACGAGCTGCACTCGATCGACCAGTATCTGGCGCTGGTACGGGCCCGCTTCGGCGAACGGCTCTCGGTCACCCTCCAGGTCGCCCCCGAGGTCCTGCCCGTCGCGATGCCGTTCCTCTGCCTTCAGCCGCTCGTCGAGAACGCGGTCAAGCACGGACTTGAGGGAGCCGTCACCCGGAGCCGTATCACCATCAGCGCGCTCGACGCCGGAGCGGAGGCCGAGGTGGTGATCGAGGACGACGGCGTCGGTATGGAGCCGGACCGGCTGCGCCGGATCCTGCGCGGTGAGGGCGGCGCGTCCACCGGGATCGGGCTGCTCAATGTGGACGAACGGCTCCGCCAGGTCTACGGGGACGAGTACGGGCTGGTCATCGAGACGGGAGTGGGCGCCGGAACGAAGATCACCGTACGGATACCCAAATACCGGGCGGGCGTACACGGCACCTGAGGCCCCCGCTCCGGCCCGGTCAGAACAGCTGTGTCGCCAGATGACCCAGCGGCAGCCCGAGCTGCCACGCCGGCGTCCACACCTGGGGACCCTCCTCCTCTCCGCCCGCCCCGAACCCCCGCTCCGCCGAGGCCGTCCCGTGCCCTTTGCCCATGAAGGGATCCCCGCCCGCCGGATCACCGCCCACCGGACCCACGGCGTCGAGATCGGCCGCCAGCAGTTCCGTCTCCTCCAGCCACCGCCAGGCCGCGCCCGCCAGCTCCAGATCCGGATCACGGTTCCGGGAGCCGGCTTCGAAGGCGGCCGCCTCCAGCCGGTCGAGCCGTGCGCAGACCCAGTCGCGCCAGCTCGTGCCGTACGCCGTGAGCGAGCGCCATTCGTCCATCCGGGCCACGAGCCCTTGGAACCGCCGGCTGCTCACCGGGCCGTCGGAGAGGAAAATGGTCAGGGCCAGCGCGTCCCGGCCGGCCCGGTACTCCAGTGTCGTCGGCGGCATCAGATCACCGGTGCGCAGCAGCTCGTCGGCGATGTACTCGGCGTACATCCAAGCCATCGGCACCAGCAGACCGCCTCCGCCTACCCCTTCGGTACTTTCCGGACGCATCGCTTTTCCGCCTTCCTTCCTTCCCCCGAAGCCTGCTTCAGGGAGCATTGAACCGGCGGAGGGCGCCTCGCGTGGCCAGAAGGGCAGGATCCGACGGCGGACGGGAGCGGATTGTGACGGGTGTGGCCGGCGGTACTGCGGACGGCGGTGGAACGGCGGACTCCGGCGGCGGAACGACTGATTCCGGCCCGTTGTCGGACCGGTGCCCGGACTCCGGTGCCGAGCCGCGTGTCGAGCCGCGCGTCGATCCGGACCCCGATCCGGTCCCCGATCCGGTCCCCGGTCCGGCCGACCCGCATGTGCGCGTACTGCTCGGCGCCTACGCGCTCGGGGCGCTCGCACCCGAGGAGGACCGGCGGGTCATGGACCATCTCGCCGGCTGCGACCTGTGCGGCGCCGCCTATCAGGAGGTGGCCGGCATGCCGTCGCTGCTCGCGCTCTGCGACGAGGACGACCTGCTGTAGCCGGGCAGGGAGCGGCTCAGCGCCCGTAGCGCGTAGTACGAGCGGGACTTGACCGTGCCTTCCGGAATCCCCAGCGTCCGCGCGGTCTCGCCGACGCTCAGCCCCCGGAAGTAGATCTGCACCAGGACCGCGCGGTGCTCGTGGCTCAGCGTCTTCACGGCCTCCCGTACGTCGAGCACCGCGACCGCGCTCTCCGTGCGGTCCTCCGGATCGGGCGTGGCGGCGAGTATCCCGTCGCTGACCTCGCTGGGCCGGGCCATCCGGGACCTGCGCGCGTCGATCGCCAGCCTGCGGCCGACCGTGAACAGCCAGGGCCGCATGGAGTCGAAGGGCGCCTCGAACGCCTCGGGGTGCTGCCAGGCCCGTACCAGCGTCTCCTGGGCCAGATCCTCGGCACGCTGCCGGTCGCCGTAGGTCAGCCCCAGCAGAAAGTTCATCAGGGCCGGGCCGTGCGCGCGCTGGAGTTCCTTCAGCGCCCGCTCGTCGGTCGTCTCCGTGGCCGTGGCGGTGGTCATCGTGAACGCCCTTTCCCGTCGGGTTCGCCGTCCTGCGGTGGTGCTGCCGCCTGCCGTATACGAGCGCATGGCGGCGCCGAGGGACAGACGGAGCGCAGAGGTCTGCGACGAGCGGTCGCTCACTGCGACGAGTGGTGCGATGAACGGTCCGGTGGGGGCGTTCGGTCCCTTTCTCCGGTCTTGTCGGCTCGGTTACTTGACATCCGTTTATAGGACTATATGGATTCATTGCGTCGATATCCCCGAAAGACGGAGTACGGCTCATGACCAAGCGCATGCGACAAGGAGCGATGGCCGCCGCCGCGGTGCTCCTGGGAACCGCGGCGGCCTGCGCGGGACCCGGGCGGCCCGCCACCCACGACCGTCCGCCGCACCACGGCCCAGCCGGCGCCGCTGCGGACGGTGCCGCACGGAAGGGCGGATTCACCCTGGTCGCCACCGGCGACGTCCTTCCGCACGACTCCGTCATCGCCCAGGGAGAGGCCGACGCGGAGGGCGACGGCTACGACTTCGCGCCGATGTTCGCCGCCGTCAAGCCCGTTGTCTCCGGCGCGGATCTGGCGATCTGTCATATGGAGACCGTGTACGGCGAGGAGGGCGGCCCGTACACCGGCTACCCGGCCTTCGTCTCCCCGCCGGAGATCGCCCAGGGGCTGAAGGACACCGGTTACGACTCCTGCTCCACCGCGTCGAACCACAGCCTGGACGACGGGGCCGACGGGGTACGGCGTACTCTCGACGCCCTCGACAAGGCGGGCGTCAGACACGCGGGCTCGGCCCGCTCGGCCGCGGAGGCCATGCGCCCCGCCCTGATGAAGGCGGGCGGCGCCAAGGTCGCCCAGCTCGCGTACACCTTCGGCACCAACGACGCGCCGTTCCCCGAGGACCAGCCGTGGGCGGTCGGTCTTCTCGACGAGGACCAGATCATCGCCGACGCGCGCGCCGCGCGGAGCGCCGGGGCCGATGTCGTCGTGGTCAGCGTGCACTGGGGCACCGAGTGGCAGACGGAGCCCGACGCGGAACAGCTCGAACTGGGCAAGAGACTCACCGCGTCCCGCAGCGGGAACCGGCCCGACATCGATCTGATCCTCGGCACCCACGCGCATGTGCCGCAGCCGTACCAGAAGGTCAACGGCACGTGGATCATCTACGGGATGGGCGACCAGGTCGCCGGCACGATGACCAACGACGACGGCGAACTCGACGGGCGGGGCAACCACGGCTCGATCGGCCGCTTCACCTTCGCGCCGCCCGCCGCGAAGGGGGAGCGCTGGCAGGTGAAGAAGGCCGAGTTCATCCCGCAGATGATGGATCTGGACACCCTGCGGGTGGTCCATCTGCCGGAGGCCGTGCGGCGGGATCCGGGACGGGACGACTACCGCGAGATCCAGTCGGACATCAGCGAGGCGGTCCTCAGCCGGGGCGCCGCGGCGGACGGGCTCACGATGGGCCGCTGAGGGCCGCGCGGGAGGCCGGGGAGCCCGGCGGGGTGCCCGTGTCCGCCGGAGAGCGCGAGCGGACGGCGGACGGTGGTCACGGGCCTCGCGGGCGCGGTGGGCACGGCCCCGCGGCGGCGGGACCCGCCGGGTCCCGCGATCCGTACGGTCCCGCGGGTCCGTCGTGGGCCGCCGGTCACGGGACGACCGTCACCGGCCAGCGGCCCGCCTTGACCAGCCGTACCGCCACCGAGCCGACGATCCGGTGCCCCGCCGACTCGGAGGCACCGACCACCACGGCGTCGGCCTTCAACTCGTCGGCCGCGGTGACCAGTCCGTTGTACGGGTCTCCGTGGAAGGTGTGGAACTCCCAGCGGACGTCCCAGACGTCCTTGACCCGCTCGATCCCGTCGCGGATCTCCTTCACCAGCCCCTCGGCGATCTCCCCGGTCGTCTCCGAGACCGGGGCGCCGAGGGCCGCGCCCGCCGCGAGGACCGGCTGTACATAGACGACGGCGAGGAGCGCGTTCTGCCGCCGGGCGAGACCGCCGGCATACGCGGCGGCGCGGAACGAGGACTGCGATCCGTCCACACCGACGACGATCACCTTCGGGCCGTCGGTACCGCGTTCGAATCTGGTTGGCTGCTGCGTCACGCCACGCAGGCTATCCGTTCCCGGTGGACTGTCCATGAACGGTGTCCCCAAAACCGCTGTCCACGACGGCGGGGGACGGCGGGGGACGGCCGGACGGTCGCCCGGGGAGCGCGGAGAGCGCGGGGGGCGCGGAGAGCCGGCCGTCCGGCAGCGTGGAACGAGACGTCGGGCCGTTGGTTACGGGGGTGGCCGGGTGATCGCGATGGTCACCCGGTCGGCCATCCGTGAGACACTTCCGGTCCCGTCGGCGCGCGGGGCCCGGGACCGGGCGGTGCTCATCCCATCGGGTGCTTTCCCCCGGCTTAGGGGTGTTGCTGAGCGGCCGGAAGCATCCGCCGTGCGAGCCATTGGTCATGAAAAAGGATCAGATGATTCCGGGGCGCCGTGCCGTCCTTCGGGTCGCCGCCTGCCTCGGCGCCGCTCTCGCCGCCCGGATGATCACCGCGGGACAGGCTCAGACGCCCGGTCCCTCCGTGGTCCCGGCCCCGCCCGCGGGCTCCAAGGACGCGGTGGAGGCGGCGGGAGCGAAGGCCAGTGCCCCCCTCAAGCCCTCCGCGTACCGGCTTCAGCCCATGATCGAGAGCGCTCCGCTCGGCTACCGCAGAGCCGCGCCCCCGGTACGCAAGAAACCTCTTCTGGCCCTGCCCGACCTGGGCCGCAGCATGGTGCTCACCTTCGACGACGGGCCCGACCCCCGCTTCACACCGGGCATCCTGCGTACGCTCAGAACCTACGACGTGCGCGCGATGTTCTTCGTCTGCGGCGAGATGGTCGAGGAGTACCCCGATCTGCTGCGGGAGATCGCCGACGACGGGCATGTCGTGTGCAACCACACCTGGAGCCATCCGCTGGTGCCGAGCCTCGCCCCGTCCGCCATCCGCAAGCAGCTGGGACGGACCAGCGACCTGATCGAGGAGGTCATCGGTGTCCCGCCGCTCTGGTACCGGGCGCCCTACGGTGCCTGGAACAAGCATTCCTTCGAGATCGGCGCGGAGCTGGGCATGGAGCCGCTCGCGTGGACCGTCGACACCCTCGACTGGAACGTACCGGGCACCAAGACGATCGTCAGCAGGGTGCTGGACGGCGCGGGTCCGGGGGTCGTGGTCCTCTCGCACGACGCGGGCGGCAACCGCTCGCAGAGCGTGGCGGCGCTCCGTATCTATCTGCCCGAACTGCTCAAGGACGGCTACCGCATCGCGGTGCCGTACCGATGAGACGGGCGGTTCGATGAGACGACCGCACCGATGAGATGTCCGTACAGAAGGGCCGGCCGGCCCGAGCGAGCCGGCCGGCCCCAGTCTTTTTCTCTTTCCTCGCGCCCGGCGCGGATCAGCGCGTCTCGACCAGCCGGGCGAAGACCACGACATTGCCGGCGTAGCCGCCGGCCTTTGAATAGCCGCCGCCACAGGTGATGACCCGCAGCTCGGCATGGCCGGTGTCCCCGTAGACCCGGGCTCCGGGGAAGTCGTCCTTGGAGAAGACCTCGACACCGTAGATCTCGAACACGGCCGTCCGGCTGTCGAACCGGGTCACCTCGATGCGCTGGCCCTTCTCCAGCGAACCCAGTGCGAAGAAGACGGCGGGTCCGGCCTGGTTGTCGACATGCCCCACCACCACCGTGGTGCCCCGCTGGCCCGGCGCGACGCCGTTCTGGTACCAGCCGGCCAGATTGGGATCCCGTGGCGGCGGCGCCGCGATCCAGCCGTCCGAGTCGAGGCCCACGTCCACGACGGGGGTGTCGACCTTGATGGCCGGGATCCGCACCCGTGACATCGGGGCGTACGGCAGCGGCTTCACGATCGGGACCGAGTGCGCGGCCGCGGCCGCCGGGTCCGGCTTGCCCAGCCCCGCCGCCGCCGCGGGCTGCGGCGGCCCCAGCGGTACGTCCACCCCGTTCCGTATCAGGGCGATGCCGGTGAGCATGACGAGAGCCAGAACCCCCCAGGGCGAGCGCATCCTCGACTCCGGAGCGTAATGGTCCTTGGCCATAGTTCTCCCTTCGTGGACGTCTGCTGGCACGGTAGGCGCGGTCCGCCGAGCCCGCGATCGGAGACGGGCGAACGGGTGGCGGTGCCTTCCGCGCTGACCCATCCGAGTAATCGGCATATAAAAACTTCTGACGGGCCGTGACCTGCGCCTCCGTCGGGGCGGACGGCCTTCGTCCGGCGTGTCGGCTCACCGGGGTGGACCAGTGCCGAAGTGCGGCGATGGGGTCGCGCGGTGATGGTTCGTCATGGAAGGCGTACTCGTCGAATCTCCCGGAGCACCGCTTTGGGGCGTCTTCCGCTGGAGGTTCAACGATGCGTGCTTCACGCGCTCTCGCGGTGTCCGCGGCCGCCTGCGCGGCCGTGGCGCTCTCCGCCCCACTCGCCGCCGCGACCGACGGTCCGAGGAATGTCACCGTCAACCCGTTCTCGGTCCATCAGGGCGGCAGGATCGAGATCACCGTCCAGGGTTGCGGCCACGGGGGGACCGTCACGTCCAACGCCTTCCGGCGGGTGGAGCTGTCGGTCAATCCGTCGGGGCACTCCAGGGCCACCGCGCGGATCCACGACGACGCCACACCGGGCCGTTACAACCTCGCCGTCAAGTGCAGCGACAACAACCGGGTCGAGACCCACCAGTTCGAGGTGCTCCAGGGGCGGGGCGCGCTGGGCGGGCTCGGCGGCTCCATCGGCCCCAGTTCCACGGAGATGGCGGTCGGCGGCGGGCTGGTCGCCTCGGCGGCCGTCGGCGGTTCCCTGTTCATCGCGCGGCGCCGTCGGCTGACCGGTGCGGGAGTCTGACCGTCCGGACCGCCCTGCCGTCCCGGGGGCCGGAGAGCCCCGAACGCCCGTCGCCCCGAGTCCAGGCGGAGGACTCGGGGCGATGGGCGTTCCCGGGAGGGGAGCCGGGGTGGTGAGCGTTCCGTGGAGCGGGCGGCGGGACGCGACGGGTGGGGTCAGTGCCCACGGTTCAGCGCGCGTCGGCGGATGGCGTAGACACTGCCGGTGGCGCCCGCCACCACGAGTGCCGTACCGGTGACGATCTCGGCGACGTTCAGACCTCCGATGCTGCCGCCGAGGCCGCCCCTGACACCTCCGGGTGAGCTGGAGCTGGCCGGAGCCGCCGTGGTCCGGGTCGCGGTGCCATTGCCACTGGTCGTGCCGGCCGGGTTGGGCACGGGGGTCCGGGTGGAGCTGGAGATGGCGAGGGTGGTCTTCGCGGACACCCCGTTGCAGGTGAAGGTCACGATGTACCTGGCACCGGCCTTGGCGTCCCAGTCGACGGTGGCCGCGGCGGTGCTGCCGGACGGGATGGTGACGGTGTCGAAGACCCCCGAGGAGGCGGTGGCGGGAGAGCTGCACTTGGTGACGGCCAGGGTCACCTTTCCCCCGGGGTTGATCGTGGAAGGGGTGACCGTGAATCCGAACGGCGTGACACTTCCGTCGACCGCGGCCACGGCGGTGGGAGCGGTCAGGGCGAGTGCGGCCACTCCCAGCAGAGCGGCGGACGCGGCACGTATCGCGCGCATGGTGAATCCTCCGGGTCCCCGAGGAGCAGCAGCGGAACCTGTTTCCGCAAATGTCAGGGAATGCACCTCGATGCGAGAAACGGTAGGAGCCCGTTATCACACCCGCGATCGCTGGCGGGCGAATGGGGCACGGGTGTCCCCCGGACGGCGGACACCCGTGTCGCGTTCGGTGCCGTGCGGCTCCCTCAGGAGCCGATCTGCGGGAACAGATCGAGGAAGGGGGCCGCGGTCGCGGCGATCCCCCGGCCGTACGGGGCGTCGAAGTCCCAGATGAGGAAGAGCAGGAAGGCGATCAGCGCGCTGAAGAGCCCCGCCAGCAGCAGTTCACGGAAGGTGCGGCGGATCTGGAGGACGAAGATCAGCCCCACCGTGACCACGGCGCCGGTGATGAGGCCGAACCAGACGACTCCGGGCATCGTGGCCCCCGCGTTCTGTCCGCGGGCCCCTCTGGCGTCGTCCGCGGTGGCCACCTCGTCGACCAGGGGCTGGTAGGCCTGGCCCTCCAGCTCGGTGCGTGGCGCGTACCGGGTGACATCACGCCGTATCCGGTCGAAGAGCCGGGTGCCCTCGGCGCTGAGGGCCTCGTGCTCGGACATGTGCGGCCACTCGGTGTGCACGACGTACGAGGCGTACGCCTCGATGTCGCCCCGGATCCGGTCCCTGACCTCGGCCGGGTAGACCTGGACCCGCTGCTGGATCTCGTGCAGCGACTGCGCCTCCTGCCGTACGGACTCCTGGGCCGCGCTGCGGCCCTCCCAGACACCGGCGATCGCGAGGCCCAGGACGATCGCGTAGATCACGCCGATCATCATCGTCATGTACTCCATGACGTCGGGTGTCCCGCTGGGATCGTCGTCGACGGGGATACGGCGGTTGTTGATGACCACGATGGTCAGGACGACCGCGCAGGCGGCGGCCATCGCGATGCTCAGAACGAGCCATTCCGACATGGATCCTCCGTGGATCAGCGGGAGCGCGGACGCAGGATGGCGACGGCGAGTACGGCCGGAGCCGTGATCAGGAGCATCAACGAGACCATCGAGGGCCCGCCGGCGGGCTGCTCACGGGTCGCCTTGCGATAGGCGGGCAGGGCGATCGGGGGCGGCGGGGATTTCGACGGGCTCGCGGACGGGGCCGGCGACGGCCGCGCCGGGCTCGGGCTCGGGACCGGAGCGGGCGGTGGCTCCGGCGGGGGCGCGGGCGGTGGTGGGGCCGGGCGCGGCGGCCGGGGAGCCGGCCGGACCGTCGGCGGTGGTGGCGGCGGCTTCGGCGCGACGGTCCGCGGCGGAGTCGGTGTCGGTGGTGGTGTCGGTGGTGGTGTCGGTGTCGGCGGAGGTGGCGGGGGCGGAGGTGGCGGGGGTGTCGGAGGAGTGGGCGGCGGCGGTGGTGGCGGCGGTGTCGGCGGTGGGGGAGGAGTCGGCGGGCAGTCGCCGCTGCCCGACACGGACACCACCGTGCCCGGTCCGCCGGGACCGAGCGAGGCGTACGCGCGGCTATGAGCCGCGGCCGGTACGGGGACGGCCGACAGCGATATGAGCGCGGCGGCCGCGAGCAGCCGTCCGACGAGTGATCCATACACGGCAGGAGACTGTTCCCCATTTCGGCGCGGCACGCCGGAAGTTGCTCGGATTCCCCCGGATAGGGGCTTTTTGGCCGCCGGAGGTTTGGCCGCCGGAAGGCCGTCGCGAGACCGCCCGAAGTTTTTTCGGGTCGCGTTGAACGCGGCGGTGGTCCCGGCCCGTACTTAGGGCCATGAAAGGCGCACCCAGGCGCAGCAACTGGCTTACGAACAACAGGAGTTGACATGAACACCTGGCGGAACGCCTCGCTCGCGGTGACCGCGGCGGCCGTACTGGCCCTGACGACGGCGTGCGGTCAGGACCAGGGCACCGAGACCGGACTGTCCGTCGGCGCCGCCAAGCCGGCCGACGCCGGTTACGGCGCGGACAGCGGCTACGGCAGCGACACGGGCGCCGCGGCGGCGGCCGAGCCGGCCGGTCAACTCGCCGTGTGGGACAGCAAGGAACTCGGCGAGGTCGTCACCGACAGCGAGGGGTTCACGCTCTACCGCTTCGACAAGGACACGGCCAACCCGCCCAAGTCGAACTGCGAGGGCGACTGTGCGACCGCCTGGCCCGTGGTGGCCGCCGGCGACGCCAAGGCCGCGCCGGGCACCGACCCCTCCCTGCTGGGCGAGGTCACCCGGGCCGACGGCACCAAGCAGCTCACCATCGCCGGCTGGCCGATGTACCGGTACGCCGAGGACACCAGCCCCGGCGACGCCAACGGCCAGGGAGTGGGCGGCACCTGGTTCGCCTCCGCGCCCGACGGCAAGAAGGCCGCTCCCGCGGGCGCCGCGGGCTCGGGTGTGACCGCCGGTGACCTTCCGGGCCTGTCCGTCCGCAAGGACCCCAAGCTCGGCGACATTGTGGTGGATTCAAAGGGAATGACGGTGTACCGGTTCAAGAAGGACACCGCGTGGCCGATGTCGTCGGCCTGCACCGGCGACTGCCTGGAGAAGTGGCCGGTTGTCGCCCCCGTCGACAAGAATGACACCGAAGGCATCATCGAGAAGGGGTTCGTGACCTTCGACAGGCCCGACGGAATCAAGCAGCAGAGCATCGACTGCTGGCCGATCTACACCTTCAGCGGAGACACAAAGCCGGGCGACACCAATGGTCAGGGCGTCGGCGGCACCTGGTTCGCGGTTTCCCCGAATGCCAAGCTGGTCGGAGCGCCCAAGTAGTCCCCACGCCGCGCTTCCGGCCCGTCGGTCCGCCGTCACGCCCCTCCGTGTGACGGCGGACCGGTCGCACATGCCATCGGTGTGTGACCAAGAACGGATCGCTAATTTCCGTTTGGGCTCGCCCTCTTGGCGGTCGATCAGTAGCCTCGGCTCGAACAACCGGCCAGGTACATGGCCGCGATCCGTGGCGACTTGTTGGAGACATCGATGGAGCGTCCCGCCTGGGCTCCGCGAGGCATCGACATATCGATGCCGAGCGTGTCCCGCATTTATGACTACTATCTGGGCGGTTCGCACAATTTCGAGGTGGACAGGGAAGCCGCGCGCAGGGCAATGGAGTTCATGCCGGGGCTTCCCAAGATCATGAAGGCAAACCGGGCGTTCATGCGCCGTGCGGTGGAATTCGCCCTGAACGAAGGCATCTCGCAGTTCCTCGACATCGGTTCCGGTATTCCCACCTTCGGCAATGTCCATGAAGTCGCCCAGGCCGCGAACCCCGACGCCCGGGTGCTCTATGTCGATCACGACCCGGTCGCCGTCGCCCACAGCCGGGCCGTTCTCGACGGAAACGCCAACGCCGCCATCGTCAGCGCCGATCTGCGCAAACCCGGTCAGATACTCTCCAGTCCCGAGGCGCTCGACCTGCTCGACCTCGACCGGCCCGTGGCGCTGCTGCTCGTCGCGGTACTGCACTTCCTGGAGGACGAGGACGAGCCGTACCGGTCGGTGGCCGAGCTGCGCGACGCGCTCGCGCCCGGCAGTCTGCTCGTCCTCACGCACGCCTCGTACGACCGTCTGCCGCTCGCCCCCGAGGAGGCGGACGGCGCGGTCGGCGTCTACCGGAACATCCGCAATCCGCTGGTGATACGGACCCGAGCGGAGACCGCCCGCTTCTTCGACGGCTTCGAACTGGTCGAGCCCGGCCTGGTGTTCATGCCCCAGTGGCGGCCGGACTGCCCCGCCGCCCAGGAGGATCCGTATGCCTACTCGGGCATCGCCGGTGTGGGACGCAAAGCGTGATGGTGCCGTCGCAGCCGGAGGGCCCGGACGGTCTGGACGACAGACTGAGGCGGTTCGCGACCATCTGGAGCCGGGCGATCTTCCCGGCCACGGCCACGCCGCTGACCCGCCCCGAGTTCGAGACACATCTGATCCCGCTGGCGAGGGAGTTGCGGGACGCGCTGCACGCCCGCCCCTTCGACACCGTGCCCGCGGGACGCGTCGGCGCCGAACTGGTCACCGCGCACTGCACCGACCCCGAGGCCCTCGCCAGGACGCTGGGGGTCATCGACGACTATCTGGTCCTGTACTGCGGTACGGACGATCTGCCGGTCGAGGAGGGCCGGGCCCGCTGCGCCCGCCTCCAGCACTCCCTCGCCGCGGGCTTCGCCCAGGCCCTGCGTGAGCGCACCCTCACCGAGCAGGAGGCCATCGCGCGCTCCGCGCTCGCCGCCCGCGGCCACGCCGAGGAGGCGCTGCACGCCACCGAGACACGGTTCCGCGCGGTGTTCGAGGGCGCGGCCGTCGGTATCGGCATCGCCGACCTCGACGGCAATGTGCTGGAGGTCAACGAGACCCTCACCGAGATGTTCGGCGGACTGGAACACCATGTCCGCAGCAGGAACGTGAGCGAGTGGGTCCACCCCGAGGACGTGCCGCACGTCTGGCGGATGTACGGCGAACTGGTGCGCGGGGAGCGTGAGCACTTCCGGGTCGAGAAGCCGTTCTTCCGCAACGACGGCACCGTGCTCTGGACCAATCTGACGGTCTCGCTGCTCCGGGACGCCGAGGGCGCCCCGCAGTACCAGCTCGCGCTGATGGAGGACACCACCGAGCGGCGGCTGCTCAATCTGCGGCTGCGGTACGAGGCCACCCATGACGCCCTGACCGGACTCCCCAACCGGACCCTGTTCTTCGAGCGTCTCGACAAGACCCTCTCCGCCGCGGGGAGCGCGCGCTTCGGTCTCTGCTATCTCGATCTCGACGGCTTCAAGGCGATCAACGACAGCCTCGGCCACGCCTCGGGGGACCGGCTGCTCGTCGAGGTCGCGGACCGGCTCCAGAGCTGCGCCACCGCGCCGGGTGAGATGGTGGCCCGGCTCGGCGGCGACGAGTTCGTGGCGCTGACCACGGGACCGGACACCCAGCGCGGGGTGGCCGATCTCGCCTCGCGGATCCTCGGTGTACTGGCCACCCCGATCATGCTCGACGGCCGGGAGTTCACCGTACGCGGCAGCATCGGCATCGTGGAGGGACTCGCCGCCGAACACAGCCCCGCGGAGGTGCTGCGCAGCGCGGACATCACCATGTACCGGGCCAAGGCCGCGGGCGGCAACCGCTATGAGCTGGCCGACGCGGAGGCCGATGCCCGCGCCATCACCCGGCACGGGCTGACCACGGCGCTGCCGGCGGCCCTGGAGCGCGGTGAGTTCTTCATCGAGTACCAGCCGCTGGTCCATCTCGACGACGGTTCCGTGCACGGCGCGGAGGCGCTGGTGCGCTGGTCGCATCCGCAGCACGGGGTGCTCGGTCCCGACCGGTTCATCCCGCTCGCCGAGCACACCGGACTGATCGTGCCGCTCGGCCGCTGGGTGCTGGAACAGTCCGTACGGCAGGCCATGTTCTGGCAGCAGACACTGCCCGCGGGGACACTCGGCGGACCGCTGCGCATCAATGTGAATCTCTCCCCGACGCAGCTCCACCACCCCGGGCTGGTCTCCGACACGATGGAGGTGCTGGAGCGGGTCGGTCTCCCGCCCGGCTCACTCTGTCTGGAGGTCACCGAATCGGGACTGATCGGGGCCGACGAGGATCTGCTCAAGCCGCTGCGCCAGCTCGCCGAGATGGGCGTCGACATCGCGCTCGACGACTTCGGGACCGGCTACTCGAACCTGGCCAATCTGCGCCGGCTGCCGGTGAGCGTGCTCAAGCTGGACCGTTCGTTCACCCAGGGGATGCAGCAGCATCCCGCGGACCCGGTCGATCTGAAGATCGTCGAGGGGATCGTGTCGCTCGCCCACAGCCTGGAGCTGGCCGTCACGGTGGAGGGTGTGGAGACCGGGGCGCAGGCGGAGCATCTGCGCCGGCTCGGCTGCGACACCGCGCAGGGCTGGTACTACGCCAGACCCGGGCCGCCGGAGCAGCTTCACGAGCTGTCGCTCGCGGACGCGGTCTGACCGTTCGCGACCGCCGCGGTCCCGGCTCCCGCCGGGACCGCGGACTGGGTGGCCAGCAGCACCCGCTGGAGCTCGCGGGCGGCGCGCGGCGGGGCGACATCGCTGCGGTGGGCGAGCGCGATCGTACGGCGCAGTCCCGGTCTGGCCAGGGCGGTGACCCGTAGATCGCGCGCCCGCCCGGCCACCATGCTCGGTACGACCGCCAGACCGAGACCGGCCCGTACGAAACCGAGGACGGCGTCCATCTCGCCGCCCTCCACGGTGAACGACGGCTCGAACCCGGCGGCCCGGCAGGCGGCCACCGTCAGCTCGCGCAGATCGTAGCCGTGCCGGAACATCACCAGCGGTTCGCCCTCCAGATCGGCGATCCTGAGCGGGCGGCGCGGGGCCGGGGCGGCGGCCGACGAGACCACCACCAGATCCTCGTGCAGCAGCTCGACCGTGGTCAGCGCGGGGGACGCGGCCGGCAGGGGCATCACCACCAGCGCCAGATCCAGCGCCCCCCGGGCCAGTTCCCGTACGAGATCGTGTGAACCGCTCTCCTCGATCAGCAGCTCGATGCCCGGGTGCAGATCGTGGAAGGCGCGCAGCACATCGGGGAGCAGCCCCGTGCACAGGCTCGGCGGCGCCCCGAGCCTGACCCGGCCGCGCCGGAGCTGCACCAGCTCCTGCACCTCGTGCCGGGCGGTCTCGGTGTCGGCGAGGATGCGCCGGGCGAGCGGCAGCAGCGCCTCGCCCGCGTCGGTGAGGGCCACATTGCCCCGGGCGCGGCTGAACAGCTCGGCGCCCAGCTCCTTCTCCAGCGCTCTGATCTGCTGGGAGAGGGAGGGCTGCGACACATGGACCCGTTCCGCGGCGCGGGTGAAGTGCCTGGTCTCGGCGACGGCCACGAAGTAGAGAAGCTGCTGGAACTGCATAAGAGCCAGGGTAGATCGCATGATAGGCGGGGGCTATGGACATCAGCCGGACCATGTCTTGGACCACTGGGCAGGGGGCGGCCTAGCGTTCTGTCCATGGCGCTGGCAACGCGGGGGACGGACCAACGGCCGTCCATGACCCGCACCCTCTGGGGATCGACGATCGGGAAGAAAACGGTCATGGCCGTGAGCGGCCTGATCATGCTCGGCTACCTGGTCGCGCATATGCTCGGCAATCTCAAGATCTTCTTCGGGGCGCCGGAGTTCAACGGATACGCGCACTGGCTGCGGACCCTGGGCGAACCGGTCCTGCACTACGAGTGGGCGCTCTGGATCCTCCGGGTGGTGCTGGTCGCCGCGGTGGCGCTGCACGCGGTCTGCGCGTACCAGCTCAGCCGCCGCGATCTCGCGGCCCGTCCGGTCGGCTACGCGCACAAGCGGGCGCGTGCCACCTACGCCACCCGCACCATGCGCTGGGGCGGGATCATCCTCGCCCTGTTCATCGTCTGGCACATCCTCGATCTGACGACCGGCACCGCGCACCCCGGGGGCTTCCAGCCGGGCCATCCGTACCAGAACGTCGTGGACACCTTCTCCACCTGGTACGGGAACGTCGTCTACATCGTCGCGGTGCTCGCGCTCGGCCTGCACGTCCTGCACGGCTTCTGGAGCGCGGCCCAGACCCTGGGCGTGGGCAGCGCCGCCCGTGAACGCGTTCTGAAGACCTCGGCCGGAGTGCTGGCGTTCGCGCTGACCGCGGGATTCGTCTCCATACCCGTCGCCGTGATGACCGGAGTGGTGA
The DNA here is from genome assembly GCF_053608565.1 of Streptomyces sp. NPDC055025. Taxonomy (NCBI): domain Bacteria; kingdom Bacillati; phylum Actinomycetota; class Actinomycetes; order Kitasatosporales; family Streptomycetaceae; genus Streptomyces; species Streptomyces sp. NPDC055025. The sequence goes on from NZ_JBSGVS010000008.1 coordinate 79,467, forward strand.
GCTGAGCATGGACAGAGACGAGCAGGGCATGGACAGGGACGAGCAGGGCATGGACGGGACCGCTCTCTACGCCGATCACACCGCGTACACCGTCGGCGAGCCGATCGCCGACACCAAGGCGCCGGACGGCCCCGTCGCCGAGCGCTGGAACCGGCGCCGCTTCGAGGCGAAGCTGGTGAACCCCGCCAACCGCCGCAAGCACACCGTGATCGTCGTCGGGACGGGCCTCGCGGGCGGCGCGGCGGGCGCCACTCTCGCCGAACAGGGCTATCACGTGGTGCAGTTCTGCTACCAGGACTCACCGCGCCGTGCCCACTCCATCGCCGCGCAGGGCGGGATCAACGCGGCGAAGAACTACCGCAACGACGGCGACTCCGTCCAGCGGCTCTTCTACGACACCGTCAAGGGCGGTGACTTCCGGGCCCGTGAGTCCAATGTCCACCGGCTCGCCGAGGTCTCGGTCGAGATCATCGACCAGTGCGTCGCCCAGGGCGTCCCCTTCGCCCGTGAGTACGGCGGACTCCTCGACACCCGCTCCTTCGGCGGCGTCCAGGTCTCCCGTACGTTCTACGCGCGCGGCCAGACCGGCCAGCAACTGCTCCTCGGCGCCTACCAGGCGCTGTCCCGGCAGATAGCCGCGGGCGCCGTCGAGATGCGTCCGCGCACCGAGATGCTCGATCTGATCGTCGTCGACGGACGGGCCCGCGGCATCGTCGCCCGCGATCTGATCAGCGGCAGGATCTCCACCTACTTCGCCGACGCGGTCGTCCTCGCCTCCGGCGGATACGGCAATGTCTTCTACCTGTCCACCAACGCCAAGAACAGCAACGCCACCGCGATCTGGCGGGCCCACCGGCGCGGCGCGCTCTTCGCCAACCCCTGCTTCACCCAGATCCACCCCACCTGTATCCCGCGCTCCGGTGAGCACCAGTCCAAGCTGACGCTGATGAGCGAGTCGCTGCGCAACGACGGGCGTATCTGGGTGCCCCTCGCGGCCGGGGACCGGCGCCCGCCGGCCGAGATCCCCGAGGACGAGCGGGACTACTACCTGGAGCGGATCTACCCCTCCTTCGGCAATCTCGTGCCGCGCGACATCGCCTCGCGGGCCGCGAAGAACGTCTGCGACGAGGGGCGCGGTGTCGGCCCCGGCGCCCAGGGCGTCTATCTGGACTTCGCCGACGCCATCGCCCGGCTCGGCCGCAAGGCCGTCGAGGAGAAGTACGGCAATCTCTTCGAGATGTACGAGCGGATCACCGCCGAGGACCCCTACGAGGTGCCGATGCGGATCTATCCGGCGATCCACTACACGATGGGCGGACTCTGGGTCGACTACGACCTCCAGACCACCGTGCCCGGCCTGTTCGCGATCGGCGAGGCCAACTTCTCCGACCACGGCGCCAACCGGCTCGGCGCGTCCGCGCTGATGCAGGGCCTGGCCGACGGCTACTTCGTCCTGCCGTCCACCATCAACGACTATCTCGCCCGCAATCCGCACCACGACCGGATCGACGACTCCCACCCGGTGGTCGCCGAGGCCGTCGCCGAGACCGAGGACCGGCTGCGGCTGCTGCTCGCCGTCGACGGCGACCGTACGCCCGACTCGTTCCACAAGGAGATCGGTGAACTCCTCTGGGACCACTGCGGTATGGCGCGCAACGAACAGGGCCTGCGCAAGGCGCTGGACCGGATCCCGCAGATCCGCGACGAGTTCTGGCGGCGGATCAAGGTGCCGGGCACCGGCGAGCAGCTCAACCAGGCGCTGGAGAAGGCCAACCGCGTCGTCGACTATCTGGAACTGGCCGAGCTGATGTGCCTCGACGCGCTGCACCGCGCGGAGTCCTGCGGCGGTCACTTCCGTGAGGAGTCGCAGACCGAGGGCGGTGAGGCGGCGCGCCGCGACGAGGAGTTCGCGTATGTCGCGGCCTGGGAATTCCGGGGATCCGGGGGCAGTCCCACGGCAGGGCACAGCACCGGCCCCGGCACCGCGCCCGTCCTGCACAAGGAAGACCTCGTCTTCGAGTACGTCCACCCCACCCAGCGGAGCTACGCATGAGGCTCACCCTGCGCGTCTGGCGCCAGCCGGACGCCGACGCCCCCGGTGCCATGGTCACCTACGGCATCGACGGCATCTCGGAGGACATGTCCTTCCTGGAGATGCTCGACACCCTCAACGAGGAGCTGATACTCAAGGGCGACGAGCCGGTCGCCTTCGACCACGACTGCCGCGAGGGCATCTGCGGCGCGTGCGGTGTGGTCATCAACGGCGACGCCCACGGCCCCGAACGCACCACCACCTGCCAGCTCCATATGCGGCACTTCGAGGACGGCGACACCATCGATGTCGAGCCCTGGCGGGCCGGGGCCTTCCCGGTGGTCAAGGACCTGGTGGTGGACCGCTCGGCGTTCGACCGGATCATCGGCGCGGGCGGCTACATCACCGCACCGACCGGCGCCGCTCCCGAAGCCCACGCCACCCCGGTCCCCAAACCCGACGCCGACTTCGCCTTCGAGCACGCCGAGTGCATCGGCTGCGGCGCCTGTGTCGCGGCCTGCCCCAACGGCTCCGCGATGCTCTTCACCTCGGCCAAGGTCAACCACCTCAACGTCCTGCCCCAGGGCGCGCCCGAACGTGAGACCCGCGTCCTCGACATGGTCGCCACGATGGACGAGGAAGGCTTCGGCGGCTGCACCCTCACCGGTGAATGCGCCACGGCCTGCCCGAAGGGCATCCCGCTCCCGTCGATCGCCGCGATGAACAAGGAATGGCTGCGCGCCACGCGGAAAGTGGCGCGCTAGGTTCCTGTGCGGACAGGATCTAGACCCTGTCCGGACAGGATCTAGCGAGCGCTCGTGAGGACGTGCCCTACGTCGGGATGGCGCAGATAGTCGTGGGCGTAGTGCGGCCACAGGGGCGCGATGGTGATGTCGGGCCGCTGCTCCACCCCGGAGAAGAGCCGGGCCAGCTCGCCCTTGGGAACGGCCACGAAGTCCCCGGTGTCGGCGATGTCCACCCATCGCCCGACCCCGGCGGGCCGCGAGCCCCGGCCCTCACTCAGCCCCGGGGCGAGCCGGTGGAAGACCGCGTTCGGCAGCGCCAGCGGGGACCCGAGGGTGAGCAGCAGCCTCACCTCCAGCTCCGTGCCGATCTCGTGCAGGGCCTCGTAGGCGACGACGCTGCCCAGCGAGTGCGCGACGACGATCTCGGGCCGATGGCGCAGCAGGGCCTCCCGTACCCGCTTGCGCACCTCCGTACGGCCCGTGGCGAAGTAGCGGGTGACCTCGGGGAAGAAGAGCTTGACGGTCCGCTCGACGACGGCGGGCCGTTCACCGGTGCGCTGGGCGATCTGTCCGCACACCCAGCGCAGCCAGCCGGTCGCCCGGCCCTGGACTCCGTCGAGCTCCACGCCCCAGGCCGCCGCCCAGTCGCCGACGAGTGCCAGCTCGTCCTCGGTCGGCTCGCCGCCCTGGCGCTCGTCGCGCAGGAGGTCGGCGTAGTAGGCGTGCTGGAGGTCGAGCCCCGCCCCGGCGGGCCCGAGGGCCTCCAGCCAGTCGGCCGTCAGCCGCGCGCCGCCCCGTCTGAAGGTGGTGTCGGCGGCCTTGTAGTTGCGTACGCCGTGAAAACCGAGGACGCGGGTCATACGGGTTCCTCATCGGGTCCGGAGCAGTCGTATACGGCCATGGCGCCGTCGAGGGAGACGAACAGACGGCTGGGGCCGGTGAAACTGAAGCCGTCGGGCTGTCCGGGAAGCGGAATGCGGCCGGTGAGCCGCAGCCCCCGGGTCTCCCAGACCTGGATCACCGAGGCGTTGCGGTCGAGCCCGCCGCGCCCCTGGGTGATCACCAGAGCGATCAGTCCCCCGTCGGGGGAGAAGGCACAGTTCTGCACCACCCCCTGCGATTCTCCGATCGGTACGGTCTCGATCACCGGGGGCGTGAGCGCTCCGGTACGTACCACGAGGAGGTTCTTCTTCTCGCTGAGCATCACCAGGAGATCACCGCCGGGAGAGAATCCGAGTACCTGGGCCACTTTGTGCCGTCCCAGCGGTACACCGGGGAGGGCCTCTCCGCCGGCCGGGTCGTACAGAGCGAGCACCCGCTCGTCGTTGTTCGCGACGGCGAGCAGCCGGCCGTCGGGGGAGCAGGCCACGAGCTTCCGGTCGTAGTGGGCCAGCGGTTCCGTCGCGGGGGCCTGCTCGAACCCTTTCCACAGGCGCAGGCTGCCGGAGAACTCGCCGCAGCTCACGAACTGGAGTGGTGAAGCCGGGTGGAATGTGACGCTCTGGATATAGCTGCCGTGCCCTTGGAGACGGCGGACGATCTCCCTCGATGTCACGTCGAGCACGGCCAGGGAACTGGACACACCGCCCGCGCCGACGACGAGGCGCGTGCCGTCGGGGGAGAAGGACAGGGCTCCGAACACGGCGACATCGCCGGTCGGCACCGTGTGCACCAGTTCCTCCGTCGCACAGGACCACCACTCGATGTCCCCTGAGGAGTTGAGCGCGACGAGGAGCGATCCGTCCGGTGAGAAGGCCGCGCCGCTGGTCCACTTGCCCGTCAGCCACTTCTTGTTCCGCCAGTCGTCCGTGCCCCAGAGCGCCAGTCCGTTGCGACCGGCCGATGCCATGAGCCGCCCGTCCGGGCTGAACAGCACATCCCGTACCTCTTTTCCGTGCTCCAGCCTGGCGATCTCGACGGGAGGCGCCGTATCGACGTCCCAGACGGAGATCCGGCCGTCATCGCTCCCGGCCGCGAGCAGCCGGCCGTCGGGGGAGAAGGCCACGCTGTTCACCCGCTTGCCGTGGGCGGGCCACGCTTCTCCCAGCAGGGCACGCTCCGTCACGTCCCAGAGCCGGAGACACTGTCCGTCCTCGGCTGTGTTGAAGGCGAGCCGCTTGCCGTCGGGAGCGAAGGCGACGGCGGAGACCCAGCCCTCGGTGTTCCCGAAGTGGCGTGTGACGAGCCGCCAGGCCTTGGTGTCCCGGATTTCCACGCCCTGGTTCGTGGCCGCCGCGAGCAGTTCGCCATCGGGGGAGAACACCACGTCCTGCACCATCCCGCCGGTGCCCTCGATGAGCCGGGCGCTGGTGTCGACACGTCCTCCCCTGGCCCAGATCACCGGATGGCCGGCGCTGTGCCGGTAGACGGAGGGAGAACGGCCGACCGCGGCGAACTCCACCTGCCGCTCCGGCAGGTTCAGCCGGTGCGCGTCATAGGCCAGCACCGCCGCCCGGTCGGCGGCGGCGGTGAAGCGCGTATGAGCCGCCCACGACATGGCGAGCAGCCGGCGGTACTCGGCCGCGCGCGCCGAGCCGGTCAGATCCAGCGCGCGAAGATCCTGCCGCGGGTCGAAGCGGACCAGGAAGTAGGGATCCGTGAAGAACGCCTCGGCGTGCCGGGGGGCTTCCGCCTCCATGACATGCTCCAGCGCGTGGCGCAGCACATAGGGCTCCGCCTCCGCCCACAGATCCTCGCCCTCGGCGGCGCCCGTGTACGGCGCGACGACCGCGTTCAGCACCTCCCCTTCGAGCGCCGTGCTCTCCGCCGCCCCGACGAGTTCCAGACCGGTGCGCGGATGAGCCCGGAGATAGTCCGTCAGCCCCTGGTGGAAGAGCCGGTAGAGCGCCACCTTGCTCGACGGATCCCTGGCGGTCCGCAGGAAGGGCGAGGCCTCGCGGAGGGTTTTGGCGAAGTCGGCGTCCGTACCGGTGCCGGGGGCACCGGTACGGAACGCCTCCACGCACCGGCGCAGGACCGTCAGCGGCATACCGTCGCCCTTGGACCGGGCCAGTGCGGCCAGCACCGGCCGCAGCAGCGGGAAGTCCTCGCCACGGGCGGTCAGTACGGCTTCGAGGATCGTCGGAAGATCCCCTGCCGCACGTGACGCGTGGGCTTCCGCGTCGGCCTTGTTCTGGGGCGGGGTCGCCAGGGTGACCAGGTAGTGCACGAACATCCCCGCCAGCAGGAAGGGTCCCCAGGAGGCGCCCGGGGGCCGCTGCCCGGTGATGCGTCTGGCCGCGATGGTGGCGATCGTCTCCACATACCCCGCCGCGGCTCCCGTGGCATAGGGCTCGCTCGCCCGCAGCAGCGCGACGATGTACCGGCGGATGTCCCGCTCGACGACGGTGTGCTCGGCCTTGTCCAGATCGAGCAGGACGGCGGGGGACGGGTCCTCCGCCGCGGTCGGCAGTGCTTCCATCGCCTCACGGCGGCTGCCGATCAGGACGCGGCAGGGCAGTGCGGGGTGCTCGTCGTCCCCGGACGGGGTGACCAGGGTCGCGATCAGCTCCATCACCGCGTCGGGCTGGGTGCTCTCGTCCACCGCGTCGATGACGATCAGCCGCCGCTTCCCCTCCTCGGCCAGGGCCGTACGGAGCAGGGAGCTCGTCCAGCGGGTGCCGCTCGGGCGGTTCCGCTCCTCCCGGTCCTCGTTCCCGGTGTCCTCTTCCCGCTCGTCGGACGTGGGTGGGGCGAGGGCCGCCTGCGACACGATCATCTCGGTCACCTGACGCGCCGTCCGCTGCCGGGCATGCAGAGCGATGATGTCCGCCGACTCCGGAAGATCGCCGCCGGCCTTCTCCCACACCTGCCGGAAGCGCTGGCGCAGCTGCGGATGGGCCGCGCAGACGACCAGGCCCAGCAGCCCCGACTTCCCCGAGCCCGCCGCTCCCGTGACGATCAGCAGTGGACCGCTGTCGTCCGCCAGCCACTTCCGGAACGCCGCCAGCGGCTCGGCCTGGCCGGAGAAGAAGCCGGACGTCCTGCCGACGGGGATCAGTCCGCGCCCCGAGGCACGGTCCAGGAAGTAGTCCGCGTCACCGATCTCCTCGCCGGCCGCGATCTGGGTGCCGAGATCCTGGCCGGTCACATACCAGAACGACCCCCGCTTCTCCTCGATCTGCTCCTGCGAGAGCCGTAACGTCTTGGGGTTCGGCAGGAACGGCCACTCCCCGTCGCCCTGTTCCACACTGAACCCGGCCGAGACGCGCCAGTCGCTCTCGGCCCTGACCACCTGGAGCACCTCACGGACGAACTCCGCGAAGTCCAGTGAGTCCGCCTCCAGCGCGAAGTCCTTGTCCCAGAGCCGCAGCAGCCCCGTCGCGATCCATCCGCTGAAGCGGCCACGTTCCGTGGGCGAGCCGCTGACGGCCGCGCCCAGCGACCAGACACCGCGCTCCGTACCGAGATCCGTCAGCGACTGCCGCCCCGTCGCGGTGCCCGCGTCACAGGTGTCCACCAGGAACACGACCCGCTGGGCATGGGCGCCGCGGTCGGCCTCGCGCTGCGCGGTCGCGATCCACCGGTCCAGGTCGACCTCGCGCCCGTCCCGGGGGATGAAGAGCAGCCGTCCGGCACGGTCCGTACGGCCGTGCCCGATGAGATGGACGACGACCACATCGGCGTCGGGTTTCCGGGGTGAGATGATCCAGGACCGCAGCAGGGCCTCGGTCTCCTCCTCGGTCGGGTCGGCATGGTCCTCGACCTCCGCGCCGAAGCGCTCGAACGCCGCCTTGATGTCGTCGACGCGTGTGCGTACGAAGCCCAGATCGTCCCAGTCCACCCCGTCGTCGAAAGAGCCCACCCCGATCGACAGCACCTTGACCGTGGGTGTGTCCCGGACTCCCGCTTTCCTGTGCAATGAGGCCCCCGCGATGAACAGTTGACGCGACGCCGGAAACACCGTCGGCGTGGTCCGACGACGTTACCCGATCGCGCGGGGCCTCACGTGCCGGTGCTCCCGAGCCCCAGCAGGGCCGCCAGTCGCTCGTACGAGTCCACAAGGGCCCCGGTGTCAAAGGTGCTCGTGGTGACCAGGAACTCGTCGGCGGCGCTGCGCGCGATCAGTTTCTCCAGACCGGCCGCCACCTCGTCCGCCGTGCCGTGGAGCTGGCCGCGGGACGCGTCCTCGAACAGGGTGCGCTCCCGGTCGGTCATGGCGGTGGCGAGGACGGTGTCCACGGGGACCAGCGGCGGGAAGACCCCGCGGGTACGGGAGTACACCGTGGACCAGGCCTCAGGAAGGAGCAGCCGGCGGGCCTCCTCGGTGGTGGCCGCGACCGCGACCGTGCCGGAGAGCACCACATAGGGGCGTTCGCCCCAGAGGGACGGGCGGAAGTCGCGGCGGTACTCGTCGATCGCCCGCAGCATCGCGTCCTCGCCCCGTACCGCCGCGATGACCAGCGGCAGCCCGGCCCCGGCCGCGACCCGCGCACCCTTCCCGGTGGCCAGGACGAACGCGGGCACCCGCAGTCCCTCGGCGGGGCGGGCATGGACCTGAGGGTGGGCGGTCTGGGTCCCGGTGAAGTAGCCGAGCAGCTCGGCGAGCTGCCCTGGGAAGTCCTCGGCGTCCCGTTTGTCCCGGCCCAGCGCCGCGCGTATCCCGTCGGTGAATCCCACGGAACGGCCGAGCCCCATGTCGATCCGGCCGGGAAAGAGCGACTCCAGCACCCCGAACTGCTCGGCGACGACCAGCGGCTGATGATTGGGGAGCATCACACCGCCGGTGCCGACCCGGACCGTCGAGGTCGCGGCGGCGACGGCCGCCGCGAGCACGGTCGGCGCGGAACCGGCGACCCCCGGCACACTGTGGTGCTCGGAGACCCAGAACCGGTGGTAGCCGAGCGCCTCGATCCGCCGCGCGAACCGCACGGTGTCGCGCAGTGCCGTCGGCCCGTCCTGGCCCTGCCGGGTACGGGAGCGGTCGAGTACGGAGAACGGAATGCCCGCTGCGGTGCTCACACAGCTTTCAACGCCCTGCCCGCGCCAGGATTCCCCGGGACCATAGGCTGACCTCCATGCCCCGCAGCAGCAGGCCACTGGCCGTCTTCGATCTGGACGGAACCCTCGCCGAGACCGGCCACCGCCAGCACTTCCTGGAGCGCGCGCCCCGCGACTGGTCCGGGTTCTTCGCCGCGGCCGGGCAGGACACGCCCCTGGCCGAGGGCGTACGGCTGGCGCTGAAGGCGGCCGAGGAGTGCGAGGTCATGTATCTGACCGGCCGGCCCGAGCGCTGCCGCGCGGACACCGCGGCCTGGCTGACCGAGCACGCTCTGCCCGAGGGCCGGATCTGGATGCGCCGTGACGGCGACCGCAGGCCCGCCCGTACGACCAAGCTGGAGATCCTGCGCCGGCTGAGCGCGAACCGCGGGATCCGGATGCTGGTGGACGACGACGAACTGGTCTGCGCCGCGGCCGAACGCGCGGGTTTCCGGGTCGTACGCGCCCGCTGGGCCAGTACGTCACAGGCGCTCAAGGACGCCCAGGGGAGTGAGGGACGGACCTGACACGAGGGGAGCCGACGCGAGGAGGAGGCGGCGGAAGGGGACTGACCGGCCGTCCGTCCGGCACCCGCTCACCCGTCCTCGAGACGGAACCCGACCTTCAGCCCGACCTGGAAGTGCTCGATGTCACCGTCGACGATATGGCCGCGGACCTCCGTCATCTCGAACCAGTCGAGACCGCGCAGGGTCTCGGCCGCGCGGTTGACACCATTGCGAATGGCGTCGTCGATTCCCTCGTGGGACGTGCCGACGATCTCGGTGACCCGGTAGGTGTGGTGGGTGTGGTGGGACATGGGCTCGCTCTCCTCACTCGTACGCCGCGCCACGTGTCCGTACGTCGTGTCACGCGTCCATAGGGTCGTGTCACGCGTGCGTACGGTCGTGTCAGGCGCCGCGGGTGCCGCGGCTGTCACTCCACCGTGCCCCACCACGCGGCGCTCCGCGAGGCGTCCGGCGCGGGCCGGTCCTCCGCCGCGGTGCCCAGGGCCAGCCGGGAGACGATCCGGTAGCGGTCGCCCCGGTACAGCGAGCGCACATACTCCACGGGACGGCCCGACGCGTCCGAGGTGATCCGGTCGAACAGCAGCGCGGGTGAGAATACCGGTACCCCGAGCAGCTCGGCCTCGTCCTCGCTCAGTACCGTCGGCTCGATCGACTGCACGGCCTCGGTCAGGGTGATCCGGCGCTCCTCGCGCAGATACGCGTAGAACCCCGACTCCATCCGCGCCGGTGTCAGCCCCGGGACGAGCTCGGCGGGCAGATGCAGATACTCCAGGGCGACGGCCCCGCCGTCCACGAACCGCAGCCGGGCCACATGGACGACCTCGGCGGCGGGGGAGAGCCCCAGCCTGCGCCCCACCCGGGCCCCGGCGCCGACCGTACGGAACTCCAGCACCCGGGCCGACCACACGCCCGGCGCCCGGGGCGCCACGGCGGAGCGGTCCTCGGCGACCAGGTCCTGTCCGGCGGATCTTCGTGGATCAGCCCGGGGCGGCTGGTGCGGTGCATCGCAAGGCGGAGGATCGTCCTCGTACTGGACGTACTTGGACGACTCCGACAACGCGGCGAGGTGCCGTGCCAGGCGTTCCGGGCCCACGAAGATCGGCCGGACAGGGCCCAGTTCCTGGGTGATCTTCGCGGGTGCGACGAACATGCCGCGGCCGTGTTCGCGGACCAGCAGTCCGGTGGCGACGAGTTCGTCCACCGCCGTCCGCAGCGTGGGCCTCGACACACCCAGCTCGGCGCAGAGCGTGCGCTCGGACGGAATCGCGTCGCCCGGCCGGCGGGTGTCGACCAGCCCGAGCAGATGGTCCCGTACCCGCTCCCGCTTGAGCACCGGGTGGGGGGAACGGGTGTCGCGCACGGGCCCTCCCGCTGAGCCGTCGGATGAGCCGTCGGAGGCTGCGGTCAGTATGCATCACCGGTCGTGGACGAGGTGATGATGCCGTCGTGGGCGAAGTCCCCCGGGGGGATGCCCGGATGGTGGCCGTCGGGGCGGGGGTGGGGCGGCCGGGTGCCCAGGGCCAGCCGGGAGACGATCCGGTAGCGGTCGCCCCGGTAGAGGGAGTGGACGTACTCGACGGGACGGCCCGAGGTGTCGAGGGTGAGGCGTTCGATGAGCAGGGCGGGGGAGAGCACCGGGACCCGCAGCACCGCTGCCTCGGACTCGCTGACCACCGTCGGTTCGATGGACTGGGTGGCCTCGTGGACATAGAGCTGGTGATGCTCCCGCAGATGGTCGTACAGCTCGCCCGACTCCAGCTCCTGCGGGGTGAGGCCGGGGGCGAGCTCGGCGGGGATGTGCAGATGCTCGATGGCGATGGGTGAGCCGTCCACCAGCCGCAGCCGGGCGATGTAGATCAGCTCCGCGGCGGGGGAGACCCGCAGCTTGCGGCCGATCCGGGCGCCGGCCCGGAACGTGGTGCGCTCCAGGATGGTGCTCGACCAGGTGCCGGAGGCCCGGGGGACGACGAACGCCGTGTCCTCCGGGGTGAGTTCCTGGGTGATCTTCGCGGGTGCGACGAACATGCCGCGGCCGTGTTCGCGGACGAGCTGCCCGGTGGCGACGAGTTCGTCCACCGCGGTGCGCAGGGTCGGGCGGGAGACGCCGAGTTCGGCGCAGAGGGTGCGCTCGGAAGGGATCGCGTCGCCCGCGCGGCCCGCCTCGATCAGGCCGAGCAGATACTCCCGTACGCGTTCACGTTTGAGTACGGCACCCGACGAGCCGCTCCCCATGGGCATGACCTCTTCCGTCCCTCGTGCTTCCGTCCCGTGACTCCGACTGGTCAACCGGCCCGCCGGGGAAACTGGTAAACACAATCGTAACCAGTGGAGGGCATGTTCACCCCGGGCGGTACCCGGTGCGGTCTCTGCGCGGTGCCTTCCAGGCAGTAATTTCCGGGGGGTTGACGCCACCATTGGTCCATGCCACCTTCTGGGCACACACCTTACCAGTTGACCAATTGGTAAAACCCTTATCGAGGTGGCCCGTGAAGATCCGCTTCATCGCCGGCGCCGCGGCACTCGCGGCGACCCTGGCCGTCAGTGCGTGCGGCTCCTCCTCCGGCAGCGCCGACGGACCGGAGAAGCTCACTGTCTGGATCATGAAGGACAGCGTCACCGAGGACTTCCTCACCCGGTTCTCCGAGGACTTCGAGCGGCGGCACGAGGACATCGCCCTGGACATCCAGATCCAGGAGTGGGACGGCATCGGCGAGAAGGTCACCGCGGCCCTCGCCTCCACCGACGCCCCCGATGTCATCGAGGTCGGCAACACCCAGGTCGCCCAGTACGCCGCCAGCGGCGGGGTCAAGGATCTCACCGGCCGTACGGAGGACCTGTCCGGCGCCGACTGGCTGCCGGGGCTCGCGGAACCGGGAAGGATCGACGGCAAGCAGTACGGAATCCCCTGGTACGCGGCCAACCGGGTCGTCCTCTACCACAAGGACCACTTCGCCCAGGCCGGTATCACCTCGCCGCCCGCCACCCAGGACGACTGGCTCGCGGACACGGCGAAGCTCGACAAGGGCGGTGTCCAGGGCATCTATCTGCCGGGCCAGAACTGGTACACCCTGGCCGGCTTCATCTGGGACGGGGGCGGCGATCTCGCCGTCCGGTCCGGCGATGACTGGAAGGGCGCGCTGGACACCCCCGAGGCGCTCGCCGGGATGGACTTCTACCGGCGCCTCCAGGCCCTCGGGAAGGGACCCAAGGACTCCGACGAGGCCAAGCCCCCGCAGGCGGAGGTCTTCGCCAAGGGCGATGTCGCCCAGATCATCTCCGTACCCGGCGGAGCGAAGATCATCGAGGAGACCAACCCCGCGCTGAAGGGAAAGATCGGCTTCTTCCCCGTGCCGGGCAGGACGGCGGGCGAACCGGGCGCGGTATTCACCGGCGGCTCCGATCTGATCGTCCCGGAGGCCTCCGCCCATCAGGACGCGGCCTACCAGGTGATCAAGGCGCTCGCGGGCGACACCTGGCAGACCGACATGGCGAAGACCATGAGCTATGTCCCCAACAGGACCTCGCTCGCGGGCGCGGTGAAGGGCAGCGAGGGCACCGCCGCGATGGCCGCGGGCGCCGCGCGGGGCCGGGCGACCCCCAACTCACCGCGGTGGGCCGCCGTCGAGGCCACCAACCCGATCAAGCAGTACATGACCGCGGTGCTCACCGGAGCCGATCCCGCGAAGGCCGCGAAGGAAGCGTCCGACAGCATCACCAAGACGCTCGGCTCATGAGCGCGGCAGCCGGGCCCCGCCGGGCACCCGGAGCAGGCCGGATACCCAGGGCCCTGTGGCCGTATCTGCTGATCGCGCCCACCGTGCTCGGCACCGCGTATCTGCTCGTCTATCCGCTCGTGCGCAATCTGGTCATCTCGCTCCAGACCTATGGGATGGGCGAACTCATCCGGGGCGGGGCACCGTTCGCCGGCCTCGCCAACTACCGGGAGATCCTGGACGACACCGTGTTCTGGGAGGTCGTACGGCGGACCTTCTGGTGGACCGCGGTCAATGTCGTCCTGATCATGGTGCTGGCCACGCTGGTCGCGCTGATGCTCCAGCACCTCGGCCGGCGGACGCGGCTGCTGGTGATGAGCGGTCTGGTGCTCGCCTGGGCCAGCCCGGTCATCGCCACCACCACGGTCTTCCAGTGGCTGTTCTCGTCCCGGCTCGGAGTGGTCAACTGGCTGCTCGTCACGCTCGGATTCGAGTCGTACGAGGACTACTCCTGGTTCGCGGACGGCACCGCCACCTTTGTCATCCTGGTCCTGCTCGTCGTCTGGCAGTCCGTGCCGTTCGCCGCCATCACCCTGCACGCCGCGCTGCTCACCGTCCCCGCCGAACTGTACGAGTCGGCGCGGATCGACGGCGCGGGCGCGGCCCGTATCTTCCGCTCCGTCACCCTGCCCGTGCTGCGGCCGCTCTTCGCGCTGGTGCTCTGTCTCGAAGTCATCTGGGTCTTCCGGTGCTTCGCCCAGATCTGGGCGATCAGCAAGGGCGGCCCCGGCGACGCGACCACCACGCTGCCCGTCTACGCCTACCGGACCGCCCAGTCCCTGCACCGCTACGACCTGGGAGCGGCGGCGTCCACCATCACCGTGCTGCTGCTCGTCGCGGTGCTGGTCGTCTACTTCCGTCAGATGTTCCGGCAGGAGGCCGAACTGTGAGTCCCGTGGCAGGCGGCGCCGCGCGCCGCGCCCGGATACGCCGGATACCGCTGCACGCCGCCGCGCTGGTGGTCTTCGTCCTCTCCGTCTTCCCCGTCTACTGGATGGTGCTGACCGCCTTCAAGCCGACCCGGGACATCCAGTCCGAGACCCCGCTGTTCCTGCCGACGTCGCTCACCCTCGACCACTTCACCAAGGCCGTCCAGGCGGACGGGTTCTGGCTCTTCTGGCGCAACAGCCTCGCCGTCACGGCCGGGTGTGTGCTGCTCGCGCTGGTCGTCGCCCTCGGCGCCGCGTTCGCCGTGGCCCGGCTGCGCTGGAAGGGCCGCAGGGGATTCATCCTCATGGTCTTCATCGCGCAGGTGGCGCCCTGGGAGGCGCTGCTGATCCCGATGTATGTCATCGCCCGTGACACCGGCATGCTCGACAAGCTGTCGATGCTCACCCTGATCTACTTCATGATCACGCTGCCCTTCACCATCGTGACCCTGCGCGGCTTCCTCACCGCCATCCCCGTCGAACTGGAGGAGGCGGCCCAGGTCGACGGCTGCACCCGCGCGGTCGCCTTCCGCCGGATCACCCTGCCGCTGCTCGCCCCCGGACTGCTCGCCACCTCGCTCTTCGGATTCATCACGGCCTGGAACGAGTTCGCCTTCGCCAACATGCTGATCATCAAGAACCAGGACGACCGCACCCTCCCCGTCTGGCTGTCCTCGTTCTCCAATGTCTTCGGCACCGACTGGGGCGCCACCATGGCCGCCTCCACTCTCTTCGCCCTGCCCGTTCTGGTGCTCTTCCTCGTCCTTCAGGGACGGGTCGCCTCCGGGATGACCAGCGGCGCCGTCAAGGGATAGGAGACCAACCCCCCATGACCGCGGTACACCGCGCCGGACTCCAGCTCATTCCACGGCCTTCCCAACTGACCCCGCTTCCCGGACGGTTCACACTCGACGAACACACCGCGGTACGCGCGGCCCCCGGCGGCGCCCAGGACGCCGCCGCCCTGCTCCGTACACTGCTCGCCCCCGCCACCGGCCTGCCGCTGCCGGGCGCCGACGACGGCAGGATCGTCTTCGTCCTCGATCCCGCCCTCGGCGGACTGGGCGACGAGGGGTACGGACTGACCATCGGCACCGACGCCGTACTGCTGCGCGCCGGCGGCCGGGCGGGCCTGCTGCGCGGTGTCCAGACGATCCGTCAGCTGCTGCCGCCGGGGGCGCTGTCGCACGAGGCGGCGCGCGGTACGGACTGGGCGCTGCCGTGCGTACAGATCACGGACGTACCGCGGTTCGCCTGGCGCGGCGCCATGCTCGATGTGGCCCGGCGCTTCCGGCCGGTCTCCTTCCTGCGCCGGTTCACCGATCTGCTCGCCCTGCACAAGCTCAATGTGCTGCATCTCCATCTCACCGACGACCAGGGCTGGCGGATGCCCGTCGCCGCCTATCCGAAGCTCACCGAGGTGGGCGGGGAACCGCACGGCGGCGCCTACACCCGCCAGGAGCTGAGCGGTCTGGTCGCCTACGCCGCGGCCCGCGGCGTCACCGTCGTACCGGAGATCGAGATGCCCGGTCACGCGCGGGCGGCGCTCGCCGCGTACCCCGAACTCGGCAATGTGCCCTCGCGCGGACTCACCGTGTGGGACCGCTGGGGCGTGTGCGAGAACGTCCTCGGCGTCCATGACCAGGTGCTCGACTTCTGCCGCACCGTACTGGACGAGGTCATGGAGACCTTTCCCTCGCCGCATGTGCATGTGGGCGGCGAGGAGTGCCCCACCACCGAGTGGGAGCGCTCGCCCGACGCGCGCCGGCGGGCCGCGGACGAGGGGCTCTCCGGCCCCGAGGCGCTGCACGGCTGGTTCATGGGACGCGTCGGCGCCTTCCTCACCGAGAACGGCCGGCGGCCGCTGGGCTGGACCGAGTCCGGGAGCGATCTGCCCGTCGGGTTCACCGCCGTGCCGTGGCGGACCGCCGAGCACGGACTCACCGCCGCCCGCCGGGGCCAGGACGTGATCATGGCTCCGTACCGCTCGACCTATCTCGACTACCCGCAGAGCGACGGTCCCGACGAGCCGCCCGGCCAGCCGGGCGGTGTGGTGTCCCTGCGTGATGTGTACGACCTGGAACCCGCGCCCGCCGCGTGGGAACCGGACGCCGCCGCCCGGGTCCTGGGCACCCAGGCACAGCTCTGGAGCGAGTACGTGCCCACCGCCGCGCACGCCGAGTATCTGGCGTTCCCCCGGCTCTGCGCGCTCGCCGAGACCGCCTGGTCCGCGCACCGGGACTGGCCGGGCTTCCAGCGGCGGCTGATCCACCACCGAACCCGGCTCGACGCGCTCCGTGTGCCGAGCCGTCCTCCGCACGACCCCTCGCACGGCCTTCCGCAGCACTCCCCGCTCGGCCCCCCACCAGGAGAGGAAACCGGTCGATGACCACACAGGAGAACGCCCCCGCGCCGACGAGCCCCACACCCCCGGCGGACACCACCGCGCCGACAGCCAGCACCGCGCCGATGAACACCGCCGCCCCGATGAACACCGCCGCCCCGGCGGACACCACCTCACCGGCGGACACCGTGCGCCGCGCCCGCCGCGCGGGGATGCGGACCGCCGTCGCCATGGGCCTGGCGGCCGGACTCGGCTGCGCCGCGCTCACCGCGCTGCCGGCCGCCGCCGCCGACCCGTCGCTGAAGGTCCAGTACCGTCAGAGTTCCACCGGTTCCGACCAGGCCGAGCCCTGGTTCAAGGTGGTCAACACCTCGGGCTCCGCCGTCTCCCTCGGCACGGTCAAGGTCCGCTACTACTTCAAGGCCGACGCGGGCGCCTCGTACACCTTCGCCTGTTCCTGGGCGGTGAAGGGGTGCGCCAATATCACCGGCACCTTCGGCACCCTCGCCCGTCCGACCGCCACCGCCGACCGCTATCTGGAGATCGGCTTCACCGCGGGCGCGGGCTCCCTGGCCCCCGGCGCCGACACCGGCGACCTCCAGCTCCGCTTCTACCGCTCCAACTGGGCCTCGCTCAACCAGAGCGACGACTACTCCTTCGGCCCCTCGCAGACCGCCTACGGCGACTGGACGAAGACCACCGCCACGGTGGGCGGCACGCTCGTCTGGGGAACGGCCCCGGAGGGCAACGACCCGGGCGGCCCGACGAACCCGCCCACCGACCCCCCGACCGACCCGCCCACCGGCGGTGCCGCGCTCTTCGACGACTTCGACTACACCTCGCACACCGATCCCGCGATCGGTTCCCATGGCTGGAGCGTGCGCGCGAACTCCGGCGGACCGGGGGTGCCGGGGGCGGCCTGGGCACCCGAGAACGTCACCTTCGCCAAGGAGGGGACGAACTCGATCATGAATCTGGAGACGTCCACCGCCGGCACGAGCGGTACGACCGAGCAGACCGAGGTCCTCACCAAGGCGATGAAGTTCAGGAACGGCACCTACGCGGCCCGGGTGAGGTTCTCCGACACCCCGAAGTCGGGCCCGGACGGTGACCGTCTCGTACAGACGTTCTTCACCATCAACGACCTCAAGGCCCCGATGGCGGACGACTACGCCGAGTACGACTTCGAGTATCTGCCCAACGGCGGCTGGGGCGAGCCCGCCAACATCCTCTACACCACCTCGTGGGAGACCTACCGGCCCGATCCCTGGGAGGCCGTCAACCAGCACTCCGAATCCCGGATCAGCTACGCGGGCTGGCACGACCTCGTGGTCACCATCGACAACAACGCGATCACCTACTACGTCGACGGGCAGACCTTCGGCACGCACGACGCCCGCTATCTGCCCGAGCGCCCCATGTCGATCAACTTCAACCAGTGGCTGATCGATCTGGCGGGGCAGCCGAGCACCACACCGCGGGCGTACGACCAGAAGGTCGACTACGTCCTGCATGTCAAGGACCAGGTGCTGACCCCGGCCCAGGTCGGCGCGAAGGTCAACGCCTACCGGGCGGCGGGCACCACCTTCGAGGACACGGTGCCCGGCGGTCAGTGACCGGCCCGGATCATCGGAGGAACGGGCGCCGTTCAGGCGCCCGTTCCTCTCCGTCCCCTTGCGGGACTTGACCCTCCCCTTGGTCCATACCAAAATCCCACACACCCGTGCGAACGCTGTTCGCTCCCCCCACGCCGGGCTCCCTTTCGTGCCGTTAAGCCAGAAGGTTGACCTACGTGAAGAACCGCTGTCTTCCCTGTTCCGTGGCTCTTGTCTCCTGTGTCGTGCTCGGCGGCTGCGGAATGATGCCGGGCGGAGGCGGAGGCTCCACCACGGTGACCGTCTGGCTGATGAAGGACAGCGTCTCGGACGCCTTCCTCGACCGCTTCGTGACCGACTACGAGGACGAACACCCCTCCGTCGAGCTGGACATCAGGATCCAGGAGTGGACCGGGATCGGTGAGAAGGTGCTGACCGCGCTGGACGACGAGGACGCCCCGGATGTGATCGAGGTCGGCAACACCCAGGTCGCCCAGTACGCGGAGAGCGGGAATCTGCGTGATCTCACCCTGGAGTCCGTACGGGACCTGGGCAGCGCGGAGTGGCTGCCGGGTCTCGCCGAGCCGGGCAGCATCAACGGCGCGCAGTTCGGTATCCCGTGGTACGCGGCCAACCGCGTCGTGATCTACAACAAGGAGCTGTTCGCGCTCGCCGGGATCGACGAGGTGCCCAAGACCCGTGAGGCATGGCTCGCGGACACCGAGGAGCTCAACCGCGGTGGCAACCAGGGCATCTATCTCGCGGGCCAGGACTGGTACACCCTCGCCGGGTTCATCTGGGACGAGGGCGGCGAACTGGCCGTCGAGGCGGGCGGTGAGTGGCAGGGCACGCTCGACTCGCCCGCCGCGCTCAGAGGCATGTCCTTCTACAAGGACCTCCAGTCGCTGGGCGAAGGACCGAAGAACTCCGACGAGGCCAAGCCCCCGCAGGCGGAGGTCTTCGCCAAGGGCGATGTCGCCCAGATCATCTCCACCCCCAGCTCGGCGCGGCTCATCCAGGAGCAGAACCCGGAGCTGGAGGGCAAGCTCGGCTTCTTCCCGATACCGGGCAAGACGTCCGACAGACCGGGGCGCGTCTTCACCGGCGGCTCCGATCTGATCGTCCCGAAGAACTCCAGCCACCACTCGGCCGCCGTCGAGGTCGTCAAGGCGCTGGCGGGCCGGAAGTGGCAGACGGATCTCGCGAGAACCATGAGCTATGTGCCGAACAAGGTGACGCTCGCCGGTGTCATCGACGGCGACGAGGGTACGGCCGCGATGGCCGTGGGGGCCGCCAGGGGCCGGGCCACCCCCAACTCCCCGCAGTGGGCGAGTGTCGAGGCGGACAACCCGATCAAGCCCTATATGACGGCCGTCCTGGAGGGCCAGGACCCGGAGGAGTCCGCGAGGGCGGCCTCCGAGCACATCACCGCCGCGCTGGTCTCCGGCTGAACCCGGCCCGTCCGGCCCCGGCCCCGCACGGCTCCTCGCCGGGGCATTCACCGGTTTCTCCGTCGCGGGACAGTGCCGATAGGTTACGTGGTGGCGTCCACGCGGCCGGAACAGGACCCGGAACGAGACACTCCGGTGTGCGCCCCGGTCCCGGCCATTCAACCGTCTCACATCCGCACTCCGCCGTGTGGTCATGTCAAATCCAGCCGGTCAAGGAAGAAACAAGGTGCCGGACCCGCCGCGCGAGCGACGGACTCCGGCAGCCGCCTTCCCCACCGGCACAGGAGACAGCCATGTCCGCCATCGCACCAGCACCGCTCACGACCGCTCCCGCTCCCTCGCCCGTCGGCGTTCCCGCTCACGCCGACACCGAGACGCGCTATGTGGTCTCCCTCGCCCGTAACCAGGAGGACGTACGGGCCGCGCAGCGGCTGCGCCATCTCGTCTTCGCGGGAGAACTCGGCGCCCGGCTCGACGGCCCCGAGCCCGGCCTGGACATCGACGAGTTCGACGCGTACTGCGACCATCTGCTGGTACGTGAGGAGATCACCGGCGAGGTGGTCGGCACCTACCGGCTGCTGCCGCCCGAGCGCGCCAGGGCCGCGGGACGGATCTACTCCGACAGCGAGTTCGACCTCTCCAGGCTGGGCCCGATCCGGGACGACCTGGTCGAGGTCGGCCGCTCCTGCGTCCACCCCCTGCACCGCACCGGCGGCGTCATCGCCCTGATCTGGGCCGGACTCGCCCGCTATATGACCACCTCGGGCCACAACTGGCTCGCGGGCTGCTGCTCGATCCCGCTCGGGGACGGCGGCGCCCTGGCCGCCTCCACCTGGAGCACCGTGAAGGCCAAGCACCTCGCGCCCGAGGAGTACTGGGTCACCCCGCACCGGCTCTGGACGCCGGCCTCCGAGGCCGAGGCCGCCTCCGCCGCCGAGCTGCCGCCCCTGCTCCGCGGCTATCTGCGGCTCGGTGCCTGGGTCTGCGGCGCGCCCGCGCACGACCCGGACTTCGACTGCGCGGACCTCTATGTCCTGCTGTCGATGAAGCGCACCAACCCGCGCTATCTGAAGCACTTCCTCTCTCTCGTTCCCTCGGCATGAGTGTCTGGCTGCCCACCGCGCCCTGCGTCTCGCCGGAGTGCGCCACCCACAGCGGACCCCTCGCCGGCCCGCTCACCGGGATCGCCCGGCTGCTGGTGGGGATTCCCCTCGTGCTGGCGGGGGTGCTGCTCACCCCGCTCGTCTCGCTGCTGCGCGGGGCGCACCGGGACCGGCTGACCCGGCTCTGGGCGGGGGCGGTGGTCCGGAGCTTCGGTCTGCGCGTGCGCGTGGTGGGCGAGCCGGCGCCCCCGCGCGGCAGCGGATTCCTGGTCGTCTCCAACCACATCTCCTGGCTGGACATCCCGCTGATAGCCGCCGTCTTCCCCGGGCGGAATCTGGCCAAGAGCGAGATACGGGGCTGGCCGGTCCTGGGCGCGATGGCGACCCAGGGCGGCACGGTCTTCGTGGAGCGCGAGCGGCTGCGGGCGCTGCCCGGCACCGTACGGACCCTGGCCACGGCCATGCGCGAGGGCTCCCGGGTGGTCGTCTTTCCCGAGGGCTGCACCTGGTGCGGCCAGGACCACGGCCGGTTCACCACCGCCGTCTTCCAGGCCGCGCTGGACGCGCACGCCGATGTCCGGCCCGTACGGCTCACCTACCGGGGTCCCGGCGGGGAGCCGTCCGGTGCGCCGGCCTTCATCGGGAACGACTCGCTGGGGGTCTCGCTGTGGCGGGTGGTGACGGCCGGCGGGCTGACGGCGGAGATCACGGTCCTGCCGGTGATCCCCGCCGGACGCCACACCGACCGCCGCGCGCTGTCCGCCGCCGCTCAGACCGCCGTCGCGAGCGAGAGCGCGAAGCGCCCCGCCTCATCGGTCCACCAGCGTGTCAGCTCCATCCCGGCGGCCGAGAGCTCCGTCCGTACCCCGTCCTGACGGAACTTCGCCGACACCTCGGTCCGTACCTCCTCACCGGCCTCGAAATGCACCACCAGATCCAGTTCCGGGATTTTCACGGTCAGGGCCCGGCGGGCCCGCAGCCGCATCTCGATCCACTCGTTCTCGGCGTCCCAGAGCGCCACATGGCCGAAGTCGCGCGGGTCGAAGTCCGCGCCCAGCTCCCGGTCGATGACGGAGAGGACGTTCCTGTTGAACGCGGCTGTCACCCCTGCCGCGTCGTCGTACGCCCTGACCAGTACGGACTCGTCCTTGACCAGATCCGTGCCGAGCAGCAGCGTGTCGCCCGGCGCCAGCAGCGCGCGGACCGATGTCAGGAACGCCGCGCGCTCGGCGGGCAGCAGATTGCCGATCGTGCCGCCGAGGAACGCGACCAGCCGGGGACCGGGCGTCTCCGGCAGGGTCAGCCCGGCCGTGAAGTCGGCGATCAGCGCGTGCACCCGGAGTGCGGGCCGCTCGGTGAGCAGCGACCGCGCGGCCCCGCTCAGCGCGCTCTCGCTCACATCGACCGGGACGTAGAGCTGGAGCGCGGTCAGCTCGTCGAGCAGATGACGCGTCTTGTCGGACGATCCCGATCCCAGCTCGACCAGGGTGCGCGCCCCGGTCTCCGCCGCGATCGCGGGCCCGCGCGCCAGCAGGATCTCCCGCTCGGCGCGGGTCGGGTAGTACTCGGGGAGCCGGGTGATCTCCTCGAACAGTTCGCTGCCCCGGGTGTCGTAGAACCACTTGGGCGGCAGCGTCTTGGGGGTACGGGTCAGCCCCTGGAGCACATCGGCGCGCAACGCGGCGCCGGTGGCGTCCTCGGGCAGGGTGCGGGTCAGTTCGAACGGGCTCACGCGGGTGGCTCCTTGAGGGGGGTGAGCAGAACATCGGCGCGGGTCGCCACCAGCAGGGTGCGGTCGGGGACCGCGCGCCAGCGCGGATCGTCGTCGTAGGGCTCCGACGCCACCACCGTGCGGTCGCCGGGTCCGGTGCGGTACCAGAGGGTGTCGCCCCAGGTGGTCGCCGCTATCCGGGCGCCGTCGGTGAGCAGCAGGTTCAGCCGGGACGCGGGGGCCGCCGTCGCGATCTCGTGAACGGTGTCGGCCAGCGCCTGGCCGAGCTCGTCCCCGGCCCGCAGCCGGTGCAGCACCAGCGCCCACAGCAGCGCGGAGTCGCTGCGGGCCGGCAGGGAGAGCAGCTCGGTCAGGGACAGGGCCGCCGCCGTCGCCGCGACACTGTCCGGCCAGCCGCCGACCGAGCCGTTGTGGCCGAACAGCCACGGCCCGTCGGCGAACGGCGCCGCCGCGGCCTCGCCGTCGGCGCTCGGCACCGTCGCGTCACGTACCGCGGCGAGCAGGGCGCCGGTACGGACCACCCGGGCCAGATCGGTGAAGCCCGGGTCGGCCCAGATCGGCAGGGCGCGCCGGTAGCGGGCCGGGACCGGATCGCCCTCGGCGTACCAGCCCACCCCGAAACCATCGGCGTTGACGGTCCCGTACCGCTGGTGGCGCGGCGCCCAGGACTGCCGGTAGAGCCCGTGCGGAGGGGCCACAAGCACCTCGCCGAGCGCCACCGGCGGTCCCAGGTAAGCGATCTGACGGCACATCAGGATCTCCCCGGGGTACCCGCGGTCACGTCGGCCCCGGCCGTACGGGCGGTGCGGAAGCCGGAGAAGATCTGGCGCCGCACCGGCAGGTCCCAGTTGCGGAACGTGCCCCGGCAGGCGACCGGGTCCACCGCGAACGACCCGCCCCGCAGCACCTTGTGCGCACCGCCGAAGAACACCTCCGAGTACTCGCGGTACGGGAAGGCGGCGAAGCCCGGATAGGGCAGGAAGTCGCTCGACGTCCACTCCCAGACATCACCGATCAACTGCCGTACACCGAGCGGCGACGCGCCCCGCGGATAGCTGCCCGCGGGCGCCGGGCGCAGATGGCGCTGCCCGAGATTGGCCCGCTCCGGGGTGGCCTCCTCGTCGCCCCACGGATACCGCAGCGACCGCCCGGAGACGGGATCGTGCCGGGCGGCCTTCTCCCACTCCTCCTCGCTCGGCAGCCGCCGCCCCGCCCAGCGGGCGTACGCATCGGCCTCGTACCAGCTCACATGGAGCACCGGCTCGTCCAGCGGGACCGGCTCCACCACACCGAAGCGCCGGCGCAGCCACTGCCCGCCCTCGTGCCGCCAGAAGAGCGGGGCGCCGATGCCGTGCTCCTGGATCTGGGCCCATCCCTCCGGCGCCCACCAGCGTTCGCCGGTGTATCCGCCGTCCTCGATGAAGTGGAGATAGGCGCTATTGGTCACCGGAACGGTGTCGATGAAGAACGCGGGCACGAGCCGCTGATGGGCCGGCCGCTCGTTGTCCAGCGACCAGGGCTCGGCGGAGGTGCCCATCGTGAAAGGCCCCGCGGGGACGAGCACCTCGGCGGGCAGCCCCGTCATGTCCCCGGCGGGCGGCGGGGGCGCGGTCAGCGCGGCCGGCCCACGGCGCAGCTGATGGGTGATGAGCATGGTCTCGTCGTGCTGCTGCTCGTGCTGGGCGATCATGCCGAACGCGAAGCCGGCGTCCAGCAGCGGACCGCCGTGCAACGGGGTGCGCTCGATGACGTCCAGGACCCGGCCCCGTACGTCCGACGCGTACGCCCGCGCCTCGGCGGGCGGCAGCAGCGGAAGTGTGGGCCGCGCCGCGCGGGGATGCTCGAAGGCGTCGTACACCGAGTCGATCTCGGGGCGGATCGCCGCGCGGCCCGCGACGGTCCGCAGCAGCCACTGCTCCTCCTGGTTGCCGATGTGCGCCAGATCCCAGACCAGCGGCGACATCAACGGGGAGTGCTGCGCGGTCAGATCGTGGTCGTCGACGCACGAGGTCAGCAGCGCGGTACGGTCCCGGGCGGTCGTCAGGGCGTCGACGGCCCGCTGCCGCAGCCGTTCCACCGGTATCCCGACGGTTTCCGCTGAGTCGGTCATGTCCTGGGGTCCTTCCCGTTCAGAGAGGCGCGCAGCTCGTCGGCGGGACACCGGCCGGGCACCACATAGCGTTCGTAGAAGTCGGCGACGGCCTGCTGCACGGCGGGAGTGGCACCGATGCGCGGCAGCGCTTCCCGCGCGACGGCGAAGCAGGCCATCGCGGCGAGATGCAGCTCGGGGTCGGCCAGGCCGTACCGCGCGGCGTTGACCCAGAGCAGATTGCGTGGCGCGGGCAGCGAGCCCGCCGTCTCCGCGAGGGACTTGACGGTGCGGTAGGCGGTCTCCGACGCCTCGGGATCGTCGAACAGCGCGGTGGTGACGGCGAGCGGCACCAGCCAGCCGTCCTCGCCCGGCTGCTGGTCGATCATCCGCAGTTCCAGATGGCCGCGCGGCCGGACCGGCGGGAAGAGCGTCGTGAGGTGGTAGTCGAGATCGGCGCGGACCGGCGGCCGGGGCGCCCCTGAGCGGATCCAGTTGCGGAAGGTCAGCCCCTCCGGCACCGTCCAGGGGCCCTTGGGCGCCCGGATGCACATCACCGGGGCGTCCAGGGCGAGCGCGGCCCAGCCCGCGCGCGGCTCGTGCCGCGCGGACGGCGCGGTGGTACGGGCGGGGTCGAGCTGAGCCCACAGCGCCTGCCGGGTGGAGCGCCAGCCGGTCGGCCTGCGCTCGCGCATCGGGGAGTTCGCGAACGCGGCGACCAGCACCGCGCCCAGCAGATGGGCGAGTTGCCAGCGCCGGCCGTAGCCGAGCGGGCCCGGCTCCTCGTGGCCCGCGTCCAGACAGACCTGGACGGAGGCGGTCGTCCGCATCATGGCGCGGCCGGCCGGACCGATCCGGTCGAGATAGATCTCCATGGCGTCATAGCGCGGGGCGCGCAGCAGCCGGTCGGGAGAGTGCCAGGGGTCCTGTCCGAGACCCGCGAGAGCGAGTCCCGCCGTACGGAGCGCCGACCGTACGAGGGCCAGATCCTGGGCGGTGGAGGTGACGCACTCCATCAGTGACCCGGCGGGCGCCGAGCTCAGTTCGAGCTGGCCGCCCGGTTCGAAGGTGAGTGCCGAGCTGAGACGCAAGGTGCGCAGTCCGTCGAGGGCTTCCCTGAGCCGGCGGACCGGGACGGGCTGTTCGGGGCTGTGCAGATCGTGCACGAGCCATTCCAGTTCCACGCCCACGGTGCGGGGCGGGCCGGTCTTGAAACAGATGCCGCGCAGCAACTCCTCGGCGTCGTCCTCGCCGATCGCTGGTCCCTCGTCGCTGAAACTGTCGGGTGGCATGGCCGGATCCTCCTGTCGAAGACCTGTGGCCTGTCTTTCGGACCCTGCTGGGCTCGCGTGCCTCGGTGCCGCGCCTCGCCGTGTTGTCGTCGGTCGCCTACGCTCCGCGTGGGCTCCTTCCTCCGCCTTGCGATCCACGGCACCAGACCCCGCTCCCTGATCCAGCCTGGTCCAAAGGACAGGCCCCGGACCGCACTCCACCCCGGGTTCGGGGCGGAGCGCTTCGTCCAACCTAAAGCCCCTCTCACCGCTTCGCACAAGAGTGCCCCTGGGGCCGGTGTTTCGCCAGAAAACCTGTTGCCCCGGATGAGATCGTCCACTCACGATTCGCCGTATGAGCGCACGGCTGCGGGGCATCGCGAAAGAAACCGAGGAGATCGTCCGAATGGGGAAGTACCGTGCCCCGGACGGCCGTGACGTGGTGATTCGCGCGGCACTCGACGCCTCGCTCAAGGGCACGCGGATGTACGGCCCCGGACCGGTCGGGGTCGCGGTTCCGGCCGCGGCGGCCATGTCGGCGGCGGGACGAACGGCCGGTCCCGAGGCGGGTCGTACCGGCCTCACGGCGGGTCGTACGGTGAACCGGGTGACGGCGGCGGTCGAGGTGACCGGTGAGAGCAGCCTCAAGGCGGCGGAACGGCTGACGGCGGCGGGAACGGGTCCGGTGGCCGTGCTGAACTTCTCCTCGGCCCGCAATCCCGGCGGAGGCTATCTCAACGGGGCACAGGCCCAGGAGGAGGCGCTCTGCCGGGCCTCCGCCCTCTACACCACACTGCTGCGCGTGCCCGGGTTCTACGCCCACCACCGCGCCGACCGCAGCCCCTTCTACAGCGACCGTGTGATCCACTCACCGGGTGTGCCGGTCTTCCGCGACGACCGGGGCCGGCTGCTCGGCACGCCGTACCACGTGGGCTTTCTGACCTCGGCCGCGCCGAACGCGGGGGTGATCGCGCGGCGTGCGCCCGAGCAGGCCCACCGGATACCGGCCGCGCTCGCCTCCCGTGCGGAGCGTGTGCTGGAGACGGCGGCGGAGCGCGGTTACCGGCGGCTGGTGCTGGGCGCCTGGGGCTGCGGTGTCTTCCGCAACGACCCGGCGGCGGTCGCGGAGGCGTTCCGCGCGCCGCTCACCGGGGACGGCCGGTTCGCGGACCGCTTCGACGAGGTGGTCTTCGCGGTGCTCGACCGGACGGCGGGAGCGACCACACTGGGGGCCTTCCGGCGAGCGTTCGCGTAGATCCCTCCTCCGCCGCCGTGCGAACGGTGTCAGCTCCAGCCGTAGCGTTCCCTGAGCCGGTTCACGACCAGATTGAACCGCCCCCGGTCCAGGGCGCACGCCTCCCGCCGCATACCCCGCTCATGGACCCGCAGCACCCGGTCGACATCCACCCAGGACTCGCGCCCCGCGCGGTCCCACGGTCCCACCCCGATCGGCACCCACTCGCGGTCGCGGTCATGGCGCTTGCTGGAGAGCTGGACGGCGAGCAGCGTGCCCGCCGCCTCACGGGCCACCACCAGCACCGGCCGGTCCTTGCCCCGCCCGTCGTTCTCCTCATAGGGCACCCAGGTCCAGACGATCTCGCCGGGGTCCGGGTCGCCGTCGTGCTCGGGGGCGTACGAGGTGCGGACCGGACCCACGGCACGTGGATCGGCCTCGGTGGTGGCGGTGGGACCGGCACGGCCGGGAAGTTCGCCGGAGGCGTCGGAGAAGGTCGTCATCCGCACGACGTTAGAACGTCCGTGCGGCGCCCCGGCGGCCGGGGCCGGGTGAGGGCATCCGGGGGACCCTGCCGCGCGGTGTCTGGAAAGATACCGGGAGCTATGAGCCCGTTTCCCGAGCAGTCCGCCGCACACTCCGCCGAACGTCCCGTCCCGGTCGAACGCCCGGTCCCGACCAGCGCCGATGTGGCACGGCTGGCCGGTGTCTCCCGTGCCACCGTCTCGTACGTGCTCAACAACACCTCGGCCGTCCGGATCAGCGAGCCCACCCGTCGCAAGGTGCGCGAGGCCGCGGAGCGGCTGGGGTACGTACCGCACGCGGCGGCCCGCAGTCTGCGCGCCGGGCACACCGGGATCGTGCTGCTGCCCGCGGCCCATGTCCCCGTCGGGCCCCTGTACAGCGCCTTCTTCAACGAGCTCCAGTGGGCTCTGCGGCGGCTCGGCTACACCGTGGTGCAGTACGGCAGTCTCGGCATGGACGGGGACACGGCGGCCCGCGCCTGGGCCGAGCTGCGGCCCGTCGCCGTCGTCTCGCTCGGTGAGATCGCCCTGACCCCGCAGGGCGTGGACCTGCTCAAACGGTCCGGTGCGCGAGCCGTGATCACACTCGGTCCCCACCGGGTCGCCGGCGCGCACGCGCTGGTCATGGACCAGCGTGGGATCGGGAGCACGGCGGTGGCCCATCTCCTCGGGCGCGGCCGGGCCCGGATCGGTGTGGTGATGCCGGAGGAACCCGGCCTGGATCTGTTCGCGGACCCGCGCCTCGCGGGGGCCCGTACGGCCGCCGAAGGCACCGGCGCCCGGATCGAGCCGCTGCCGCTCGCGTACGAGGAGGAGTCGGCGGCGGCCCTCGCCGCCCGCTGGCGCGCACTCGGCCTGGACGCCGTCTTCGCGTACAACGACGAGTACGCGATGCTCCTGATGCGGGCGCTCCAGGACGAGGGGATCGGCGTCCCCGAGGAGACGGCCGTGATCGGTGCGGACGATCTGCTGCTCGGCAGACTGCTGCGGCCCCGGCTCTCCACCGTGCGTATCGACATGGTGACGGGACAGCGGCTGGCCGAACTCGTGCACCGGGTCGTCCGCGACCCGGACGGCGAGCCGGAGCGCCACGATCTGATGGGGGCGCGGGCCGTCCACCGCGAGTCCACCTGAGCCCGGGGCCCGGGGCTCGGAGCCGGGGCGCGCGGGGACCGGAGCACGGCTGACGGGGGGCGGCGGACAGCGGCGACATGCGGTGCCGTCGCGGGGTGGTTAGCGTCGGCTGCATGAGCACCGTGCCGCAGCGCTTCGAGATCTTTCTGGTCGCCGAGTTCACGGAGGCCGGCGAAGGCCCGCCCAGCGCGGCGAACGCCCTGCGCTCGGCGGTCGTGGAGGCGACCGGTGACACAGGGGCCTCGGGCTATCCGAGGTACGCGGGCAACGGCATGGTGGCGGACATCGACCCGGAGACCCTGACGGTGGAAGCGCTGCTGGTCGACGGCGCGGAACTGGACTACGGGATGTCGGTCCGGGTGATCGCCGTCCCGGGGCCCTGAGGACGGAACAGACGCGTCCGCCCAGCGTGCTGACGCGTACTCACCACGTCACCACCGCACGCGTGGCCGCACCGGTCCGGCCGAACCGGCCCGTACCGCCGGGGGCTTGGGCCGACGAATCCCCCCGGCGCCACGTGTTCTCGGCCTGTGCAAGACGCCCGTACGGCGCGAACCGGACGGAACCTAGGCGCTCTCGGTGTTCTTGGCCTTCGCCTCGGCCTCCGCGACCGACTTGCGCACCTCGTCCATGTCCAGCGCGCGGGCCTGGCCGATCACATCCTCCAGGGCGGTCTCCGGCAGCGCGCCGGGCTGGGCGAACACCGCGACATTGTCGCGGACGATCATCAGCGTCGGGATCGAGCGGATGTCGAAGGCGGCGGCGAGCTCCTGCTGTGCCTCCGTGTCGACCTTGGCGAACACGAGGTCGTCATGACGCTCCGAGGCCTTCTCGTACACCGGGGCGAACTGGCGGCACGGTCCGCACCAGGAGGCCCAGAAGTCGATCAGGATGAAGTCGTTCTCCGACACCGTCCGGTCGAAGTTGTCCTTGGTGAGTTCCACAGTGGCCATGTCCTGTTACCTCTTCCTGCTCTCCGGTGGGCAGCCGCATGCGACAACCGTCGGCGGTATCGCGGTATTCCTTGGCCCCTGCCCGAAGATCGTGTGGCCATGCGGCGACCGTCGCACCAGACTGACCCCATGACGGAAGCGATGGAATATGACGTGGTGGTGCTGGGTGCGGGACCGGTCGGGGAGAACGTCGCCGACCGTGCCAGGGCCGCCGGACTGAGCACGGCGGTCGTGGAGAGCGAACTGGTCGGCGGCGAGTGTTCGTACTGGGCGTGTATGCCCAGCAAGGCGCTGCTGCGCCCGGTGATCCTGCGTGCCGAGGCGCGCGCGATGCCGGGGCTGAGCCAGGAAGTGGACGGCCCGCTGGACGTGCCCGCGGTGCTGGCCCGCCGCGATGAGTTCACCTCGAACTGGAAGGACGACGGCCAGGTCGCATGGCTCGAAGGCGTGGGAGCGACCGTCGTACGCGGGCACGGCCGGCTGGCCGGCGAGAAGAGGGTCGTGGTCACCGGCCCCGACGGCGAGCGGCGGGTGCTGACCGCCCGCCATGCCGTCGCCGTGTGCGTGGGCAGCCGTGCCCTGCTGCCCGACCTGCCCGGACTCCCCGGTGCCAACCCCTGGACCAGCCGTGAGGCGACCAGCTCCCAGCGGGTCCCGGAGCGGCTGGTGGTCGTCGGCGGGGGAGTGGTGGGCGTGGAGATGGCCACCGCGTGGCGGGCGCTCGGCTCGGAGGTCACCGTGCTGGTGCGCGGCGACGGAGTGCTGCCGAGGATGGAACCGTTCGCCGGTGAGCTGGTGGTCGACGCGCTGACCGAGGCGGGCGCCAAGATCCGTACGGGGGTCTCGGTCGCCGCGGTCGAGCGCGACGGCGGTACCGGCCCGGTGACGGTCGTGCTGGCGGGCGGCGAGCGGATCGAGGCCGACGAGGTCCTCTTCGCCACCGGCCGGGCACCGCGCACGGACGACATCGGTATGGAGTCGGTGGGTCTTGAGCCCGGTTCCTGGCTGACCGTGGACGACAGCTGTCTGGTCGAGGGGAGCGACTGGCTCTACGCGGTCGGCGATGTCAACCGCCGCGCCCTCCTGACCCACCAGGGCAAGTACCAGGCCCGTATCGCCGGCGCCGCCATCGCGGCCAGGGCCCGGGACTCGGCCGTACCGGACCCGGCGCCCTGGGGCCCGTACGCCGCCACCGCCGACCACGGCGCCGTTCCGCAGGTCGTCTTCACCGACCCGGAGATCGGGGCGGTCGGTCTTACCCTCGCCGAGGCCGAGCGGGCGGGCCACCGGGTGCGGGCCGTCGACTACGAGATCGGCAATGTGGCGGGCGCGTCGCTCTTCGTGGACGGTTACCGGGGCCGCGCGCGCATGATCGTCGATCTCGACCGTGAGATCCTCCGCGGTGTGACGTTCGCGGGACCGGGGGTGGGCGAGCTGCTCCACTCGGCCACCGTCGCGGTCGTCGGGGAGGTCCCGATCAGCCGTCTGTGGCACGCGGTCCCGTCGTATCCCACGATCAGCGAGGTGTGGCTGCGGCTGCTGGAGACATACCGGGGCTGAAGGTCCGGTCCTGTCCGGTCGCCGCGGGGGCCGGTCCGGGTCGGATCGGTCCGCGCGGATGTGTTCCGCGCGTGTATACGGCCGCACGGTCCGCCGAACGCGGGGCGCCCGCCGCCTGGATGGCGACGGGCGCCGGCGCTGTCGGCTTCTCGACAGTCCGTTACGATCTGCGACGGTCCGTTACGGGACTATCTTCAGGAGCTTGTTGGGCGAGCCGCTGCCGGGATTGGTCACGACGTTCGACGAGGCGCCGTTCACCAGGGCCGTGGAGACCTGCGCCGGGGTCGCGGTGGGGTGGCCCGTGAGATAGACGGCCACCGCTCCGGCCACATGGGGAGTGGCCATCGAGGTGCCGTTGATGGTGTTGGTCGCCGTGTCCGAGGTGTTCCAGGCGCTGGTGATGGAGCTGCCGGGAGCGAACAGGTCGACGCGCGCGCCGTAGTTGGAGTAGCTGGCGCGGGCGTCGGTGCTGGTCGTCGCGCCCACGGTGATGGCGGCGGCGACACGGGCCGGCGAGTAGTTCTGCGCGTTGGCTCCGGAATTACCGGCGGCGATCGCGTACGTCACACCGCTGTTGATGGAGTTCTGCACCGCGGTGTCGAGCGCGGCGTCGGGGCCACCGCCCAGGGACACGTTCGCGACGGAGGGACCCGAGTGGTTCCGGGTCACCCAGTCGATGCCCGCGACGACCTGGGCGGTCGTGCCGGAGCCCGAGTTGTTGAGCACGCGGACGGCCACGATCTTGGCCTTCTTGGCCACACCGTACGCGGTGCCCGCGGCGGTGGCGGCGACATGGGTGCCGTGGCCGTTGCCGTCCTGCGCGGTGTTGTCACCGTCGACGGCGTCGTAACCGTACGAGGCCCGCCCGCCGAAGTCCTGGTGGGTGATCCGGACCCCGGTGTCGATGACGTAGACGGTCGCGCCCTGACCGGCCGTGTCGGGGTAGGTGTACTGCCGGTCGAGCGGCAGCGCCGTCTGGTCGATACGGTCCAGGCCCCAGGACGGCGGGTTGGTCTGGGTGGCGAACGCGCGCACCGTGCGGTTCTGGAAGACCTTGTCCACGGCGGGGTCGGCCGCCAGTCTCCGCGCCTGCTCGGGCGAGAGGTTCGCGGCGTAGCCGTTGAGGGCCGCCGTGTACGTACGCTCGACCGTACCGCCGTACTCGGCCACGACGCTCCGGCCCGCGGCCGAGGCGGACTTGAGACCGGCCGTCTCCTTCAGAGTGACGATGTAGCTGCCCTGGACGGCGTCCTTGGAGTCGGCGCCGACGACGGTGCCGACCGCGGGGGCCGCCTGGGCGGGAACGGAGACGGCCGCGAGAGCCGTGACCGCCGCGGTCGCGGTGATCGCGGCGGCGATCCGCGTCCTGGTGGTACGCATCCTTGCCATGTGAGGGGTCCTCCTCAACGTGTGCGCGGGGGTGCGTGCGCAAATGTGGGGGACGCATACGGATGTATGCGTGAGGCGGTGCGAGTGATTCCTGCACCGCCTGTGCCAGAACGATCGCGGAGGGTGGGGGGCGCCGACAAGATGGTCTGAGGCCATGTCATCGACATGACATGGCCATGCAATGACTTGGCAATGACCCCACATCAAGAACCGTGCCATGAAGGACTTTTGGCCCGACGGGGCATCGCGGGCGAAGGGAGGCCGCGCGGATTCCCGGGCACGGGAACGCCACCCGGAGGCCCGGGTGGCGTTCGGGAACCGAGGGCGGGTGTGTGTCAGGCGCCCGTCGTGGAGCCGGGGCGGATGATCATGAGGACCGTCACGGTGGCCCAGAGGAGATTGAAGATCCCGGTGGCCATGGCCAGTCGCGCGGTCGCCCGGCGTCCCGGCGGCTCGGGGGCGGGGTCCGCGGGCCCCGTGGGCGAGGCCGGCGCGGGAGCCGGGGTGTCATGGCCTGTCGCCGGCACCGTCGCTGGCTCTGTCGCTGGCTCTGTCGCCGTCGCCTCGATCGCCTCGATTTCGGTCAACAGGGCTTCCTGGCGGGGCAGTACGAGCGCGCCGAGGGCGATGGCCGCGAGCGCGGTCAGAACGATCGAGACGATCAGCCAGGCGTCCCCGAGCACACCCATCGAACTCGCGGTGGCGAACCCGAAGACGGGCACCGCCAGACCGATGACGGCGTAGACGCGGCAGATCCGGTGCAGCAGACGCACCCATGCCACCGCCTGCCGGTCGCCGGGCTCGGCCAGCGCCCGGCGGACGGTCGGCGGAAACATACTGGCGGCCACGGTGACCGGTCCGATCGCGACGATCGCGGCCAGGACATGAACGGCGAGCAGGAATTTCGTCACAGGTGGGTGCTTTCTCAGGCGTGCGGCTGGGGCGGCATGCGGTGGGCGACGGCACCGGAAGGAGGTGCGGAGGCCCACCGCGCGGGAAGCCGTGCCCGACGTTAGGCGCGGGTTCCGCCGTCCAGTAGTGGCTTGAGTGCCAGGTTTCAACGGATTCTCGCCAGGAGCCGCAAGCCATGGGAAAGCGGACACCGTGTCCCCGCGGCACAGATACGGCACCGGCACGGCATAGGCGCGGCACCGGTGCGGTACCGGCACCCATGGGCGCTCACCGGCGCACATCCCCGCACGGCGGGCATGGTACGGACACGCCCCCCGCATCGTCCCCGCTCCGGCGCCCTTGGCCGTGAGCCGTTCCTGCCCTAGCCTCTCGCCATGCACACCGTGGCCGTAATCGCGCTCGAACAGGTCGTCTCCTTCGACCTCGCCACCCCCATCGAGGTGTTCTCCCGCACCCGCCTGCCGGACGGCCGCGCCGCCTACCGCGTCCTGATCTGCGCCGCCACGGAAGAGGTCGACGCCGGTCCGTTCGTGCTGCGCGCCCCGCACGGTCTCGACCGGCTGCGCGAGGCGGACACGATCATCGTCCCCGGCACCCTGGAGCACGCGGGACCGGTCCCCGTCGCCGTGCTCGACGCGCTGCGCGAGGCCGCGGCGGCCGGCACCCGTATCGCCTCCATCTGCGCCGGCGCCTTCGTACTCGCCGCCACCGGTCTCCTCGACGGGCTGCGCGCCACCACCCACTGGATCGCGGCCGACCGTCTCGCGGCCCTTCACCCCGAGGTCACCGTCGACCCCGATGTGCTCTATGTCGACAACGGGCAGTTCCTCACCTCGGCCGGAGCCGCCGCCGGACTCGACCTCTGTCTGCACATGGTCCGCAAGGACCACGGCTCCGCCGTCGCGGCCGACACGGCCAGACTCTCGGTCATGCCACTCGAACGCGAAGGCGGCCAGGCCCAGTTCATCGTCCACGCCCAGCCGCCCTCGCCGTCCGGATCCACCATGGAACCGCTCCTGAGGTGGATGGACGAGAACGCCGACCGGGACCTGACCCTGGAGGACATCGCCGCGCGGGCCAGGATGAGCAGCCGTACCCTCAGCCGGCGCTTCCGCGAACAGACCGGCACCACACCGCTGCGGTGGCTCCACCACGCCCGTGTCCGCCGCGCCCAGTACCTCCTGGAGACCACCACCCACTCCGTCGACCGCATCGCCGCACAGGCGGGATTCGGCTCGCCCACGGCCTTCCGGGAACGCTTCAAGCGTGTCGTCGGCACCAGCCCGCACACCTACCGGCGCGCCTTCCGCGGCCCCGGCGGCTGAGGGGGGCGGCGGCTGAGGGGGCGGCTCCGGGCGTCTCCCCGGTCACGTCGGGGACTCAAGTGACATGAAGAGTGAACTGTGCGATCAACATGGCATCCCCACATACCAGTTGCTGTGGCACACTGCCCGAAAACGGTGGTGTTGCTCGGGGGTGGGACATGAGCGAACCGCGGTCTGCCCCGACGATCGGGCAGCTCGTTCTCAGTAGGCAGTTGCGTGCCCTGCGCGAGAAGGCGGGGCTGAGCAGGGAGCAGGCCGGCAGGCTGCTGCGGATCACCGCGGCCACCATCCGGCGGATGGAGACGGCCGAGGTCGGGCTCAAGATCCCGTATCTCCAGATCCTGCTGCCCGCGTACGGGGTGTCCGAGGCGGAGGCCGGGATATTCGTGCGGCTGGCCGAGGAGGCGAACGAGCCGGGCTGGTGGCAGCGTTTCCATGACGTACTCCCGGAGTGGTTCAGCGGCTATGTCAGCCTCGAAGAGGCCGCCACGACCATCCGGGTCTACGAACCGCACTTCGTCCCGGGTCTGCTCCAGACCGAGGAGTACGCCCGCCAGGTCCTGACCACGGGCGCGCTGGGGAGGACGGCCGACTCCGAGCGGATAGAGCGCCATGTCTCCCTGCGCTGCCGGCGTCAGGCGCTGCTCACCCGCCCCGACGCACCGGCCTACTGGGCCGTCCTGGACGAGACCGTCCTGCGCAGACCCGTCGGCTCGGCGGCGGTGATGCGGGCGCAGATCGACCGTCTGATCGAGGCGACCGAGCAGCCCAATGTGACGCTCCAGATCGCCGAGTTGGAAGCGGGACACCACCCCGGGACGTACAGCCCGTTCGTACTGTTCCGCTTCGACGTCCCCGAAGTGCCCGACATGGTGTACATCGAGTATCTGACGGGCGCGCTCTATCTGGACGAGGCGGGCGAGGTCGCCGAGCACATGGAGGCGATGGACCGCATGGTGGCCCACGCGGAGCCCGCGAGCCGCACCAGGGAACTGCTCACCGTGCTCCGCAAGGAGTTCTGACCCGGGGCGAGCCGATGTCCCCGCCCGAGGCACCCTGGAACGGGTAGCCGTACGGGCGGGCCCGCACCTGGTCGTAGATCGCCCGCAGCCATGGCCGCCGGACGGCGGGAAGGCGCGCCGGCGTGTGCGGGAAGACCTCCGGGTCGGGCCGGAACC
Source organism: Streptomyces sp. NPDC055025 (assembly GCF_053608565.1). Taxonomy (NCBI): domain Bacteria; kingdom Bacillati; phylum Actinomycetota; class Actinomycetes; order Kitasatosporales; family Streptomycetaceae; genus Streptomyces; species Streptomyces sp. NPDC055025. The sequence goes on from NZ_JBSGVS010000008.1 coordinate 115,247, forward strand.
GGCTCCCCGGACGCAGCGGCGGCGGATCGTCGCCAACGGATTTCGCGCGGTGCCGCGATGACCGACCGAACGGTCTCCCGGTCGGGAAACCGACGCGCCCTCCGCCGATGCCCGTTCGGCGCACTCGCGTGCGTACCGGCCCATACGTACCGCGAACGGGCAGATGGCGTTCAGTTGTCCGCCATCGTCGCGCCATGGCTGATCAGAACAGTGCGGCTGACACAGATGTACAGCGCAGGGAGTTCGACATGAGCACAGCAGACAACCACGGCAAGCCGGCGAGACGGACGCTGCTTCAGGCGGCCCTCGCCGTGCCGGCCGCGGGGGCGGCGGCGACACTGTTCGACGCGGCACCGGCGCAGGCGGCGTCGGGCGGCGAGACCGGTCGGTTCGACAGTGTGAGCCCCCGGTTCGCGTTGGCGGTCCTTCCCGACACCCAGTACCTTTTCGACGCCGACAGCTCCGACCCGGCGCCGCTGCGCGAGACCTTCGATTACCTGGTGAAGGAGCGGAAGGAGGCCAACATCGCCTTCATGACGCACCTCGGTGATGTCACCGAGCACGGCACCAGCGAGGAGATCGAGCTGGCCGCCGAGACCTTCCGTACGCTCGACGGCAAACTGCCCTACAGCGTGCTCGCGGGCAACCACGACATCAACGGCGCCGACGACCAGCGCGGTGACTCCGCCTATCTGAGGGCCTTCGGACCGGCGCGCTACGCGTCCATGCCGACCTTCGGCGGTTCCTCGCGCGACGGTTACAACAGCTACCACGTGGTGAACGCCGCGGGACGCGAGTGGCTGGTCCTCGCCCTGGACTGGCGTGTGTCCGACGCGGGGCTGGACTGGGCGCGCTCGGTGCTCGACCAGCACCCGACGCTGCCGGCCATCCTGACCACCCATGACATCGCCGCGTCCGGCGACGACGGCAAGGCCCAGCTCTCGGGCAACGGGCAGCGGCTGTGGGACGGCCTCATCCGCGACCACGACCAGATCTTCCTCGCGCTCGGCGGTCACTACTGGCCGCCCGGCCGTACCGTCCTGACCAACGGCGCGGGCAATGACGTCCATGTCCACATCACCAACTACCAGGACCGCTACTACGGCGGGGCCGCGATGATCCGGCTGTACGACTTCGACCTCGCGCGCGGAGTCATCGACGTCGAGACGTTCTCGCCCTGGTTCCTCGCGCGCAACCCGGAGAAGCGGACACCGCTGGAGGCCGAGACGATCGAACTGACCGGTCCCACCGACCGGTTCAGCCTGGACGTCGACTTCGCCACCCGGTTCGCGGGCTTCGCCCCTGTCGTACCGCCGCCGGCCCGCCCGGCCTCCGCCGTGATGCCGCGCGGCACCGTCGCCTACTGGCGCTTCGACTCCTCCGGGCTCGGGGGCGCGGGCACGGCGGGCACGCCCGTCGCCGACGGAAAGGTCGCGCGCGACCTGACCGGCAACGGCAACGACCTGACCGTGAGCCGACTGCACTCCAGCGGCGCCGACGCGCTCACCTGGTCGGACGACCACCACACGGGCCAGCCGGCCCACGCGAGCCTGCGGTTCGACGGCGGGAAGTCCCCCGACCGCGGCGCCATCCTCACCACCTCCGCCAACGCGCCGCTCAACAGCACGAAGTTCACCTCGGGTTACACCATCGAGACCTTCATCAAGCTGCCGGAGCCCTTCGAGGGCGATCACGCCTGGATGGGCATCCTGAGCTGGGAGGGACGCAACAGCGAGGCGGGCAAGACCACCGGCTGGTCGCCCGACGAGCCCACGTGCAGCCTCAACATCTCCCCGGAGCGGTTCATCCAGTTCGTCGTCTACGCACACCGCCAGGACGCCGACCCCACCTCATGGAGCCACGCCCTGCCGGTCGGACGGTGGACGCACATCGCCGTCGTCAACGACGGTCACCGTACGGTGATCTACGTCGACGGCTCGAAGATCGCCCGTAACCCCACGCAGGAGTCGACCGGTATCGCGACGCTCGGCAAGCCCTTCGTCATCGGCGGGACCCAGTTCGACGAGCAGTTCGGCCAGGGCTTCTACGGCTGGATCGGTGACACCCGCATCGTGGAGCGTGCGCTGAGGCCGAAGGAGTTCCTCACGCCGTACGAGTAAACGCCCTGCGAGTAAACGCCGTACGACTAAACGCTGTACGGGCAGCCGCTGTACGAGTAAACGCTGTACGGGTGGCCGTATGCGGGTGACCGGCGCCCGGCCGCCCCGCCGTTCCCGCCGCCGCCCTGTCCCCGGCTCCACCGCCGGGGGCGGGGCGGCGGTCCCGTCAGGACGTCCCGCCGCGGCGGCGCCTGCGGTTGCCGAGACCCGCGTGGACGCCCCGGCCCCGCCGCCAGTGGTGGGTGAGCAGCAGGAAGACCGTGGCGAGGACGGCGACCGCCATCGCCACGACGGCGACGAACTTCTCGTCGTACCACTTCGGTTCGTACATGTTCGGGATCGGCCCGAGGGTGCCGACATCGACGTACCGGTACACGAACACCAGCGCCAGACCTCCGGCGGCGACGCACCAGGCGAAGAGATCGCTGATCAGCCGGTGCCAGATCAGCACGAGCAGCGCCGCCAGCGCGGCCAGACCGGCCTCGATACGGAAGAGCGTGCCCTGGCTGATGTTCTCGGAGACGAGGTCGTAGCGGGGGGCGAGATCGGCGTGGACATAGGCGTTCACGGCCAGGGCGACGGCGGCCACCAGCCGGGCCGCTCCCCGCAGCACACGGAGCTTCCGTCCGCGATGGGGGGATACGACGGACGTGTCTGATGACATCGCTTCTCCTGTCTCACCGGTGGCCAGGGGGTTCGGAGGCGGGGGCGGGGATCAGTAGAGACCGCCGGTGTCCTGCTGCGGGGTGGTGTTCCTGTGGCCCGCGGTGTCGACGACGTACCACCTGTGCTGGAAGGAGATGTCGCCCTGGCCGTTGGTGTCGCCGGGCTTGTGGTCGAGTTCGAACGTATAGAGGGGATGCCCGTTGTAGGTGACCTGCCGGGCGCCGTCACCGCGGACGGCGACAGCCAGCAGACTCTCCTCGACCCCGCCGCCGCCCGAGGCCGCCCTCTTCGCCACGGTCAGCGGATGCCAGATCTTCACACAGGGCCCCGTACAGGTGGACAGGTTCCTTCTGTCCCCCTCGAAGAGATAGAGGGTCCGGTCCGCGCCGTCGACCAGGATCCTGCCGAGCGGGGTGGACCGCGCGGACACCTCGTCCCTGTCCACGCCGGGCGAGGACGGGCCCGAGGGGGTGGGCGCGTCCGCCGCGAGACCGTCGGGTGCCTCGGACCGCGCCGCCGATGAGCCGCCTCCGCCGCCGCCGGCACAGCCGGCCGCCGCCGCGACGCAGAGCAGCGCCACGGCCATGACACCGGCCGTACTGGACGTGCTCCCCATCGAGGCTCCTCCGATCCGGCCCGCACGCGGACGGCACACCGCCCGCCCGGCCGGGGCCGCACCCTCCACTACACGGCACCCGCGGACCCCGGGCCACCGGACAGGGCCGTCCGACGTACCTTGCCCCCCGCCCCCGCGGGCCTGCGGGAGCCCCGCTCCCGCGGGCCCGCGGTGTGGTGCTCCCGGTCGGCTTCGGCACCCGTGTTCGACGCGTGGCCGATCCTCGTTCCCGGCTGAATGATTGTCCGACACATCCGGCACATCGGGCACGTCGCTCCCCGTACGATCCGTTCCACGACCGGGCCGCAGTAAGGAGTTTGACGCCGTGGACGCAGTACGGACGAGCCCGGGGAACCGGCCCGCGCGGAGCGGGGGACGCCCGCGCCCGCGCTCCCCGCGCCGTCGGATCGGACGCTGGATCGCCCTGGCCGCCGCTCTTCTGGTGCTGGGCACATCGGGGGCGGGCGGCTGGCTGTACACCCGGCTCAGCGGCAACATCCAGGGTGCGGGTGTGGACGACGCGATCGGCGACAACCGGCCCGGGGCCACCCAGGGCGGGCGGAACATCCTGGTCATCGGCTCCGACAGCCGCGAAGGCGCGGGGGACGGCTACGGCCGGGGGCTGACCACCATGCAGTCCGACACCCTGCTGCTGCTCCATGTCGGCGGCGGCGGGAAGTGGGCCACGGTGGTGTCCTTCCCGCGTGACTCCTGGGTCCGGATCCCGGCCTGCGACCAGGGGGACGGCACCTTCTCCGTACCGCACGACTTCAAGATCAACGAGGCGTTCGCGATCGGCGGTTCCACCGGGGACACCGGCAAGGCCGCTGCCTGCGCGATCAAGACCGTCGAGCAGAACACCCGGGTCCGCGTCGACCACTTCCTTGTCGTGGACTTCCGGGGATTCACAGGAATGATCAACGCTCTCGGGGGAGTCGAGATCTGTCCCGAGCGGCCCATCCACGACAGAAAGGCCCATCTCGATCTCCGCGCGGGATGCCAGACGGTGAAGGACAGCCAGGCCCTGGGCTATGTACGGGCCCGCTACAGCCTCGGCGACGGCACGGACATCGGCCGTATCGGCCGGCAGCAGGAGTTCATGCGGGCACTCGCCGCCCGCGCCAGGTCGAGGCTCTACGATCCCCGGGCCCTGTACGGATTCCTCGACTCGGCCACCGGGTCACTCACCACCGATCCCGAACTGGCCGGCCTCAAGCCCCTCCACGAGCTGGCCTCCGGCCTCACCTCGCTGCCCACGGAACGGATCTCCTTCCTGACCGTGCCCAACTACCCCCGGGAACGGGACGTTCCCAGTGACCGGGCCAATGTCGTCTGGAACGGACCCGCCGCCCAGCGGCTGTTCACCGCCCTCGCCCTCGACCGGGAGATGACCGGGGCCCTGCTGGCGGCGGCGGCCCGTCAACTGCCCCCGGCGGCGGCCACCGTGGCGGTGACGGTCCTCAACGGTACGGGCGTGTCCGGCAAGGCCCGGGAGACGGCCGACCGGCTGAGGGGGTTCGGCTTCCGGATCAGCGGCACCGGCAACGCGCCCGCGCCGGCCGACCGCACCACGCTCAGCTATCCGGAGGGTCTCGCGGACCAGGCCAGGGCGGTCGCCGCGCGGCTTCCCGGTCTTGTCCCCGTCCGGTCCGTCCGGGCCGCGCCGGGCACGGTGACGCTCACCATCGGCCCCGATCTGCCCGCGGTCACCGGATGAGCGGCGCGTGAGCGGCCGGTGAAGCCACGGCCCGTGAGGAACGCCTCCGGATGTCACAACTGCTCAGGCAGCGACAGCAGCGTCCCGTAGGCGCTCTGGATGAAGCGCTGGTCGGCGGACGGGGCGGTGTTGGCCAGGGCGACCACGGCGGTCCGGTGCCGGGGACTGAATCCGGCGAACGCCGTGAAACCACGGGTGCCGCCGGAGTGGTGATAGACATCGCCGTCCGGCCGGACGCGGATGTTCCAGACGAGCGCCAGCCCTCTGGTGCCCCCGCGCAGCGCGAGCCGTGGACGGACCGCATCCGCCAGCGCCGCCCGCAACGGCGCGGACAGGGACAGGGAATCGGTGCCAGTGCTGGTGGCGACCGGAGCGTCCGGCGAGGCATCGGGTGAGACGTCGGGTGAGACGTCGGGTGAGACGTCGGGTGAGACGTCGAGGAGGGCGTCGAGCAGGGTCAGCAGATCGCGGGCGCTGGAGCGGATCGCGCCCGCCCCGGCGAGACCCGGGATCCGCCAGGGCGGCCGGGCGCGGCCGTGCCAGTAGCCGGTGGCCTGTCGAAGACCCGGTGCGCAGCCCGTCCGGTGCAGCCCGAGCGGGTCCAGGATCCGGTCCGCCAGCAGCTCCCCGTACCCCAGCCGGCCGGGCACGGCACGGCCGAGGAGATGCCCGAGCAGCCCCACCCCGAAGTTGGAGTACCGCACCCGGTCACCGGGCCGGGCGAACGGACGGGTCCTCGCGAGCGCGCGCAGCAGATCGTCGGTGCGGAAGCCCTCGTACGGATTGGTGAACCAGCGCGGCGCCGCCCCGGCGAGCAGCCCGGGGGGCAGCCGGGGCAGCCCCGAGGTGTGGGTGGCGAGATGGAGCAGGGTGATGGGCCCGCCGCGCGGTGCGGGCACGGAGCCGGGAGGCAGCAGCCGGGTGAGGGGATCGCCGTACGAGACATCGCCGCGGGCGGCCAGTTCGGCGAGCAGCAGCGCGGTGAAGCACTTGGTGAGCGAGCCGGTCTCGAAGCGGGTGTCGGCCGTGACCGGGGCGCCGTCGTGCGCGGTACGGCCATAGGTCACCACGGCCCGCCGGTCGCCCCGGCGGATCGCGACGGCCACCCCGCTCGCTCCGCGGGCGGAGGCGGCGACGGCCGAGGCCGGACCGCGGGCCCACTCCGGCGCTCGTGCCGGCCCGTCGTGAGCCACTGTCGCGTACGCCGTCCCCACCGCGTCCGATGACACCGCGTCCGATGACACCGTCCCCATCGCGCCCGATGTCATGGGCGGGTGCCTGGGGTGCCTGGGGTGCCCGGGGTGCCGAGGGCGCGGGAGAGGGCGAGCGTACCGGCGACCGCGGCGACCACAGTGGTGTGGTGGTGCGCCGCGAAGCGTTCGCCGGGATCCTCGCTGACGGGGTGTCCGTCGCGGGGCATCAGCCCGTCCTCGTGCTGGAGACGGGCCAGTCGCTCCCAGTCCGCCGGATCGCAGTACGGATCGGGCAGCGAACTCCCGACGATCATAAGCTCGGCCACCAGATCCCACTCGCCGATCTCGGCCCAGATGTCGATCCAGGCGGGCAGCCAGTCGCCGAGATAGCGGGCCGTGCCGGCCGGCAGACCCGCCGGAATACGGCCCCAGTCGGTGAGATGGAAGACGGTGTGCGTCATGTTGTAGGCGGTCATCCAGTCGATGAGCCACGGTTCGGGGAATGAGCCCAGCCAGGTGGCCTCGGTCAGCGCGGCCCAGTCGACGGCGCGGTCGTCGTCCTGGCCGAAGCCGCCGACCCGGGCGGCGTTGGCGATCGCCAGCCGCCGGTTGGGCATCACCTCGACGGCGCGGGCGGAGCGGAGCGAGGTGGTGTGGGCGAGCAGCCGGTCCAGCGCCTGGTGGCGGTAGCCGCTCCGGGCGAAGTGGGCGTAGGTCTCCAGCGGGTCGCTCATCATCGGATAGCGCAGCAGCCGCTCATGGAGCATGGCCCCGGAGCCGAGTTGCTCCCAGCTGAAGTCCAGCAGTTCACGGGCGAGCCGCAGTTCGGCGCGGCCGGCCACCGCCTCGCGCAGGACGAGGGAGGCGGCGAGAGCGGTCTCGCCCAGCGGCTTGTAGACGCTGTCGGGCTCGGCGAGTTCGGCGGTGGTTCCGGGTGGCAGGGCGCCGTGCTCGCGGTGGGTGTGGAGCCAGGTCAGCGCCAGGGAGGTGATCCGGTGGGCGGCTTGTGCGACGGACATCGGCATGGCGGGATCTCGTCCGATCTGGTGACGATCAGCCAGACAGGGTCTGTTGACCGGGGTGGACGGGGTGGGATCGGCAGGAGCGGGATCAGTGGTGGGACCAGCGGTCGGGGCCAGGACACGGCCCAGGGCCGATCGCGGGGAGGCGGCTCGCGGGGACGCGGCTCGCGGGACGCCGATCGCGGGGAAACGGGGGACATGGCCGCCCGTCAGGCGGGGGCCAGACGGCGCGCGATGGCCATGTCCAGCGCGAGCCGGTCGCCTCCGGCCATCAGACCGATGTGCTCCACCAGCGGCGCCGGGTCGAGCGGCAGCTCCACCCCGTCCGCGCGGAGCCAGGCCAGCCACCGTACGATCCGCGCGGCGGTGGGGTAGTCCCTGCGCAGCACGGCGCGGGTCGCACCACGGGCCAGTGCCAGCGGCGCGGCGCGGGCCGCGTCATGCACCGGACTCTCCAGTCCGGGCAGCGCCAGGGCGCTGAGCCGGCCCATCCTGACCGACCAGGCGGCCCACCCCGTCCCGTCCTCGGCGGCGGGGGCGCCGGCCGGCGGTGAGGACGGCCGGGGCGCCGCCGTCCGCCCGGTGCCGCCGCTGGTGAGGACGGTCAGCAGAGTGACGGTGCCCCAGTCGCGCCAGGCCATCAGCCAGGGCTCCTCGGGTCCGGCGGGTGGCGGGACCGGTTCGTCCCGCGAAGGCGGCAGGGCCGTGAAGGACAGGGCCACGGCCTCCGCGTCCAGCGGATGGAACGCGGCGCCGCCCAGTACGGCGGGGGCGAGGACATCGGCGCCGAGGATCCGGATGGCGGCCAGGGCGGCGCCGGGATCCCGCTCGCTCTCGACGTGTTCGGCGACCATGGCCGTGCCCCCGGTGCCCCGAAGGGCTCCGAGGGCACGTCGTGCCAGGCCGGCCGCTGATTCTTGGTAAATGGTCCGCGACCGGTCGTGGTTCACAGGCCCTTGGGCTCCTTCGGCTCCTTCGGGGACAGCAGAAGCAGCAGTAGCAGCAGACCGGCGGCTTCCGGCGCGTACACCGGCGCATCACTGCAGGGCGCCTCGGGCTCGGCCATGGCGGCACCCAACGCGTAACGGTCCAGGGTGATTTCTCCGGGCCTGATGGTCTGAGAAAGCATCATGGGCTCCTCGTGTAGACGCACTTGCCCTATCTGGGCAGTGCCATCGCTCACCCTAGATCGAAACGAATAAACCGACCAATCGGGACGAATGGTGAGCATTCGATCCGCTCTTCGGACTGGGCTCCCCGGAAGGCCTGCGCCGTCTCCCCGCCCGGCGGGTTCACACCCCGTCATCCCTCCACATGGAAGGGGACCGTCGTCACCACGATCTTCGGCAGCGGCCGGAGCGCCCGCCGCAACCGTCCGGCGAGCGGGCTGTGGAGCAGCCGGTGCCACCAGTGCCGTACGACGATCTCCGGAAGGATCACGGTGATGGTCAGATCGGGTCGCTGATGGTGCAGCTGCTCGATATAGCTGATCAGCGGAGTCACGATGGCCCGGTAGGGGGAGAGGACGATTCTCAGCGGCAGATGGTCCCCCCACAGGAGCCAGCCCTCACGGAAACGTTCGGCGTCCTCGTCGCTCGGACTGACATGCAGGGCCAGAACGGGCTGCTGGAGGGAGGCCGCGTAGGCCATCGCGCGCATGCTCGCCTGATGCAGCGCGTCCACCAGGACGACGGAGAGATGGCGGATCTCCTCGGGGGTGTCCTCTCTCTCCTCGTCCTGCTCCTTCCGGGGGAGCACGTCTTCTGACGGTCCCTCGGCACCGTCGGGTGCCTTCCCCGGGGTACGCGCGCCCGGCCGTGGCGGGAGCGTACGGCTCGGGATCTCGATCACCTTGGAGTGCAGCCGCAGCGCCCGGCGCACCATGTCGTAGTGGCGCCGGATCCTGGTCGTCACCAGCAGGAACAGGGCGACGGTGAGGAGGGCGAGCCAGGCTCCCTCGGTGAACTTGGTGATGCCCGCGGTGATGAAGACGACGGCCGAGAGCAGGGCGCCCACCCCGTTGAAGACGAGGCTTTTGCGCCAGTGCCGCTCACGCCTGCGCCACCAGTGGACCACCATGCCGCTCTGCGACAGGGTGAAGGCGAGAAAGACCCCGACGGCGTACAGCGGAATGAGTGACGCGGTCTTCCCGTCGAAGGCGGCATAGACCACCGCCGCCGCCACGGAGAGCAGGATGATTCCGTTGCTGAACGCCAGCCGGTCGCCCAGCCGCAGAAAGGTCCGTGGCGCGTGGTCGTCACGTGCCAGCAGATACAGCACCCGGGGGAAGTCGTTGTACGCGGTGTTCGCCGCGAGCAGCAGGATCAGAGCCGTCGCCGCCTGGATGAAGACATACATACCGCCCGAGCCGAAGGTGGTATGAGCGAGCTGCGACAGGACCGTCTCCTGGGACTCGGGTACGACACCCGTCAGATGGACCAGTGCGATCGTGCCGGCGAACAGGGTGACGAGCAGTCCGATCATCCACGACAGCGTCGTACGCGCGTTGCGCCAGGAGACGGGCTCGAACGCGGGCACCGCGTTGGAGATCGCCTCGATACCGGTCATCGCCGTGGAGCCGGAGGCGAACGCCCGCATCACCAGCAGCAGACCGACCCCCTCGACGGCGTGCGGCGGCGGGGTCGGGGTGGCCTCGAAGCCACGTCCCGACGCGTCGTACAGCCCCACGGCCACCAGCGAGAGGATGGCGAGAACGAACGCGTACGTGGGCGCGGCGAACAGCGCCCCGGCCTGTTTGACACCGCGCAGATTCCCCGCGAGCAGAACGGCGATGACCAGCAGACCGATCAGGACGACATCGTCCGAGAGCCCCGGAAGCGCCGAGGTGACCGCCGCCATCCCGGACGAGACCGAGACGGCGACCGTGAGGACGTAGTCCGTCATCAGTCCGGCCGCGGCCACCAGCCCGGGTACCCGCCCGAGATTGTCCGTCGCGACGATGTACGACCCGCCGCCGTGCGGATACGCGCGGATCGTCTGACGGTACGACAGCCCGACCGCCAGCATCAGAAAGACGATCGCCCCGGCCACCGGCAGCGAATAGGCGAGTCCCGCGGTACCGGCCAGCACCAGTACGGCGAGCAGCGCCTCGGGACCGTACGCGACCGACGACAGCGCGTCCGCCGAGAGCACCGGCAGCGCCACGATCTTGCGCATCCGCTCCCGGGCGATCGCCGTGCTCCGCAGCGGCGCCCCGAGGACCGCGTGCCGGATCCGCGGCCCGAGCGTGGGCGGCTCCGTCCGGCTCTCCACCGTCTCCACGCCACCGGTCCCGGCGGGCGACGGCATCCCACCGAGCGGAGGTACCCGTACGATCCGGCCGAAGCGTGCCGGGGTGATCTGCGCGGGCTCGGGATAGCGGCCGATGTCGGGGTCCACGGGCAGCGCCGCGCGCCACGCGTCGCGGGCGGCGGACACCCGCCCCCACTCGCGGCCCACCTGACGCAGCACCATGGACTGCTCCGGGTCGAGCTTCTCCACGATGACGGGCTTGGGCGTGCCTTCGCTGTCCTCCGGTACCTGCCCCGGCCGACCGTCTTCTCCCTGGTTATCCGTCACATGGGCGAGTCTCATCGCCAGGAGCGTGCCGACCGTCTCTCCCACGACGGACGACACACGGGCGCGGACACCGACAACCCGTTCGGGGGTACGGCGAAGACCCCGGCCGGCGCGGCCCTCCCGCCCGAACGCCTCCCCCGACGGGAGGCGGGGCAGGGCACGACAAGACGGGGCTGGGCTGGGCTGGGCAGTGGCTAGCCGTTGTCGGCCCAGAGAGTGCTCGGTGCCTCGCGGCGGACCACCGGGGCGATCTCCTCCGCGAAGCGCTGGAGCTGCTCGCGCTGCTCGGGCAGGCTCAGTCCGAACCCGTCGACGGTGATGGACTGGAGGTCGTGTCCGTAGACCTCGTGGTAGCCGAGGATCTTGTCGATGACACGCTGTGGACTGCCGATGAGCTGGGGCCCGTTCTCCACGGCGTCCTCGATCGTGCGGAACGGTGTGTTGTACCCCGCCTTGCCGACGAGCTGTGGCCGGAAGGTCTGGCGTATACGGGCCTCGTACTGCTCCTTGAAGTCCGTGACGGCCCGGTGCGTGGTGTCCGCGATGTAGAGACCGCCCGACCCCGCCGCCACCCGCGCCCGCGCCCGCGCCGGATCGTGTCCGTACTCCTCGAACTTCTCGCGGTAGTGACGGATGAGCCGTGCGTACGCCTCACGGGGCTGGACGGCGTTGGCGGTGAAGAGCGGATCGCCGTGCTTGGCCGCCAGCTCCGGGGAGTTGAGACTGGTGGCCGAGCCGTGCCAGACCGCGGGCGGACCGGCGTAGGGACGCGGCACGGTGGTGACGCCCCTGAGCGGCGGCCGGAACCGGCCCTCCCAGTCGAGGTCTTCCTCGCGCCAGAGTCTGCGCAGCAGCTCGTACTTCTCCGCCTGGTACTCCCACTGCCGCTCCTCGTCCAGCCCGAAGAGATCGAAGTGCCCCGCCTCCGCCCCCTTGCCGATGACGAGTTCGATCCGCCCGCGGGAGAGCTGATCGAGCGTCGCGTAGTCCTCGGCCACCCGTACCGGATCCAGGATCGCCACCACGGTGACCCCGGTGAGCAGCCGGATCCGCGAGGTGCGGGACACGATGGCGCCGAGGAGCACCGTGGGGCTGGAGGAGAGGAAGGCACCCGCGTGCCGCTCCCCGACGGCATAGGCGTCGAAGCCGAGCCGCTCGGCCTCCGCGCCCAGCTCCACGACTTCGTCGAGACGGTCGGCGGCGGAGAGGAGTTCCCCGGTGAGGGGGTGCGGCGCGTGGCCGACGATGGTGAGGACGGAGAACTTCATGGCTGCCTTCCGCTCGTACGGGCCGGTCGGAGGGGAGCGGCCGGCGAAGGTCCGGTGGCCCGGAGCGGGACCGGTGGTCCGGAGCGGGCCCGGGGGCCCGGGGCCCGGGGGCCCGGCTACTCGTCGGTCTTGGGCAGCCCCGGGGGGTTCAGCTCGGAGGACGGCACGGTCTCGTTCGAGAGTCCCCAGCGCGCCAGGACCTTCTCGTACGTACCGTTCTCGATCACGGTGCCGAGCGCCTCATGGAGGGCCTTGATCAGACCGTTGTCCTTCTTGGTGGTGGCCGCGATCTTGCCCTGCACATCGGCTCCGCCGCCCGAGTAGGTACCGATGATCTCGGTCTCCCCGGTGGAGGCGGCGTGGTACGCGGCGACGGGGTTGGGCCCGAGATAGGCGTCGAGGCGTCCGGAGCCGAGGGCGAGGTAGTAGTCGCTGGCGTTCTGGTAGTACTTGATGTCCGTCGCCTTCAGACCGTTCTCCACGTTCTGCTTGCTCCAGTCGACCAGCAGCTTCTCCTGGTTGGTGCCGGAGCCGACACCGATGGTCCGGCCCGCCACGTCCTCCGGAGCCGAGACCTTCCAGTCGGCGCCCTTCTTCGCCTCGAACGCGAGATTGTCCAGCCGGTAGGTGGCGAAGTCGTATTTCTCCTTGCGCTCCTCGGTGACGGTGATGTTGCTGAACCCCACGTCGTACTTGCCGCTGTCGAGACCGACGAAGATGTTCGCCCAGTCGACCGTGTGGTAGCTCGGCTTCAGCCCGAGGACATCCGCGATCAGCGAGGAGATGTCCGTCTCGATACCGATGACGGTCTTGTCGTCGGTGGCGTAGAAGGCCAACGGCGGTACGGAACCTGCCGAGTTGACCACTTCGAGCGTGCCGCGATCGCGGATCGCCGCCGGGACGAGCGCGGCGATGGAGTCCACCTCGGGCGTGGTGATCCGCTTCTGGTCGGGGCTGAGATCGATCCGCAGACCGTCCTTGCCTCCGTCCTTGGCCACCACCTGCTCGGTGGAGCCGTCGGCGGAGTTGCCGCAGGCCGAGAGGGAGAGCGTGGCGACAAGGCCGAGAAGGGCGGCGGTGGTACGGAGGACGGGTCTGGACGGCACGGAAGGCTCCTCGTGGGAAAGACGACGGGTCGATGGGTGATGGGTCGATGGGTCGATGGACGGGAAGGTGGGTCAGAGCACCTTGGAGAGAAACGCCTTGGTCCGCTCATGGCGCGGCCGGTCCAGGACCTCGGCGGGCGGGCCCTGCTCGACGATCACACCGTCGTCCATGAAGACGACGGTGTCGGCGACCTCACGGGCGAAGCCGATCTCATGGGTGACGACGATCATGGTGGTGCCGCTGCGGGCCAGGTCCTTGATGACATCGAGGACCTCGCCGACCAGCTCGGGGTCGAGCGCCGAGGTGGGCTCGTCGAAGAGCAGCACCTTGGGCTCCAGCGCGAGCGCGCGGGCGATCGCCACGCGCTGCTGCTGACCGCCGGAGAGCTGTCGTGGATAGGCGGTGGCCTTGTCGGCGAGACCCACCCGCTCCAGCAGCCGTTCCGCCTGCTCGACGGCGGTCCTGCGGGGACGGCGCAGCGCCGAGACGGGAGCCTCGATGATGTTCTCGACCACGGTGAGATGCGGGAAGAGATTGAAGTTCTGGAAGACGAAGCCGATGTGCAGCCGCTGCTTCAGGACGTCTCTCTCCTTGAGTTCATGCAGCTTGGAGCCGGAGCGGCGGTAGCCGATCAGCTCGCCGTCGATGCTGACGTACCCCCGGTTGAGCTTTTCGAGGTGGTTGATGCTGCGCAGCAGGGTCGACTTTCCCGAGCCGGAGGGGCCCAGTACGACGGTGACCTCGCCGGTGCGGACCTGGAGGTCGACCCCGCGGAGCACCTCCAGCGGGCCGAAGTTCTTGTGCACACCCCGCACGTCCACCATCAGATCGCCGCTGCCGCTGCCACCGCCGGTGTCAGCGGTGGTGCCGGTGCCAGTGGTGGCGGCGGTGGCGGTGTTCCGGGCGCGGACCGCGGTGCTGTCCCGGTCGCCGCCGCCGGGTGCCGGCTCGGGAGCAATGTCCGTACTCATCGCGGGAAACCTCCGGTGGCGGCAGCGGCCCGCATCCTGCGGGTGAAGCTCCTGGCTCGCTGGAACGGGGTGGGCGGGGGAGTGCGCTCGGCCCCGCGCGCGAAGTGCCGCTCCACGTAGTACTGGGCGACGGACAGCAGGGTGGTCAGCAGGATGTACCAGGCGGTGGCGACCATCAGCAGCGGTACGACCCGGCCGTTGCGGCCGTAGATCACCTGAACCTGGTAGAACAGCTCGCCGATGGCCATCACGGAGACGATCGAGGTGCCCTTGAAGAGGGAGATGACCTCGTTGGCGGCGTTGGGCAGGATGCCGCGCATCGCCTGCGGCAGCAGGATGCGGCGTATCTGACGCAGCCGGGGGATGCCCAGTGCCGCCGCTGCTTCGAGCTGTCCGCCCTCGACGGAGATGATCCCGCCGCGTACGATCTCGGCCGCGTAGGCGGCCTGATGCAGCGCCAGACCGATGACGGCGGCCGACATGGCGCCGACCAGGTTCATCGTGTCGAAGCTCCACAGGACGGGGCCGAACGGGATGCCGACCCCCAACTCCTGGTAGAGATAGGCCAGGTTGAACCAGAACAGAAGCTGGACGATCAGCGGGATCGAGCGGAAGGCCCAGATATAGGTCCAGGCGACCGTCTGGAGAATCACACTGCGCGACAGCCGCATGAAGGCGAGGACGACACCGAGGGCGAAGCCCAGCGCGGTCCCGTACGCGGTGAGCTGGAGGGTCACCCAGACGGCCCTCAGCACACTGTCCGTGGAGAGATAGAGGAAGAAGGTCTCCCAGTCCCAGCCCGGATTGGTGGCCAGCCCGTGTACGAACTGCGCGACGACGACGAGCGCGGCGGCACCGGCCACCCAGCGCCAGTAGTGCCGCGCGGGCACGACCTTCAGCGCGGCGAGATCCTCCGTGCCCGGTGGTGACGCCTCCTTCGGCGAAGGGCCGGACGACGACAGGGCGTCCGTCGGTGTCACGGAAGATGACGGCGTCACAGAGGATGACGGCGGTACGGACGGTCTGTCCGCCTCGGTGCCGGTTGCGGTATCCATCGGGGGCTCCTGCCGCTACTTCGTCTCGGGCGGGCTGATCCGGGACTCCTCGATGGCGGAATCCTGTGTCCCCCACTTCTTGAGAATCCGGTCGTATGTGCCGTTGTCGATCAGCTCGTTGACAGCACCCTGGAACGCCTTGAGCAGGGGGGAGCCCTTGTCGAAGGCGAAACCGACGTCGAGCCGGTGGAACTCGCCCAGGAATCTGACCCCGGCCGCCGGCTGCGCGGCCTGGTAGCGCAGACCGTTGATGGTCGACATGACCACATCGATCCGGCCCTGCTGAAGGCTGGTCAGAAGGGCGCCGTTCTCGGAGAAGACCTTGACCGTGTACGGCTTCTCGCCGGCGTCCGCGCAGACACTCTTCCGGGAGTTCAGCGTCGCTTCGAAGGTGGTGCCCGCCGAGGTGCCGACGGTCTTGCCGCAGAGCTGGTCGAGCCGGGTCACCTTGCTCAGACCGGTGTCGTCCTTGCGGACGGCGAACCCCTGTCCGTCATTGATATAGGTGACGAAGTCGATCGTCTTCAGCCGCTCCTCGGTGACGCCGAAGTTTCCGGTGCCCACGTCGTACTTGCCACTGCTGAGCGCGGGCAGGATCGCCTCGAAGCTGGCTTCCTGGCGCTCCAGCCTCAGCCCCAGCAGTTTGCCGACGGCGTCCGCGATGTCGATGTCGAGCCCCGCGGGCCGGCGGCTCGTCGCGTCGGGGAAGTACGCGCTGGGCGCCGCGCCCACGGAGGAGGCGATCCGGAGAGTCCCCTGTGCGCGGACGTTCTCGGGCAGCAGTTCCGCCAGCCCGGCGTTCTTCGTCAGCGAGGCGGTGACATCGTCCGACGGCGCGGGCGAGGCGGCGCCCGCCGTCTCCGTTCCGGACGATGTGTCCGCACCGCAGCCCGCGAGGACGGGCAGGAGCAGGGCGGCCAGAACGGCGGCCGGCAGCCGGCGGTGACGGCGTACGGAGCGGTCCGTCCGAGGAGATACGGGCCGCTCGCGGCGCGCGGGCCGGAGACGGCCCGGGATCAGGGTGCGCACGGGCTCATACCTTTCCTTCGGTGGAGACGGTGGAGACGGTGGAGACGGTGGAGACGGTGGGGGCAGTAGGGGCGGTGGGGGCGGTGGGGGCGGCCAAGTCGGTGGGAGCGGCGGAGCCGGCCGGGCCGGAGCGGCGGGCGGTGGCGAGATGCTTCTCGAACCGGAGCGGACCGATGGTCTCCGGGTCGGCACTCGTGTCGAACAGCGGTGTGTATCCGGTCCTCAGATACAGCCCCCTGGCCTCGGGCTGGCGCGGCCCGGTGGTGAGATGGATCCGGCGGTAGCCCCGTACGGCGGCGATCCGCTCCAGCTCCCCGACCACCCGCGCGGCCAGCCCCCGTCGCCGGTGGGCGGAGTGGGTCCAGATCCGCTTCAGCTCGGCCGTGGTGCCGTCGAAGCGGCGGAACGCTCCGCCCGCGACCGGCTCGCCGTGCTCCAGCAACAGCAGCAGGACGCCGTGCGGCGGGGCGAACTCCTCCGCCGGATAGCGGTCCATCTCGCCGTGCGCCTCCTTGCCGTAGCGGGAGGTGTACTCCTGGTCCAGCTCGCGCAGCATCGGCAGCACCAGCGGATCGGAGAGTGCGGTCCGTACCCAGGTCAGACCGCCGGGTTCGGCGACGGAGGTCATCAGCCGGCCTCGACCAGGCTCCGGGTGCCGGGTGCCACGCGCTCGGTGTCCCTCTCGGCGTCCCGCTTGGCGACCTCTTCGCGTACGAGCGGGATGACATGACGGCCGAAGTCGATGGCGTCGCCCAGCAGGTCGTAACCGCGCGCGGAGAGGATGTCCACGCCCAGGTCGTAGTAGTCGAGCAGCGCCTGGGCGACCGTCTCCGGCGTCCCGACCAGGGCGTTGGAGTTGCCCGCGCCACCGGTGGCCGCGGCGGTCGGCGTCCACAGCGCCCGGTCGTAGCGCTCACCCGACTCCGCGATCGCGATCAGCCGCTGCGACCCGGTGTTCTCGGGCTCTCCCCGGCGGTAGCGGCGTACCAGAGCCGCGTCGCCCCGCTCCCTGCGGGCCTTGATCGTGTCCACCGTCCGGTGCGCCTTCTCCCAGGCGAGTTCCTCGGTCGGCGCGATGATCGGCCGGAAGGCCACCTGGATACGGGGCGGTGCCGTACGCCCTGCCGCGCGCGCGGCGGCCCTCACCGCCTCGATCTGCTCCGCGGTCTTCTCCAGCGGCTCGCCCCACAGGCAGTAGATGTCCGCCTCGGCGCCGCCCGCCTGGTACGCGGCCGGTGAGGAGCCGCCGAACGAGACGTTCGGGCGGGGCTGCTGGACCGGGAAGACATCGCTGACGAAGTCGTGGAACCGGTAGTGCTCGCCCTCGTGGTCGAAGGCCTCGTGCGTGGTCCAGATCCGCTTGACGATCTCGATGTACTCGCGTGTGCGCGAGTAGCGCTGGTCCTTGGTGAGCGTGTCCCCCTCGCGGCCCTGTTCATGGTCGTTCCCACCGGTGATGAAGTGGACCGTGAGCCGCCCGTCGCTGATCCGGTCCAGAGTCGCGAACGTCTTGGCGGCGAAGGTCGGATACGACACATTCGGCCGGTGCGCCAGCAGGATCTGGAGCTTGTCCAGCCGGGAGGCGATGAACGCGGCGGCGGGAGCGGGATCGGGCGAGCCCGAGCCGTACGCGAACAGCACCCGGTCCCAGCCGTGGTCCTCATGGGCGCGGGCCAGCTTGAGCGTGTACTCCTTGTCGAACGCGGCGCCGGAGCGGGGACTCGTCTCCGACCCGTCGTGGGTGGCGGCGATACCGAGGAACTCCACAGGCATGAGGGACCTTTCGTACGGCGGAGAAACGCGGTGCGTACGCGGAGGGAGGGCATGCCGAAGGAACCCTGGGCAGACCGCGGGCACGGCGGAAGCGGAGTGGCGTGTGGAACGCGTCGAAGCGGAGTGGTACGTGCGGAGTGGCGCGTGGAGCGTCAGGAGGAAGACGGCAGCGTGCACCCGGTGAAGAAGGGGAACTCGGCCCGCGACGGGGTCACCGAGGGAGGGAGGGGCCGGTCGGGCGGCCCGCTGCCGGGGTCAGGTGCGATCAGGCGCAACAAGAGGCGGACCACACTCGACCGAAGTCGATGTGGCCGCGGGTGACCAACGGCAGCTGCTTCTGCATGCAGCCAATTGAGCACGGGACTTTCACCGAAGTCAACCGATGCCCGCACAGTGGTACATGAGTTGACCGGGGCGCCGGGGCCTCCTTGACAACCGCGCCGTCCCCGCCCGTACGATCGAGACGCGTCCGGCCTCCGTGCGCACCTCGGACCCCAGGGTCTCCGAGGTGAACACCGGGCCGTACCGGCCGTGTTGAGGGACACGGCGCGTGATGACGTTCGGAGCACTCGAAGTACCTGGAGCATCCGGACCCGGAGCACCCGGACCCGGAGCACCTGGAGCACCCGGACCTGGAGCGCCGGAGCACCTGGAGCGTCCGGACCTGGAGCACCCCGGGGCACCCGGAGTACACCGACCACCGCCGACCGCACTCCCGCCGGAGCCCCCTCATGTCTGTATCGCCCCCGCCCGATGTCCTCCGCGTGCCGGACGCGTCCCCTCCGAGACGCGACCTCACCCTGCCCCGGCCCGACGAGATCTCCCGTATCGTGCCGCGCCGGCATCCCGGACGGTGGCTGTCGGGCGCCGCCGCGCTGCTGGTCCTCGCGATGGTCGTCAACTCCGTCGTGCGCAACCAGCGGTTCCAGTGGAGTGTGGTCGGCCAGTACTTCACCACCCCCGCGGTACTCGACGGGCTGCTGCTCACGCTCTGGCTGACCGCGGGTGTGATGGTGCTCGGTTTTCTCATCGGCACGGTCTTCGCCGTGCTGCGGCTCTCCGCCAACCCCGTGCTGCGCACGCTCAGTTGGGGTTACGTATGGATCTTCAGATCCACCCCGCTGCTGGTGCAGCTCCTGTTCTGGTTCAACATCGGCGCGCTCTATCCGACGCTCGGCATCGGTATCCCCTTCGGCCCCGAGTTCCTCACCTTCAAGACCGTGAACCTCTTCGGCGCCGGACTCACCGCGCTGATCGGTCTCACCCTGCACGAGGCGGCCTACGCGGCGGAGGTGGTACGCGGCGGGATCCTCTCGGTGGACGCCGGCCAGACCGAGGCCGCGCAGTCCCTGGGGCTGAGCCGGTGGCGGGTGCTGCGCCGTGTCATCGTGCCGCAGGCGATGCGCTCCATCGTTCCCACCGCGGGCAATATGCTCATCGGCACCCTGAAGGGGACCAGCATCGTCAGCGTCCTCGCCGTACAGGACCTGCTGTTCTCCGTGCAGCTCATCTACAACCGTACGTACCAGGTCATCCCGCTGCTGATGGTGGCGACCATCTGGTACATCGTCGTCACCAGCGTGCTGTCCGTCGGCCAGTTCTATGTCGAGCGGTACTACGCCCGGGGCGCGGCCCGCGAGCTGCCGCCCACGCCCCTCCAGCGACTGCGCCGCCGTACGACGACCGTGACGGCACGGCTCCGTACCGCGACCGCCCCCGACGCGAAACGTCTCTGAGTCCCCGCCGAGTGCCCCGCCGCGTCCGCGCGCCCGGGACCGACGCGGATTTCTGGGTAGGGGAAAACTGGGTAGGGGAAGAGGTGTACGAGAAGAGCCGTACGAGCACGACGCGCGGGAGAGGACGTGAATCACATGCGTGTGGCATTCCTCGCGGCTCCGGAGGGCGTGGAGCAGGTCGAGCTGACCGAGCCGTGGAAGGCCGTGGGTGACGCCGGCGGAGAGCGTGTACTGGTCTCCACGGCACCGGGCGAGATCCAGGCGTTCGACCATCTCGACAAGGCGGACACCTTCCCCGTCGACCGCACGGTGTCCGAGACGGCCGCCGGTGACTACGACGCGCTGGTGCTTCCCGGTGGTGTCGCCAACCCGGACGCCCTGCGGATGGACCCGGCGGCCGTGTCCTTCGTCAAGGGCTTCTTCGACGCGGGCAAACCGGTGGCGGCGATCTGCCATGCCCCCTGGACGATGATCGAGGCGGATGTGGTGCGCGGCAGGACACTGACCTCCTGGCCGAGCCTGCGGACCGATCTCGCCAACGCGGGCGCCACCTGGGTCGACGAGCAGGTCCATGTCTGCACGTCCGCACCCAGCACCCTGATCACCAGCCGGAGGCCGGACGACCTCAACGCCTTCTGCGCGACGTTCCTCAAGGAGTTCGGAGCGTAGACGCGACGGGCGGCCGCGAGCCATCGGCCCCCGGGCCCCGACCCGGCAGACGTCCCGCGGGTGCGCGGTCCGGTCGCACACCGCGGCCGCCGGGGAGAGGGTGGAGACCGGACACCGCGACACCGGGACACGGAGAGGAACGATCGATGTGAACAGTGTGGACCAGCCCATGGACGAGGTGGTCGTGGCGCTCACCGGCGGGGCGAAGGAGGACGCGCGCGCTGTGTTCGGTGTGCTCCGTACGGCCTTCGCCTGCGATCGCGCGGCCGACGACATCCCCCAGGACGTGGCCGAGCGGCGACCGACCGTATGGCTCGCGACCTTCGACGCCTCGCGTCTGCGGAAGCAGCCGGACCCCGCGCGGCTGACGGCGCCGCTCACGGCCACCCTCCAGGGCGGCTACACGGCGGTGGACACCATGCGTAGGACGCTGGCCTCCGCGTTCACCGTCCACGATGTCGGTACGGCCTTCGGTGACCAGGAGGAAGAGATCCAGGTGCTCCTGGAGAGCCGGTAGCGGCTGCCGCTGCCCCTGGCCGTCAGCTGCTGCCGCTGCGACTGGATTGGCCGCTTTCGTGGCCTCGGTACGGCTCGTGTTGCGCTTCCGGACGGCCCACCTCACCCTGAGGATGACCCAGAAGTGGCTTTCGCTCACGCTTCGTGCTCGGGGGTCGTTGATCCAACGTGGTGAAGCTCGTGGGCCTCTCTGTGAGGAGCCTCGGCCATGACCGTTCCACCCGACCGTCATTACGTGGTCGAACTGCACGCCTCTCCGGAGCGTGTTCCGCAACTCCGGCGCGTCGTCGCCGCGCATCTTCGGTACTGGAGGCTCGACCTGCATGTGGCATCCGTCGGCAAAGGTGTCGAGGAACTGCTGACCAATGTCCACCGCCATGTCGGTGACGGCAATCGCTGCGTGCTCGAACTCCGCTGGACGGGCCGGCATCTCACGGCCTCCGTCGAGGACAACGGCCCGCGCATGCCGCGGCTGCTCACGGCCGGTGGCGGCGGCCTCGCCAGGGTCGCGGCGCTGAGCGACAGCTGGGGTACGTGTGCCACGGCCGAGGGCAAGGTCATCTGGTTCACCAGAAGCGTCCGAAGTCCACAGGACGTCCCGCGTGTGCCGTGGACACCGCTCACCGGGCTCGGCACGGCGCGGCGGGAACCCGTCCCCGCCTCGCTCATCCCGGCCCCGCTCGTCCCGGTGCTGGTGTGACCGTGCCGTTGTGAGCGTCGTGCGCGGTGGAAGTGCCGTACGCCGGGCGGACGTTCACCCGCTCCGGGCCCGGTGTACGGCTTCGCCCCGCACGGTTCACTCCGGCTCGGTCTCGTCCGGGTAGGGAACGAGATGGACCGCGGCCTCCTCCGCCGAAGCGGCGGCGCCGTCGATGCCGACATCGCTGGCGATCATGTCCTTCTCGGCGTCCTCGTGCGCGCCCTCGTCCGGCGCCACCAGCCGGCCCGACCGGCCGTCGCCGACCTCGTCGTCGAGCGTCTCGCCCTCGCCGTACGGCAGGTCACCGATACCGTCCCCGATGGGGACCGTGAGATCGGGGACCTCCTCCGCGAGCCGCTGGTCCAGCGTTTCCCCCGCCCGCTGCTCGGCGGCCGTCGTCCCTGTGTGCTCGACGCCGAGGGGACGCTCCGGCGGCGACCAGCCTTCGTCGAAGGGGTCGGAACCACGGTCGAGGAGAGTGTCCTCGGCGTCGAGGATGCCCTCGTCGTCGATGACCTCCGAGCCGTCCGGCTGGTAGACCTCGTCGCCCATGGTCCGGCCGCTGTCGCCGCTGTCGCCGCTCACGTCGTTCTCCTCGCCTCCTGCGGTCCGGTCGTGCGCCGGCGCGTGGGAGTTACTGCCCGGGGGAGGGGGGCGGCTCCTCCCTCTGCGTCCACCTTCCCACCTCTCACGACCGTGTCAACCGGCAGGCGGAGGGGTCTGTGGAGGCGGGGGAGAGCGGTGCCGCACACCCCGGTGCGCGGCACCGCGCACAACGCTTCCGAGAACGCTTCAGGGGCGGGGAGGTGTTTGTCGTTCCCCTCGGCGGGCACGTGACAAGTCGATCCTTACGACCCGATATGTCACACTCCGGAGTCGAATGTGAGCCGAGAACGCATTGTCATCGTCGGAGCCGGATTCGCCGGGTACGAGGCTGCTCGTACCCTCTCCCACACCGTCCGGGACACCGCGGAAGTGGTCCTGCTGAACCCCACGGACTACTTCCTCTATCTCCCGCTCCTGCCCCAGGTCGCCGCGGGCATTCTGGAACCGCGCCGGGTGACCGTCTCTCTCCCCGGGACACTGCCGCGGGTACGGCTCGTCCTCGGCGAGGCCGGCCATGTCGACCTGGAGTCACGGCGTGTCACGTACACGGGGCCGGAGGGCGACCGGGGCGAGCTGACGTACGACCGGCTCGTCCTCGCTGTGGGCAGTGTCAACAAACTGCTTCCGGTCCCGGGCGTCGCCGAGTACGCGCACGGCTTCCGGGGGCTCCCGGAAGCCCTCTACCTACGGGACCACGTGACCCGTCAGATCGAGCTGGCCGCCGCCACCGACGACCACCGTGAGGGCACCGCCCGTGGGACCTTCGTCGTGGTCGGAGCCGGATACACGGGGACCGAGGTCGCCGCGCAGGGCCAGCTCTTCACGGACGCGCTGGTCCGCAAACAGCCCGCCTGGTGTCATAAGCGCAAACCCCGCTGGCTGCTTCTCGACATCGCCCCGCGCGTCCTGCCCGAACTGGACCGGCGGCTCTCCACCACCGCGGACCGGGTGCTGCGCCGGCGCGGCGTGGACGTACGGACCCGCACCTCCGTCAAGGAGGCGGGACGGACCGGGATCACGCTGGACGACGGCGAGTTCATCGAGACCCACACCCTGGTGTGGTGTGTGGGGGTGCGGCCGGACCCGCTGGTCTCCGAGATCGGGGTGCCGGTCGAACGGGGCAGGCTGCTCGTCGACGCCCGGCTCAATGTGCCCGGCCATCCCGAGGTGTTCGCCTGCGGTGACGCGGCGGCCGTCCCGGACCTCACCAGGCCGGGCGAGTTCACCCCGATGACCGCCCAGCACGCGAGCAGGCAGGGCCGGCTGGCGGGCCGCAATGTGGCGGCCACCCTCGGCCATGGGGAGCAGCGGGTCTACCGCCACCACGACCTGGGATTCGTCGTCGATCTCGGCGGTGTCAAGGCCGCGGCCAATCCGCTCGGGGTACCGCTCTCCGGACCGCTCGCGGGAGCGGTCACCCGCGGCTACCACCTGGCGGCCATGCCGGGCAACCGGGTACGCGTCGCCGCCGACTGGCTGCTCGAAGCGGTGCTGCCGCGTCAGGCCGTACAGCTCGGTCTGGTCCGATCCTGGACCGTGCCGCTCGAATCGTCGTCGCCCGAGCTGGCGAGGGTCCCCGGCGGACCGCACACCTCAGACACGTGAAGCATGTGAAGCACGTCCACCACGTCCCGTACGTCGAGCACGTTCCGTACGTCCGGCACATCTCGCGAGGAGTGACATGAACAGCGAACAACTGACCGAACTGGGCCAGCAGTTGAGGGTCGACTCCGTACGGGTCGCCGATACGGCGGGCTCGGGGCATCCGACCTCGTCGATGTCGGCCGCCGACCTCATGGCGGTGCTGATGGCCAAGCACCTGCGCTACGACTTCGACCGGCCCGGCCGTCAGGGCAACGACCGGCTGCTCTTCTCCAAGGGCCATGCCTCTCCGCTGCTGTACTCCATGTATCTGGCGGCGGGCGCGATCGACGAGAAGGAGTTCCTCACCTACCGGACCCTCGACAGCCGGCTCGAAGGCCATCCGACCCCACGGCTGCCGTGGGTCGATGTCGCCACCGGCTCGCTGGGCCAGGGACTGCCGGTGGGCGTGGGCATGGCACTCGCCGGGCAGCGGCTCGGCCGGACCCCGTACCGCGTCTGGGTGCTGTCGGGCGACAGCGAGATGGCCGAGGGATCGGTGTGGGAGGCGATCGAGCACGCCGGTGTCGAACATCTCGACTCGCTGACCCTCGTCATCGACGTCAACCGGCTCGGCCAGCGCGGACCCACCCGCCATCAGCGGGATCTGGAGGCGTACGGCCGCAGGCTGCGCGCGTTCGACTGGCACACCATCGAGATCGACGGGCACGACGTCGACGCCATCGACGCGGCCTTCGACGAGGCCCGGTCGACGCGCCGCAGGCCGACCGCGATCATCGCGGGCACCCGGAAGGGAAAGGGCGTCGCCTCCGTCGAGGACCGCGAAGGGATGCACGGCAAGCCGCTGCCCGACGCGGAGAGCGCCATCGAGGAACTGGGCGGACGGCGCTCGATCCGGATCTCCGTGGCGAAGCCCGCCGAGCCCGAGGCCCCCGCCCGTACCGCCAGGCACCCCGTCACGCTCGAACTGCCGCGCTACGACGTGGGTGACTCGGTCGCCACGCGTGACGCGTACGGCAGGGCGCTCGCCGCGCTCGGTACGGCCCAGGGCGATGTCGTCGCGCTCGACGGCGAGGTCAGCGACTCCACCCGGGTCGAGTTCTTCGCCAAGGAGCACCCCGACCGGTTCTTCGAGTGCTACATCGCGGAACAGCAACTGATCGCGGCGGCCGTCGGGATGCAGGCGCTCGGGCATGTCCCGTTCGCGTCGACGTTCGCGGCCTTCCTGACCCGCGCGCACGACTTCCTGAGGATGGCGGCCGTCAGCCGGGCCTCGATCAATGTCGTCGGCTCGCACGCCGGTGTCGCGATCGGTCAGGACGGTCCGTCCCAGATGGGCCTGGAGGATCTGGCGATGTTCCGCGCCGTGCACGGCAGTACGGTGCTGCACCCCTGCGACGCCAATCAGACGGCACGGCTCGTGGCGGAGATGCACGCGCTGTCGGGCGTGCGCTATCTCCGTACGCTCCGGGGCGCGACCCCGGTCGTCTACGGTCCCGACGAGGAGTTCCCGGTCGGCGGCAGCAAGGTGCTGCGCCGCTCGGACGCGGACCGGGTGACCCTGATCGGCGCGGGAGTCACCGTCCACGAGTGTCTGAGGGCGGCCGATCTGCTGGCCGGTGAGGGCATCCCCGTACGGGTGATCGACCTCTACTCGATCAAGCCGGCCGACGAGCACACGCTCCAGGCCGCGGCGGCCGACACGAACTGTCTGATCACGGTGGAGGACCATCACCCGCAGGGCGGTGTCGGGGACGCGGTGGCCGAGGTGTTCTCGGACGGCCGCCCGGCGCCCAAGAGGCTGGTACGGCTGGCGGTGAACAGGATTCCGGGCTCGGCGACACCTCGGGAGCAGCTCCGCGCGGCGGGTATCGACGCGGACTCGATCGCGGCGGGCGTGCGGCTGCTGGTGGAGAAGATCATCCGCTGAGGACGCCGGCGGCGGGGGCGCCGCACGGAGGACCGTGCGGTGCCGGTGCCGGCGCTTTTGCCCGTGCCTTCGCTGGTGCCTTTGCCGGTGTGCTGAGGTACCCGCGGGCGGGGCGAGTTCAGGGGCGGACGCGGTAACTCACCGCGGGGAAGCCGAAGTCGCCGAGGTGGAGGCTGCCCAGCCGGTAGAAGAGGTCGCTGGTGGTGCCGGGCGCGCCGGTGCGGCAGTCCGCGTTGAAGTAGACATCGATGTCCTGGGCGGACAGATTCGCGCCGGACAGGGCCGGCTGGGACAGGTTCTGGCAGGTTCCGGTGTCGGCCAGGTCGACAAGGATCCCGGTGCCCGACTGACCGGCACCGGTGTAGAAGGCGGCCTCGGGGTAACCGGCCGCGGCGGCGGGCTGCGCCCCGCCCATGACGGCGACCAGTGCGGCGGCGGTTGCCGCGGTGGCGGCGAGCTTCCTGGTACGTGCGGTCATGAGGGTCCCTTCACAGTGGGGTGCCGGGGGCGGCGGGGGCGCCGCGGACCGGCCCCGGGGAACGTGTCGCCGCCGGGACCGGCAGCCGGGCGAAATACTTACACGTTCAACAAGGTGCGGAAAGGGAGAGAACAAGCCACCGGCACGCCTGCCGGAGTTCAGCGGCATCCCAGCGGTGCGGCAGGGGACCGGACGGGACCGGACGCGGCCTGACGGTGCGTGATACGGCGGCCCGGGGCGGGTCCAGGGCGGACGGGGCCTCAGGTCAGGCCCGGCGTCCGGCGTCAGGAGCGCTCATGCTCCTGACGCCGGTGGCGCTCACGGCGCGTACGTCCTGTGCGTCACGTACGTCGCGTCACGCCGTGTCGTGGGTTGTGTCGTGCGTCGCGTCGGCGGTCGGTGCCGGAAACTCACCGGCGAGCGCGGCGGCCATCCGGAGCTGGGTCGCGGCCTCCGTACGGCGGCCCTGACGCTCCAGCGTGCGGCCCAGCATCAGCCGCGCGTACGGCTCCACCGGGTCGCGCTCCAGGACGGTGCGCAGCTCGGTCTCGGCCTTGGCCAGCCGCGCGGAGTGGTAGTACGTACGGGCGAGCAGCAGCCGCGGGGCGACCTGCTCCGGCACCTCGGCCACCAGCCCGTCGAGGATACGGGCCGCCGTCATGTACTCCTTGGCCTCGAAGAACAGCTGTGCGCGGTCCCAGCGCTCGGCCGCCGTTCCGTACTCGTAGTACGTGCTTTCCACGTGTCCTCCTCCGATCTCCGATGGTCTCGTACGCTGACAACGGCAGAACATGGTTGAACATTCCACTATCGATTTGGTGTGGATACTGCCCCTCCGGACGCCGCGGGATTAGGTTGGGCGTCATGAGCAATCTTGATCGTCAGGCCGCCCTCACCGTCTGCGGCGGTCGCGGCTTCGTCGTGGCCGAGCCGGTGCGCGAGCTGCTGAGCCCGCGCCGGGTCCAGCTCGGTGAATCCACCGAGGTCCGCAGACTGCTGCCCAACCTGGGGCGGCGGATGGTCGGCGCGTGGGCCTTTGTCGATCACTACGGTCCCGACGACATCGCAGACGAGGCCGGCATGCAGGTGCCGCCCCATCCCCATATGGGCCTCCAGACCGTGAGCTGGCTGCACGACGGTGAGGTGCTGCACCGCGACAGCCTCGGCAGCCTCCAGACCGTACGCCCGCGCGAGCTGGGCCTGATGACCTCGGGCCGGGCGATCTCCCACTCCGAGGAGAGCCCGCGCCGGCACGCCCGTTTTCTGCACGGCGCCCAGCTCTGGGTGGCGCTCCCGGACGCCCACCGCCATGTCCAGCCGCACTTCCAGCACCACGCGGACCTGCCCGTCGTCACGGCTCCGGGCCTGACCGCCACCGTCATCCTCGGCGCGCTCGACGGCGCGGTCTCACCCGGCACCGCGTACAGCCCGATCATCGGCGCCGACCTGGCACTCGCCGGCGGCACCGAAACACGCCTGCCGCTGGAACCGGACTTCGAGTACGCGGTCCTCTCCATGTCCGGCGAGGCCGAGGTCGACGGCGTCCCCGTACTGCCGGGATCCATGCTCTACCTCGGCTGCGGCCGCTCGGAACTGCCCCTGCGCGCGGAGTCCGACGCCGGTCTGATGCTTCTCGGCGGCGAGCCGTTCGAGGAGGAGCTGGTGATGTGGTGGAACTTCATCGGCCGGTCGAACGAGGATATCGCACAGGCCCGCGAGGCCTGGATGTCCGGATCCCGCTTCGGCGACGTCCACGGCTTCGAAGGCGACCGCCTCCCCGCCCCAGCCCTCCCGCCGACCCCGCTGAAACCACGGGGACGCACACGCTGATCTGCACTTTCGTGTTTGTTGGCCGGACGGCATTCGTTGATCGTCAATTCCCTCGGCCGAGCGATCTGGCGCCTCGGCCGAGCGATCTGGCCCCTCGGCCGGGGTGGTCCAGGTCTGCTTCGGAGGGCCTGTTCGAGTCGCAGGTGTTGCCTCCCGTTCTCGTCTGTGCCAGACCTCATGCTGACCCAATGCTGACTTTCGTGACGGCTCGTCAGCTCACGACCGGGCTTCTCGGCCGAGCGTTCCACGTCGTGATCGCAAGGGGCTGGTGTGAGGCAGGAGCAAGTAGAGGCTGGACGGTAGGGTTGCGGTGACGTTACCGTCCGGCATGGAAAGTCACTTACTGTGACCCCTGCGTTCGAGCACACCAACCCTGCTCATCCGGTGCACGTCGTGGTGGTACCGAAGCGGCATATTCCTTCGCTGATCGACCTCGGTGACGGGGGCGAAGAACTGCTCATGAAAGTCATGGCGGTTGTGCGGCGGGTCGCGGCGCAGATCAAGGAAGAGCACGGTGCGGCTTCTGTCACCATATGCGCCCCGCAGCAGGAAGTCGCGTACTGCCCGTACTTCCTGGTGCGGGGCCATCTGGCCGCGGAGGCCGTAGAGCGCATCGGATCCGTTTTTATAGGTGAGTCTCGCGTGACGGGTCCTCTCCGTCCCGGGGCGCCGTGTCGAGAACGGCGTCGAGTATGCGCCGGGAACTCTCGAGTTGGGCGATTGTCCCGGTGATGCGGGTGCGTTCGCGTCTCAGCTCCCCGATGAAGGTCGGGCAGCCGGATGGCACCCTCAGCTCGTCCTTGTCGTGCAGGCAGTGCACGACTTTGGCGATGACCGCGGTGGAAAGCCCGGCGGCGAGCATCGCTCGGATGTGGTTCACCGTCGCGACGTCCGCCTCGGCGTACTCACGGTAGCCGTTGTCCGACCGGACCGGCCGCAGCAGACCCTGCTCCTCGTAGTAGCGCAACAGCCTTCTGCTCACCCCGGTTTCGTGGGCCAGGTCGCCGATTCGCATCCGGTCCTCTCCTTGACCTTCACATTGATGTGACGCCTTAGCGTCCCCCAGTGTCGCTGATCGTGAAGAGAGGAGCCTGGTCATGCCGGGTGCGGTGATCATTGGTGCGGGACCGGGGATCGGGCAGGCGGTCGCGCGTCGGTTCGCCAGGGAGGGGCTGCCGATCACGCTGATCGCCAGGGGCGGGCAGACGCTGCGCGCCGCGGCGGGCCCGATCGCTTCCTATGGCGTTCCCGTCGTCGCGTTGCGGGCGGACAGCACCGACCGGGCCGAGTTGGACGCGGCCCTGGACCGGGCCGTCGGTGAGCACGGCGTGCCGGAAGTCGCCGTGTACAACGCCGCGTTGGTCCGCGCGGACGAGCTGGGTGAGTTGTCGGTGCGTGATCACATGGAGGCATGGGCGGTCAATGTGGTCGGCGCGCTCAATGCCGCGGCACGTCTCGCGCCGGCAATGGCGGAGCGCGGGAGCGGAACGTTTGTTGTCACGGGTGGCATGCCCGAGCCCAAGCCGCGGTACGTGAGCCTCTCCTTGGGCAAGGCGGGCGTCCGGACCCTGGTTGCGCTGCTCGATCAGCAGTACGGATCCTCTGGAGTGCATGTGGCGAGCGTCACCGTGGACGGCCCGGTCGCCTCCGGCACCGACTTCGACCCCGACGACATCGCCGAGCACTACTGGCGGCTGCACACGCAGCCGCGCCACCTGTGGGACCGCGAGGTGCTGCATGCCGGCCGCTCCTGATGACCCGGGGGCCGGAGAGACGGGCCGTCGAGAAGAAGCACCTCAGTATCTGGATCCGGCTCCGACGGGTCCGCCCTACGTTGCCGGTTCGAGTGGTGTTTCAGGCCGGGCAGGTAGGCGAGGGAGCTGTTCGGGTCGAGGGAGAAGGGCCGGAAGGAGAGGTTGAGGAGGAAGCCGAAGAGGTAGCCGGGGAGCGATCCGTAGACGTCCAGGGGCAGTACCTCGCTCCGGCCGGTGGCGCGTGGCAGGAACCCGGCGAGCATGCCGGCGAAGGCGCAGCCGAACATCTGGTATGGCATCCAGGGGCCGACGCCGCCGGTGATGAGCGCCGAGGCGAACAGTGAGGTGCAGCCGAGGGTGAAGCCGAAGCCCGGACCGTGGACCCGCCCGGCCAGGACCAGAACGAAGAAGACGGTTTTCGATGCCGGCGGTTCCGGCTCCCAGGGGGCGCAGGGCCGCGTTGACGGCGGAGAGGACGCCCAGCAGGTTGAGTGCCTTGGAGTCGATGCCGCCTTCGGCGATCTCGGAGAGCACCACGCACAGGACGAGGATCAACAGGACCCCGAAGATCAGTGGGGGAGCGTAGCCGGAGCTGAAAGTGCCCGGCGCCACGACGAACGGCCAGAAGAACGGGACCAGTCCGAGGAAGGCGGCCAGCGCCATGACCACGCCGACGCGCGGGGTCAGCCGGATGGCGGCGGCGCGCGCGGCGAACTCGATGTCGTGGGTGGAGATGACGACGGCTCGGCCTTCGGCTGCGAGGGTGTCCACGATCCGGATCAGTGCGGTCTTCGCCCGATAGTCCAGGCCGCGGGTCGGTTCGTCCAGCAGGACGACCCTGGATGCGGCGGAGAGCTGGATGGCGAGGGCGAGACGGGGCGTCCTGCTCGCTCGTGGGCGGGCCGTTCTGCTCGGGTGCGCTCTTGACGAGGAAATGCTCGGCGACTTCCCGGCGCCCGTACAACTCGCACGCCGCGATTCCGCGTGGGGTCCTGGGGCACGCCGAGGTTTGTGAGGTACGACAGGGCGACGCCCGCCCGGTCGCCCGCCACCGCGTTGCCGCAGGACACGAGGGCACAGTGGCCTGTACCGGAAGGCAACAAAGGCGCGCACCGTTCCTGGCGGACGCGGCCCCGCCTCAGAATCGATCAACGGGTCGTCTGTGATCCCGCGGCACTCCCACCACCGAAGGGATCTTCCGTGGTGGCGGCCGGCACCCCGGTCGACCGCCTGGCCCTACGCCCGGTGTGCCGGGCTTTCGCCGTGCGCAGCGTCGTGGACATGGCGCGGAGAGCGCCTCAGTGGAAAGGGCAGTTCAGATGTTCCAGCAGAAAAGCGGAGGCGGACTCACCGGGAGCGGTGAAGCGCCGCGGCAGGCCGAGGCCGGCGGCATTCAGGGCCGGCGAAGCGGCCTCGGCCTCTTTTTCGCTGTCACCTTCGCGATGACCTGGACCTTCTGGCTGATCGTGATCACACTCGGCGGATCGCCGACGAGTTCCCCCACCGCCATCCCCTTTCTGCTCGGTGGCTTCGGCCCGGTGTTCGGCGCGATCGCGGTCCGGGTGCGCCGCGCCCGCCGCGGGGAGCCCGTACCCGTTCGTACGGTGAGATTCCGGCAGGGCGTACGCCTGTTGTGGGTGCTGCCCCTGCTGGTGCTGACATCGGGGAGCGTGGTGGCGGGCGCGCTCCTCGCCGGCTTCCTCGGTGGCGCCACGGTGAGCCTGAGCGAGGGCAAGGAACTGATTTCGAGCGTCGGCGGAATCGTGCCGTTCTTCGTCAGCATGCTGATCGGCGGT
Source organism: Streptomyces sp. NPDC055025 (assembly GCF_053608565.1). Classification (NCBI taxonomy): domain Bacteria; kingdom Bacillati; phylum Actinomycetota; class Actinomycetes; order Kitasatosporales; family Streptomycetaceae; genus Streptomyces; species Streptomyces sp. NPDC055025. The sequence continues at coordinate 146,980 of NZ_JBSGVS010000008.1, forward strand.
CCGGTGGCCGAGGAGCCCGGCTGGCGTGGCACCGCGTATCCCCGTCTGCGTGCGTCCATGAGCCGGCTTCGGGCCGGACTTCTGCTGGGTGCCGTCTGGGCGGTCTGGCATCTGCCGCTGTTCTTCATCGAGGGAACCGTCCAGGCGGAGCTCGGGCTGATGAGCTGGAGCGGCCTGATGTTCTCGCTCAGCGTCTTCCCCGTGGCACTGCTGACCGGTTACGCGTACGAGCGTGCCGGAGTCGCGGCGGCCGTCGCGGTCCATCTCGGTTTCAACGCGACCATGGCCGTGCTGACCGTCGAGTCCCCGCTGACCCAGGCATGCGTCCTGGGGGTACAGGTCGCTCTCGCCGGCGCGCTGCTCGCCACGCGGCGCGATCGCCGGACGGGCCCGCACCTTCAGGTGGCGCCTCAGCCGGGCCAGGACGACGCCGACGTGTCGCGGCGGATCGCTCCGGTCGGCTGACCGACCCCATCGCGACCGCCAGAACTTCCTTACGGCAACGCCGCGGCCCGGACCGGGGCGCGGCGTTGCCACTCACCAACGAACAACGCCGAAAGGGCACTTCCATGCGATCCACCCGTACGCGCACCCGAACGCGCACCCGCACGCTCGCCGCTCTGGCCTTCCTGACCGCCACGGGCCTATTCCTCACGGGATGCGGTCCCGACTCCGCCGCCGACGGTTCCGGGAGCGGTTCCAGCCCCACCGCGAGTGCCGGTGCCGACGAGGAGGGCAGCTCCGACGCGGGTTCGGGTGGCGGGAGCGAGAGCCCGAGCGCGGATAAGGAGTCCAGCTCGGGTACGGATTCCGGCTCGGGTACGGACTCCGGAGGGGATCCGGGTTCCGGTTCGGACGACGACGCCCCCGGCAGCGGTACGGAGAACGGTCCCGTCGACAACCCCGACGCCCCCGGCGCCGACGGTACGTTCCACGGCGAGCTGACCTTCTGGGCGCCCGGCAAGCTGCGGGTCGGTGAACGAGCCTTCTGGGTCGCCACCGACACCGAGATCATCGGCGGGGAGATCTGCGGGGACCCCGAGACCCCGGAGGCCGAGAAGTGCACCCCGGAGGAGCTCGACGACGCTGCGAAGGCCGGCAACCTGCGCGTCGAGGTGATCATCAAGAAGGGCATCGCTGAGCGGGTCCGGACGTACTCGTGACAACCACGGGCCGGGACCGCCGAGACGATAGGACACCATGACGACGAAGGCGGAGATGAACCGAAGCGGGATACGCCCCAGGGAGGTGGAGGCGGCCTTTCTGCTCTTCCTCGTGGCGATTGCCCTGGGCCCGGTCTCGTGGGTGCTGGACACATTCGTCATCTCTCCCTCGGGATTCGATGAAATGCGTGGCGAGACGGGGGAGGACGGAGCGATTCGGCAGACCGCCCTGTCCGCCGGATTCACCGTGGTCACCACCGCCCTGCTGCTGCTTTTCGCCCTGGCCATGCGCCGGGGGCGGACATGGGCGCGGAACGCGATCACTGCCGTCGGCGCCCTCCTGCTGTTCGTTCTGGTCAACAGCGTGAGCTCCGACGAATATCAGCCGGAGGCCTCCGCCGGCGGCGTCTACGATCTTGTCGTCGCTGTCGGTCCGGTCGTCCTGATCGCCGGTGCTGTCGTGCTGATGTTCCTGCCGACGGCGCGTACGTACTTTTCGACCACACTCTCCGAGTAGAGCAGCTCCGGTCCGGTCCGGTCCGTCGCGGGCCGGACCGGAGCTGTTTCTGACGATCTGACAGGTTTGCCGCATGGACATGGATGTTTTCGTTCCGGAGTTCATCAGGAAGAGCTGGACCGAACTGGAGAAGGAATCGCTCTGCGGTCCGGGGCCCGGATGGATCGACCGGGCGGGCGATCTGGTGGTGGTCGACGGCGATCTGAACTGGTCCACTCCGGAATGCGCCGATTCCGGGATCGACAGTTTCGAAGTGAGGCCCGGCGTTTACCCGGTCTACGCGGGCAGTGTCGATCTGGGAGAAGACCCAGGCCAGTCCCGGCACTACGTGACCACATTGTTCGTCGCCCTCGCCGCCGCCGACGAACTCGCCGGTTCGACCTGGGATTTCGACGAATCCTCCGCTCTGCGTATCGATGGATACGCGTGCCTGTGGAGCGACAGAGCCGAACGGAACATGCCCGTCGAATCCCTCGTGAGGTTCAAGGAGTCGACGCTGTCCACCGGGGTCCTTTCCCGCCGAGGTCCCTGGATCGACGAGGTGACCGATCCGGACTCCGGAGCCAACGTGATGGTGTTCCCTGTGGCCGACAACAGCGTGTCCACCCTCAAAGCCCTCAACGAGAACGGCGAACTCCTCGCCCTGCTCTACCTGACCTGGTCCCCCTGACATCACGGCGGGCCTCTCGGTGAGCCGCCGGGCGGCATCGGTGAAACGGCCGCCCAGGTCCAGGCCGTCCTCGGTGTCGGCGGCGTTGGCCTGCTCGGCGGCGGCGTCGAAGAACTCGCTCAGCCTCGCCAGTAACCGTCGATCGGATCCAGGACCTGCTCGGTGAGGGATGCCGCCGTGTCGTATGTGTCCGATCCTTCCCGAAGGCCATATTGCTTTAGGTGTGCTGGCGTTTGGGTGGTCTGGATCCGTGATACCGAGATCGTGGCGTCCCTCATGGGAATTATGCAGTGAATTCGTATGTGCGAAGCTGTCGGTCCTTGGCATCGGCTGGGCGCGCTGTTGGACCGGGAAGGGAGCGAGCTGTGCCGATCACCCGTCGTGATGTCCTGAAGCTGGGGGGCTCGGCCCTGGTGGCCGGGGGTGGCACCGGCGTGCTCTCGTCGTGCGGTTCTACGGAGCTGGCTGCGCGGCCCGAGACGTTGCGTAAGGCGGATTACACGGTGCGGATCGCGACCGGGCCGGTCGAGCTCGCGCCGGGCACGGTCGTCTCCACCACGACCTACAACGGGCAGTTCCCCGGTCCGCTGCTGCGGTTCACCGAAGGCCGTCCGGTCGTGGTCGACGTCCACAACGACACCGGCATCCCCGAGTTGTTGCACTGGCACGGCCAGGTGGTTCCCGCAAAGGTGGATGGGGCTTCGGAGGAGGGCACCCCGTTCATTCCCGCGCACGGGACGCGGCGTCTGTCCTTCACGCCCGGACCGGCCGGTTTCCGCTTCTACCACACCCATGTGGCAGCGCTCGGTGACCTCGGCCGGAGCACCTACACCGGACAGGCGGGGCCCGTCTACATCGAGCCGAAACTCAATCCAGGGGCCTACGACCAAGAGGTCTTCCTGACACTGAAGGAGTTCGAGCCGTCCCTCAGTCACGGCGGGGACATGGCCCAGGACTTTCTCGCGGGCTCCGAGGTGCCGGAACTGAAACGCAAGGGTGAGAAGGCGATGGCCGACTCGCTGGCCCGGGGCCTGCCGCACGGCTACGAGGTTGGCTACCGGGTCTTCAGTGTCAACGGCCGCAAACTGGGCCACGGCGAGCCGATCAGGGTCAAGTCCGGGCAGCGGGTGCTGTTCCACATCCTGAACGCCAGCGCCACTGAGATCCGCAGCCTCGCCCTGCCCGGCCACACCTTCACCGTGGTCGCCCTCGACGGCAACCCCGTACCCCGCCCGGCTGGCGTGCCGGTGCTGTGGATCGGCACCGCCGAACGCGTCTCGGCCCTGGTGGAGATGGACCACCCGGGCGTGTGGGTGCTGGGGGACCTGGCCGACGACGACCGCAAGGCCGGCATGGGGACCGTGGTCGAGTACGCCGGCCGCACCGGTACCGCGCGATGGACCGCACCACCGAAAACCAGATGGGACTACCGGACCTTCGCCCGCACCGGCGCCACCGCTCAGCGGCCCGACCGCACCCTCGACCTGCTGGTGGAGAAACGCAACGCGGCCGACAAGGGATTCAACGTCTGGACCCTCAATGGCGTGCCCTTCTCCATGGACACGAACAAGCCGGTGATCGAGGTGGAGCGGGGCAGGCGCTACCGCATGCGGTTCCGCAACGCCACCGACGACATCCACCCCCTCCACCTGCACCGCCACACCTTCGAGATCACCCACATCGCCGGCACCCCCACCAACGGTCTGCACAAGGACGTCATCATGCTCGGCGGCTACCAGACCCTCGACTTCGACTTCACCGCCGACCAACCGGGACTCTCCCTGTTCCACTGCCACCAGCAGCTCCACATGGACTTCGGATTCATGCTCCTGCTGCACTGCACCTGACCCACCCCGCCCGGCCCACAGTCAGCGCCGGACAGCCGCCGCGCGACGCACGCTGTAGGCGGCGGAGACGGCAGAGGCGGCCGGGGGGGGTGTTGGTCGGCGGCTCGGGGGCTGGCTGCGGGCAGGGGTAGGGACACCGTAATCATGATCTTTTGTGGTGAAGTATCAGAGCGCAGTGCCGTGGAGGTCGCGGCAGTGCAGGCGGTATGGACCAGGGGCAGGTGACCTGCTGGCACCGCTGGAGCCTGATCAGCGTCATCGCCGCGGCTTTCCTCGCCGTGAGCCTCGCCCTGCACGACAACGCGGCGGCCAGCGACGACGATCACGGCCCCGCCGAGAAGACCATGATCGAGCTCACCCGTCCCGAACTCCTCCGACTCGTGCGGGCCTTCGTCCTGCCGAAGCCCGCGGTGGCCCCCGAGCACATCCTGCGATGGTCCCGTTGGAGACGCCGACACCAGCACCGAGCCGCTCTCTGCCACCGCCGCTGGAACGAGGTCACCGCAGCCACGTGATCACGAATGTGACCAGGCACGACACTTGTCACCAGCACCGCGCGGTGGCCTGGGCTTCGTCGTCGATGATTGTCGCCGCCTCGCCGCCGGCATTGCCGCCTGCCTCGATGTTCCGGGCCATCCGTCACCCGCGTGGTAGGTGAGGAAGCTCCGGGGAAGGGGCTCCGGCCGGACTTACGGAGTGGGAGGCGGAGACCTGGCCCGTCTGTCGGAGGGCCACTGTCAAGTCGTGGGCTGTTCTTCTGCCGTCATCGGACGCGGCTCCCCCAGGCGGGTCTCGCTGTGGTGCAGCGGGGTGCCGTCAGGGCGTGTGTAAGTCACCCGGGGCAGCGGTGCGCCGGTGCGCGTATCGATGAGGGGCCGATAGGCAATGCCGTCGTCGATCAGGTGACGTTCGCCCCACTGGCGCAGGGCGACGATCAGGTCGAAGAGCTCGATGCCCTTGTCGGTGAGCGCGTAGGCGCGGTAGCTCGTGCCGTCGGCGCCGGGCTCGGTGCGCAGGACGCCCGCCGCTGTCAGGGCGGAAAGTCGGGCACTGAGGATGTTCCTGGCGATACCCAGGCTGCGCTGGAACTGGCTGAACCGTCGGATCCCGTTGAACGCGTCGCGCAGGATCAGCAGGGTCCAGCGGTCACCGAGCAGGTCGGCCGCACTCATTACCGGACACGTCGGCGGCACCGGGGCGCCCGCGTGCTGATCCGGTTCGTCGTCCTGGTCGACCATCGGTGCCTCCGCTCGCACTCCGCCAGCCTGGTTTCCCGAGAAGACTACCTCGGTTGCACAACGAAACTCAATTGGTAGCAAGTCAAAACCACTCTGGTTGCGATTCAAAACCACATGTGTCTATTCTCCTCAGGATGGCCCGCGGCGGCCGCACGGCCGCACCGTGAAGGGGCGTGCCCCGCCTAAGCCGATCAACCCAGCCCCGTGCCACCTGCCGCCCCTCCGAGGAGACCAGCTTCCGATGATCACAGCGCACGAGACGTTCGACGACACCTTCCCCTACACCCCGCACTTCAGCTCTGCCCCCGGCTTCCGCATGCACTACGCCGACGAGGGCAGTGGTCCGGTTCTGCTGTGCCTGCACGGTGAGCCCACCTGGGGCTACCTCTTCCGCCACCTGGTCGCCGGACTTGCCGGCTCGTACCGGATGGTGATCCCGGACCACATGGGCTTCGGGAAGAGCGAGACCCCGCGCGACCGGACGTACTGGCTCCAGGACCACACGGACAACCTGGAGGCATTCGTCCTGGACCTGGGTCTGCGCGAGATCACCCTGGTCATGCACGACTTCGGCGGCCCGGTCGGCATGGGCCTGCTGACCCGGCACCCTGAACTGGTCAACCGCGTCATCGCCCTCAACGCCCCCACCCCCTTCGGGCAGCCTGCACTGCCCCGGGCGCTGGCCGAGAACGCCTCCCATTCCCCCTGGTTCACCTGGATCGCCCGCGCGCAGGCAGACGGCACCCTGGACGACGTGCTCGGCGCACTCGGCTACAACACACTGAGCACCCTGAAACTCAATGGCTTCCAGAACAACACCGTGATCACACCGGCCTGGATCCGGGCCTACGCGGCCGCCTTCCCGACCCGGGAGGAAACCCTTGGCGCGCTCGGCTGGGCCAAGGGCTTCGCACTGGGCGCGCACCGCTTCGCGTCACCGTCGCCCCACGCCAAGCAGGCGGCGGCGCGGCTTCCCGCCTTGGCTGTCTGGGGCATGCAGGACCAGACTTTGCGCGCCGAGCACTTCCTGCCGCTCTTCCACGCCGCCTTCCCGCATGGCCTGGTCAGCGAACTCCCGGCCGCCGGCCACTACATCCCTGAAGACGCACCCGAGACCGTGCTCGCCCTGGTGCGCCTGTTCTTGGACGCGACGGCGTCGGATGACCGACGCACGGGGACGAGCGAAATAGCGGCCTGAGCCACCCCGTCAGCCCGAAGCCTGGCTTCCGGATCCGTCGGTGCCAGATGTCGAGCCAGGTGACAACTCTCGCTCAGTCACAACGAACTACAGCTGCCGTGACTGACGGTGGAGTACAGCGCGCTCGGCGATCAGTTGGCCGAAGAGTTCAGCGTCGGTGTCGCGCAGGATGCGGCCGAATCTGTGTGAGACGTCGCGGTGGAGCTGCGAGGGTGACTGATGGCGCACCTCGGACAGGTATACGCGACACCTGAACGTGCGAACTCACCAGTCCCGAGACCGTTCTCAGCCGAGGACGGCGGTGGCCTCGATCTCGACCAGGTGCTCGGGTACGTCCAGGGCTGCCACGCCCAGCAGGGTGGCCGGGGGGACGGGGGTCAACCCCAGCTTCACGGTCGCCCGAGTGATGCCCTCCATCAGTAGGGGCAGCTTGTCCGGGGTCCAGTCGACGACGTACACGGTCAGCTTCGCCACGTCCTCGAACGAGCCGCCGGCCCCGGCGAGGGCGGTGGCGACGTTGAGGTAGCACTGCTCGACCTGGGCGGCGAGGTCGCCCTCCCCGACCGTGACCCCATCGGCGTCGCCGGAGACCTGGCCGGCGACGAACACGAGCTTCGAGCCGGACGCGATCGCCACTTGCCGGTAGACGGGGACCTCGGGCAGTCCGGTGGGGTTCACCAGGGTGATGGGCATGATGCGCGGCCTCCGTGTGTCAGGGAGCGGGGGAGCCTGGGGCTCGTGCTCTCTTGTGGTTACTCAGGAACCATAGGAGAGTGTCTGCTGACATGGAAGAACGCACTTTTCGGTGACTGGGGAACCTGATGGTGACCAAGCAGTTCAGCGGCATACGCGACGAAGCGGACCTGCGCCGCGCGGACTCCCTGGCGCGGGAGATCTTCTCCGACGTCGCCAACAAGTGGGCGCTCCTGATCATCGAGGCCCTCGGTGACGACACCCTGCGCTTCAGCGAGTTGCGCAACGAGATCGACGGCATCAGCCACAAGATGCTCACCCAGAACCTGCGCATGCTGGAGCGCTACGGACTGCTGGAGCGGACCGTGTACCCCACCGTGCCGCCGCGGGTCGAGTACACACTCGCCGAGCCGGGCAGGGCACTGCGCAAGACGATCGAGGGACTGTGCGACTGGACGCACCACTACCTCAGCGACATCGAGGAATCCCGCCGCCGCTTCGACTGATCTGCGCCGGTGGCTGGACAACCAGCCTGTATTGCGCGGCAGGTTACGGAGAGCTGCTGATCCGGCCCCTCAGGCGGGCACGATGGGCCTTGCGGCCGATGCGGTGCTGGCGTTGCTCGCCCCGGGTGGTGTCGCGACGGTACTGGCGGGAGCACTGATCGTCTGGATGCAGACCAGGAAGGGCAGCCGGACCGTCACCATCACCCGTGCCGACGGTACCGAGATCAGCGTGACCTCCACACAGGTCGGGGCCATGGACGCGCACCAAGCGGAGGAACTGGCCCGGCGAATCGCGGCTGGTCTCGGAGCGACGGTGCGCGCGGAGCGCGGCGATGCCCTGCCCGAGTCGTCTCCGGACTCTCCCGGCGGCCCGGTTCCGACAGCCGGCCCCGCCGCAGGTCCGACAGCCGGGCCGCCCGCGCCGTGAACAGCCAGGAGCAGCTGGGGGAAGGGGCGCCACCGGCCCCGGCCGCCACCGGCCTGGCGTCGCCTGGTGCGCGCGCCGTACTCGTGGGCGCCGACAGCCACGCGCCCGGGTCCAGCTTGCCCAGTCTGCCCAGTGTTGCGACCACCCTGAACGATCTGGCCCGCGTACTGCAGTTTCATCCGCGCCCTGTTGGGCGGCACCACGAGCCGCCACAGCGATTCGCCGCCACAGCGATTCGCGCCCACGCATCGTCCCGGCCGTACGGGCCGACCACTACGGCAACTGTCTGGTGCACCCCGGGGATTCTGCTTCCGGACATGGACCCCGCACAGCTCGCCGACACGCTCTGCTCGATCCGCGCCGAAGCAGTCCCCGAGAAGACGTGGCACAAGACCTTCCCGGACCTGGACTACGACGACCCCTGCACCTGACCACCCACCACTCACGCCTCGGCCCGCGGCCTGCCCTCTGAAGGGAATTCAGCAGTGCGTCCCGCGGACGCCGGGGGTCGTTGGCGAGGTGAGCGTGCTTCTTGGCCTGGAGCAGGCGGCTCCTGGTAGATGGAGAACAAGCCAAGCGGCGCCATCATCTGGATTCGCGGCCTCCGCCCCGCCGCCCCGTGATCCGAACTCAGTTCGCCGCACCGTCGAGCAGCCAGTTGTAGCGCAGTCGAAGCGCTCGCTCCATGCTGCCCATCGCTGCCGCCACCCCGAGTGTGACGTTGAGCCACAACGGCAGGTGGACGGGCGAATCGAAGCTCCCGACGCGTGAGGCGATCGGCGGTATCCGAGAGAGCGGTTCAACGATCTGTACGACGAGAAGACCGGCGCCCATGAGGAGCGCGATGAGGGAGCAGAAGCCGATCCACCGGCTCAGCGCCGGGTGGTCGCGGTCGAAGCGGGCGCGGCGGCCCTCGGCGGAGGCAGGGTGCGGGACGAGCTGGTGCTCCGCACCAGCGGTGGTGACGTAGTGGCAGCGTTTGATCCCGAAGCCGCTCATCGCCACCTCGATCGTGCCGCCCGGCACGGGGAAGGCGGCGGGGATCTTGGATTCGGAGTGGAGCCTGCCGTCGAGGTACAGGTGCGCCTTGACGTTGCCGGAGCTCTGGTTCTGCCAGTGCCGGACATCGATCGCGTACATCGTCCGACGACCGTCGTGCCGCGTCAGAGGAAGGTGGAACAGCGCGCGGCCCGGCAGCTGCCACCAGCGGAAGCGTTGAAGGGGCCGCCCGTCCCCCGGTCGCACGCGCTTCGCGGCTCGACGCCGCATCCGCTCCTCGAACATCCCTGAGCCTCCCTGGCGCTCGGCCGAATCCCGCACTAGCACACTGTACTAGCGATGTGGGGGCTAAGCTATCACGGCGTACTAGTGCGGTGTGATGGGAGGCGGCGGGAGTGACGGAGAAGAAGGAGGGCGTCGGCACGCGGGACAGGATCCTCGCGGCGGCGGCGGCGATGATCGGAGAAGATCCTTCGGTGAACCTGAGCGTGCGAGCGGTCGCGGCGCGGGCCGGGGTGAGCACCGGGTCACTCAGACACTTTTTCCCGACGCAGCGCGAACTGCGGGACGCGGTGCTCGCCGTCATCTATGACCACGTGGTCTCCGAGGACGGGATCCACGACCGTTCGGTGCCGGCACGAGACCGGCTGGTGAACTGCCTCCGGCAGGTGCTCGCGCCTGCCGGAGTGGGGGAACGGGCACGAGAGGCATGGGGCAGGCTCTTCGAGACATTCATCGCCTCCGAGCCGACCGACGAGGTGCGCGCGGCGTATCTCGCCATGGACCGGGAAGGGCAACGCCGTGTCGAGTCCTGGCTGGCGATCCTCACGCAGGAAGGTGCGCTGGCCGCGGGAGAGAACACTCGACGTGCGAGATTCCTGATGACCGTCCTCAATGGACTCGCGACCGAGAGGGCGTTGCCCGCCGAGAAATCGATCCTGCGATCCGAGACGGAAACCCTGTACATGGCCGTCGACTGCGTCCTCGACTCCCGCAGTTGATGACTGGTCACCTCCGACGCCGCCGGTCACGGCACTGCGCGGAGAAAGACAGGCCGCCGGGTCACAACCCCCTGGGGCCGCCGGCCTGGGGGTTCATCGTGGATCCGGGTCGCGGCATGGCCGGCACACAACGGGAGCCCGGCCGGTGGCCGGGCTCCCGGAGGTGCGGTGGCTTCAGCCGCGGGGGCGGGTCGCTTCCGGAGGTCAGATGCCGAGTTGTCGCTGTACGGCCTGGGCGTCGATCAGGTAGTTCATCTCGTAGAAGCGTCCGTCACGCACCTTGTGGAAGGAGTACTCGGCGTACTCGATCGTTTCGCCGGTCGGAGCGACGCCGAACCACTCCTTCGCGGGGGTGCCCTTGTTGAACAGACGGGCTGCGACGCGGTCACCGTCGATGGCCACGTCCCGTACCCGCCAGGTGAAGTCCGGCACCGCGTCGCCGTGCCCCTTCAGCTCCGCGATGACGTCGTCCCGCGTGACCGGCCGGCCGTTCTCGGTGAGCTCGTCATGGATGAACTCGGTCATCCGGTCGAACTCATGGGCGTTGAGCGCCTCGATGTAGCGCTCGAAGACTTCGCGTACTTCCCTCTCGGACATGCTGACCTCTCTGCCGCCCCCGAACCGCGGGGTGTGTATTGGGACGATGACCGGCCTGCGACGACGCCCTTCCACGAACTCGCCGTGGTGACTGCCGTCGTGGGTGGGAACCGAGAGCACAAGGCTTCTATTCCGATCGGTATAGAAGTCGTGCGGATCGTCACGCGCAAGTACGCTGCACACATGGCTGGTTCGCGGAGCGCCGTTACGGGTCGGCCCCGAGAGTTCGATATCGACGAGGCGCTGGAACGCGCCATGCGGGTGTTCTGGGAACGGGGATACGAGGGGGCCAGCCTCACCGATCTGACCAAGGCCATGGGCATCACGAAGCCAAGCCTGTACGCGGCCTTCGGCAACAAGGAGGAGCTGTTCCGCAAAGCTCTGGAGCGCTACACCGAGGGTCCGGCCGGCTACGGGACGCGCGCCCTGGAGGAGCCGACCGCGCGAGGCGTGGCCGAGGCGATTCTCCGCGGAGCGGTCCGGACCACGACCCGTCCCCAAGGCCCTGCGGGATGCCTGGTCGTGCAGGGCGCGCTGGCGTCGAGCGAAGCGGGTCGGCCCGCGCACGACATGCTGGTCCAGTGGCGCAACGATTCGGCTCTACGCCTTGAGGAGCGCTTCCAGCGGGCCGTCGACGAGGGCGATCTTCCACGCGACGCCGACCCCCGACAGCTCGCCCGGTATGTCATGACGGTGACGTTCGGCATCGCCGTCCAGGCCGCCGGCGGCCTCGGCCGCGACGAACTCCAGGACATCGCCGACATGGCACTGGAGCGCCGGCTGCCGTAGCGGGCGTGCGGCGGACGCGCACGGGGCGTTCCGGCTATCGCTAGTGCGTCGATCTCGGTGACGACCACCAGGTCGTCGTTGACGCTGATACCCGCCGTGTCGTGGCCGTCGGCCGGCCGTTGCCCGGCAAACGCAACGACTGCGAGGCATGGGAGCTGTTCGGCGCGAAAGCCGCCGTCGGCCGTACAACGGTCATCGCAGAGGGCGGCTACAGGGGCACCGGCCTGGAAGGAGGAGCGCGACGCCGGCGGCGGACAGGGTGGGACCGGCGGGGGGCCGGGCTGTTTCCTGCTCCATCGTGCGCCATGGCCTTACCTGCAGTTATCACCCTTTTGATGCGTTTTCCCTGGCTTCGGCAGTTCTGGCATTGTTTCGTCTATAGCGTGGTGACGAAATTGCACGAGCTGCCCGATGGGGTCCCATGGCTGCCTGACGGGCCGCATCCGCCTGTCCGCTCGACGAAGTACCGCTCCGTCATGGCGCAGCGTCGCCGACATGGGGCAGCCCGTGCTCCGGCCTTCGTATCAAGGAGAGTCTGTGATCTCGAAAAGCAAGAGGGTCGCACGTGCCCTGGCCGTGTCGCTTGCCGCAGTTACCGCCTTCACCGTCAGCACGAGCGGCAACGCCTACGCCATCGACCACGTCGAGTGCCGCGGCGGAGAGAACTTCCTCAAGATCTGGTCTCACAACGGCGGCAGGCAAAGCGTCGACTGCTACGCGAACCGCGGAAGGACCGGCTTCGGTGGATGGTGGGTCGACAAGATCTCGACGGGCAACAACGACCTGATCTACTACGACGCCAACGGCGACTCGGTGAGGATCAATCGCTGGACCGAAATCAGCTTCCCGAACCGTCCGCCGAAGGTCAAGTCCATCGAGATTCTGTGACAAGTTGACACCCGGCCGCGGGGAATGACTGTCCGGTCACGCTCTCCCGGGCGTGACCGGTACATGAATGTCACCACGTCACGGAAGTTGAGCCGGAGCCCCTGGAAATCAACGAAGCCAAACGGTGTGAGCGCGGCAGGCTCTCCCCGACCTGGAGTCCGGGCAGGCCGCCCAGGATCGCCGCCGTCGCAAGGTCGGCGGTCTGAACGGCAGCAGCTCCGGCGCCGACGTCACCCCGCGCGAGCCGGACCCCTCGGGAGAGGCCGGCCGGAGAACCGACTGAGTGGCGCTACGGTACGAAGAGCCCCCGGAGACACTTTCACTCTTTCGTGACGCATCGTCAGTTCAGGGCTGCTGCTTCCTCGGTCAGGAGTGCCACGTCGGGGTGGGTGCTGTAGGGGCGCAGTGCCTGGCGCATGGTGGTGAGGGAGGCGCTGGCGCGGGTTGATCGTAACCCCGGGTAGTCGATGAGGAAGCGTTTCCAGGTGGTGAGGGATTCTTCGAGGTTTCCCTGCAGGAGTTGTGATTCGGCCAGGAGCGCCGTGGTCAGTGCCCGAGCCCGGCGTGCCTGTGGGGCGCGGGCGCGCAGGGAGACATGGAAGGCCCGGTCGGCCGCCTGGTGTTCCCCGAGTGCCGTCAGTGTCCGGGCCCGCTGGTAGTGCAGGGCCGCGATCGGGTAGCTGTCGAAGGGGTCGGACAGACTCTGCTCCGCGTGGCTGTGGAGGACTTCCGCGTTGTGCAGCGCCCGGAGTGCGCGGGGACGGTCCTGGGCTCGTGCGTGGGCCAGAGCCAGTTGGGACTGGGTGAAGGACTGGGTCAGGGGTGAGGAGTGGCGGGTCGCGGTGGCGGCGGCCTGTTCGGTCAGGGCGAGTGAGGGCTGCTGGTGTCCGAGTTCCAGCGCGTGGGAGGCGAGAGCCCTGATCGCGATGGTGTAGGTGTGCGGGTCTTCGGCTTCCGCGGCGAGATGGGCGGCTGTGCGGTGGTAGTGCTGGCCCAGGGCGTTGTTGCCGTCGTCGGCGCACATGTTGCCCAGGAGGATGGTGAGCTGTGCTGTGTGCGTGAGGAGTTGGGCGTGCACGTGCTCGCCGGCGGGGGCGAGGAGCCAGGGGGTGACGTCATCGGCGAGGTAGGCGGTGAGGGCGGTGCGGGCGTGCCCGCCGCCGAACGCGCCGGTCGAGGTGGCGAAGAAGGCGGTCATGCTCTGCAGGGCCTCTACTTCCGCGCGGCCGACGCGCCGTCCGGCCATGACGCCGGCGCGGCGGGCCGTGGTCCGCGAGCGTAGGTCCTCCCAGTCGGGGATCCCCAGCATGGCGAGACTGTAGACATCCGCACCCAGGGGTTTCCCGCGGCTGGGGTCGAGTTGGCTTTTGGTGAGCTTGGCCAGATGGTGCACGGGGTTTGCCTCCCAGGACCAGTCCGGTATGCGGGCGGGGGCGCGGGTCAGACCGGCGTCGGCGGCGGTCAGCGGCCTGCCCAGGCGCCGGGAAAGCGCCTCCAGGATGTAGGCGGGCGCGGGCGGGCGCGGATGGGCGCCCGTGAGCCAGCGTGTCGCTGTCGTGCGGTTCACGCTCAAGTCGTGCCCGTGTTCGGAAGCGACCGAGGAGACGGCGTGGGCGAGCTGGGTCGCGTTCCATCCCGCCTCCCTGAGCAGTCGCGCAAGCCGTGCGTTGGATTGCTGAGAGAACACCGCTCTTCCCCGTTCTCAGCTCTCGCCAAGATGACCTGGATACAGCGCCCTTCACAAGGGCGCACAGACGCAGCACGCGCAGCACATCCGCGCACCAAAACCCCTACACGGTGCGGGACTTCGGGGATGTACTGAAGGGGAGGTACCCGCCTGGATCGGTCCTTCAATCCAGGCGCGCCGTCGGGGGCGATCCCTGTTCGCGCGGTCCTCCTCGGCAGTGAAGAACTGCCGGTGCCGATCTCCCGTGCCGCAAACGAGGTGAACAGGCATGTCGCGGTCTTCTGTGTCCTGGTACGCCGCCGCCCTGACGGTGGCACTACCCGCCGGTCATGTGCTGGTGGCCGACGAGCTGGTGTGGCCCGACGGGCGTGTCATGGCCTGCTCGGCCGCGCCGATGGTCGCGGGGGCACTCGACGCCGCGGGTCACCAGGTGGTCACGGGCGCGGTCCGGCTGCTGGCGGAAGGGTCGGGCAGTGGTCTCCGGGCCGCTGTCGCCCGTACCGCCGTGAGCACTGACCGGGCCGAAGAAGCCGTTGCCGCGGAAGGTTCTGGCGGTGTGGCCGTGGTAGTGGCGGCTTCCGAGGCGGGCCTGCGACCGGTGGCGGAGGCGGCCGTGGACTCGTGGGCGCGGATCACGGGGCCCAGGACGGTCCTGCTGGCTTCCCCGCGATCGTTCTGTGCCGGGGTGGAGCGGGCGATCGAGGTCGTCGAGGCACTCCTTGAGCAGGAACAGCGGCACGGGCCCGGTGGGCGGCGGGTGTTCGTGCGGAAGCAGATCGTCCACAACAGCCATGTCATCGCGGGGCTGGCGCGGCGCGGGGCGGTGTTCGTGGAGGAACTGGACGAGGTTCCCGCGGGAGCCCTGGTGGTGTTCTCCGCGCACGGTGTCTCCCCGCAGGTCCGCGCGGAGGCGGCCCGCAGGAATCTCCAGGTCGTGGACGCGACGTGTCCGCTGGTGACGAAGGTCCACGCGGAGGCACGCCGTTTCGCCGAGCGCGGCAGCAGCATCGTCCTGATCGGGCACGCCGGTCACGAGGAGGTCGAGGGCACCTATGGCGAGGCCCCCGACGCCACCGTGGTCGTCGGCAGTGCGCGGGACATCGCCGACCTGGATCTGCCGGACCCGTCGAAGGTCACCTACCTGACGCAGACCACGCTCGCCGTGGACGAGACGCGGGCGACGATCGCCGCGCTCAAGGAACGTTTCCCCCAGGCCCGCGGTCCGGGCTCGGAGGACATCTGCTACGCCACCACCAACCGCCAGCACGCCCTGCGGGCCGTCACCGAGCCGGCGGACCTCGTCCTGGTCCTGGGATCGGAGAACTCCTCCAACTCGGTACGCCTCGTGGAACTGGCCCGCACGGCGGGCACACCGGCCCACCTGATCGAGGACGCCTCCAGCATCCGGCCGGCCTGGCTGCGGGACGTGACCACGGTCGGACTCAGCGCCGGGGCGTCCGCTCCGCCCGCCCTGGTCCAGGAGACCCTCTCGGCGCTGGCCGGGCTCGGGCCCCTCACCGTCCGGGAACGGATCACCACCACCGAGGACATCCACTTCGCACCGCCTGCCGCAGTGAGGAAGAACCGATGAGCACCATCAGCACACACCTCCCCCGATTCCCGCTGCTGGAGCAGGCCGACAGCCCCGCTGCCCTGCGGGCCGTGCCCAGGGAACAGCTGGGCGAGCTGGCGGCCGAGATCAGGGCGTTCCTGGTCGACGCGGTGTGCGCGACGGGCGGCCATCTGGGACCGAACCTGGGGGTGGTGGAGCTGACTCTCGCACTGCACCGGGTCTTCGACTCGCCCAGGGACGCGCTTGTCTTCGACACCGGGCACCAGGCATACGTACACAAGCTGCTGACCGGCCGCCGTAAGGAATTCGGATCGCTGCGGCAGGCCGGAGGCATGTCGGGGTACCCGTCGCGGGCCGAGTCGCCCCACGACCTGGTGGAGAACTCCCATGCCTCCACCGCCCTCTCCTACGCGGACGGCCTCGCGAAAGCACGAGCCCTCAGGGGGGAGAGCGGCCGTGCGGTGGTGGCCGTCATCGGCGACGGCGCACTCACCGGCGGACTGGCCTGGGAGGGCCTGAACAACCTCGGCGCGGGCCGGTCCCGTCCGGTGATCGTGGTGCTCAATGACAACGGCCGTTCCTACGCCCCCACGACCGGTGCTCTCGCCGGACATCTGAGCGCGCTGAAGCGCCATGGCACCAGGACGGCGGAGCGCCAGGCGCACCCGGCGGAGCGGAACGTGATCACCGATCTGGGTCTCGGCTATGTCGGTCCCGTCGACGGCCATGACACGACCGCCGTGGAGGACGCGCTGCGCCGGGCACGGGCGATGGCCCGTCCCGTGGTCGTGCATGTGGTGACGGTCAAGGGCCGGGGCTACGTACCGGCTGAGGGGGACGAGGCGGACTGCCTGCACGCGGTCGGTGTCGTCGATCCGTCCACCGGCCGCCCCACCGCGGCGGCCAAGAGTCCGGGACGGTCGTGGACAGGCGTGTTCGCGGACGAACTCGCCTCTGTGGCGAGCGAGCACCCGCGGGTGGTGGCCATCACCGCGTCGATGCTGCGGCCGACCGGCCTGCACGCCATGCGGGAGAAGTACCCGGAACGGGTCTTCGACGTCGGGATCGCCGAACAGCACGCCGTCACGTCGGCGGCCGGGCTGGCGATGGAGGGCTTCCACCCGGTGGTGGCGATCTACGCCACCTTCCTCAACCGGGCCTTCGACCAGGTCCTGATGGACGTGGCCCTGCACGGGCTGCCGGTCACCTTCGTCCTGGACCGTGCCGGGATCACCGGCCCCGACGGTCCCTCCCACCATGGCATATGGGACCTGGCCCTGCTCAGCGCCGTCCCCGGTATACGGGTCGGCATTCCCCGCGACGCCGCGCAACTGCGCGAACTCCTCACCGAGGCCGTCACCCACCACGCCGGACCCACCGCACTGCGCTTCCCCAAAGCCCAGGCCGCGGACGACATCCAGGCCCTGGAGCGTCGCGGCCCCGTCGACATCCTCTTCCGCTCCGGGATCCGGGACGTCCTGCTCGTCGCCACCGGCCCGCTCGCCGCAGCGGCCGTCGAAGCCGCCGCCTATCTCGACCGGCGGGGCATCGGGTGCACCGTCGCCGACCCCCGCTGGGCCCTGCCCGTCCCTCATCAGCTCACCGAACTCGCCGCCCGCCACCGCCTGGTGGTCACCGTCGAGGACGGCATCCGCTCCGGCGGCCTGGGAACAGCCCTCGCCCAGGCACTCACCGACACCGGAAGCACCGTGCCCGCCCATGCCCTGGGCCTGCCGCCCCGCTTCCTCCCGCACGCGACCCGCACCGGCCTGCTCGGCGCGGCGGGCCTCGACAGCCGGGGCATCCTCCACGCCGTGCTCCGGGCCCGCGCAGGGCTCCCGTACCACACCCAGCAGCCCGCGCAGCCCGCGCAGCCCGCGCAGCTCGAACAGCTCGAACACGAAGGCGGGACACGATGACCACCGACCTCGGCCTGCCCATCCTCCCTCCCACTCCGGCGCGCCGCCGCACCCGCCAACTCCACGTCGGCGATGTCCTGGTGGGCGGCGGCGCGCCGGTCTCCGTCCAGACCATGACCACCACCCCCACCGCCGATGTGGACGCCACCCTCCAGCAGATCGCCGAAGTCACCGCCGCCGGCTGCGACATCGTCCGCGTCGCCGTCCCCTCCCAGGACGACGCCGACGCCCTCCCCGCCGTCGTCGCCCGGTCGAAGCTGCCGGTGATCGCCGACATCCACTTCCAGCCCCGCTACGTCTTCGCCGCCATCGACGCCGGCTGCGCCGCCGTACGGGTCAACCCCGGCAACATCCGCAAGTTCGACAACCAGGTGGGTGCCATCGCGAAGGCCGCCGCGGCGGCCGGGGTACCGATCCGGATCGGCGTCAACGCCGGCTCCCTCGACCCCCGCCTCCTCGCCAAACACGGCCGGGCCACCCCCGAGGCCCTGGTGGAGTCCGCGCTGTGGGAGTGCTCCCTCTTCGAGGAGCACGGCTTCCAGGATCTGAAGATCGCGGTCAAGCACCATGACCCGGCCACGATGATCGCCGCGAACCGACTTCTCGCCCGAGCGTGCGACTACCCCCTGCACCTGGGCGTCACCGAAGCCGGACCCGCCTTCCAGGGCTCCATCAAATCGGCCGTCGCCTTCGGCATCCTCCTCGGCGAAGGTATCGGCGACACCATCCGCGTCTCCCTCTCCGCCCCGCCCGTCGAACAGGTCAAGGCCGGCTGCCACATCCTCTCCTCCCTCGGCCTGCGCCCCCGCAAGCTGGAGATCGTCTCCTGCCCCGGCTGCGGACGCCTCCAGGTCGACATCCACCGCCTCGCCGCGCAGGTCGAGGCCGCCTTCGACGGCTTTCCCCACCCCCTGCGCATCGCCGTCATGGGCTGTGTCGTCAACGGACCCGGGGAATCACGCGAAGCCGACCTCGGCGTCTCCTGCGGCAACGGCAAGGGCCAGATCTTCCGCAAGGGCCAGGTCATCACCACCGTCCCCGAACACAAGATCGTCGAGACGCTGCTCGACGAGGCCCTGCGGCTCGCCGAGACCACACGGATGACACCGGGCCCGGACACCCCCGACGAACACAACAATGGTGAGGACACACCATGACCACCCGCCCGGCGACATCGTTCCCCATGGACGCCGCCACCATCCGTGCCACGACCGACGCACTCATCCACGACTTCCTCGACGAGCGCGAACGGGAAGCCACCGAACTGCCGGAGCTGACCGTGTTCACCGGCCTGCTGCGCGCGCTGCTGGACTCCGGAGGCAAGCGCATCAGGCCCACGCTGTGCGTCATCGGCTGGCAGTCCATCAGCGACACCCCACCGCCGACGGCCGTACTCCGCGTCGCCGCGTCACTCGAACTCTTCCACGCCTTCGCCATGGTCCACGACGACATCATGGACGGCTCCGACACCCGCCACGGTCGGCCCACCGCACACCGCGTCCTCACCGACCGCCACGCGGACCACCCGGACGCCACGGCCATCGGGGCCAACACAGCGATCCTCCTCGGTGACCTCGTCCTGTGCTGGACCTCCGACCTGCTCCTTCTCAACGGTCTCGGGGACCTGACCCCGGAGCAACGTTCCGTTGCCTGGCCACTGCTGAACGCCCTGCGGACCGAGGCGATCGTGGGCCAGTACCTCGACCTGACCGCCACCGGACGCCCCACCGCGGACACCCGCTCCGCCTGGCGCGTCATCCGCCACAAAGCAGTGCGCTACACCGTCGAACACCCGCTGCGCCTCGGTGCCGCACTGGCCGGAGCCAGCGCGGAGCAGCTACAGACCCTGTCCGCCTACGCGTTCCCGCTGGGCGAGGCGTACCAACTCCGCGACGACATGCTCGGCGTCTTCGGTGATCCCGAACGCACCGGCAAGTCCACCACGGACGACTTCCGTACGGCCAAACACACGGTCCTCGTCGCCACCGCCCTCCAGCACGCCACCCCCGCCGAGGCCCGGACCCTCACGTCCCTCCTGGGCGACAGCGCACTCGACGGGGCCGGCGCCCGCAGAATCCGGGAGATCCTCACCAGCACCGGCGCCGTCGCCGCGGTGGAGCGCGCGCTGCGCGAACGGTACGAGCAGGCGCTGCACGCCCTGACGGAGCCCTGTCTGGCGCCCGTCGCCGTCGCGGAACTGCGACGTCTGGCCGAGTCCGTGATCACCAGGAACACCTGAGCCCGAGGACACGCAGGGCAACGCCGACGACATGCCGGGCCACCCTTGCGGGGCCCGATGCCACAGCGGCGACCCCACCGTCACCGGCAAGCCCGCCTTCAGCGACCTGCGCCGGCGCGAGGTCACCCTGCCCGTCCTGGCGGCGGTCCGCTCCGGCACCCCGGCCGGGAACGAGACCACCGCGCTGCTCACCTCCTCGACCGACCGGCCGTGGGACGTGACCCGCACCGCCCGCCTGATCGAAGAAGCCGGGGGCCGCGCCTCCTCCGGACAACTCGCCAGGGATCAACTCGGCATCGCTCTCGAAGAACTGGAGCGCACCGGTGTACCGAGTCCGACGAACGACGACCTGGCAACACTCTTCCGCCTCACCGTCACCCACGCAGCCTGACACCACCACAGAAGAAGCACCGGCCCCGCCCACACCCATCGGAGACAAACTCATGGACCTTCAGAGCGAAGCCCCCCGGAACGTCGTACGTGACGACTACGAGCACCGCCTGCACCAGTACTGGACAACGAAGCAGAACGACCCGATCAATCTGCTCCTCGGCCAGACCGACAACCTCTACCACCACCACTTCGCCACCGGCGACTTCGACCGCTCCGTCCTCGACGCGCCCGCCGAACACCGCGACCGGCTCATCCTGGAAGAGATGCACCGCATGGAGAACGACCAGGTCTCCCTCATCCTCGACGGCCTCGGCGCCGTCCCCGCCACCGCCCGCGTGCTGGACGCCGGCTCCGGACGCGGCGGCACCTCCTTCGCCATCCACGACACCTTCGGCTGTGCCGTCGACGGCGTCAACTTCTGCACGCACCACCTTGAGTTCGCCCGTGACCTCGCTGAACGCCGCGGCTCAGCAGCATCCGTACGGTTCCACTACGCCAACATAGCCGCCACACCCTTCCCGGACGCCTCGTTCCAGTACGTGATCACCAACGAGGCGACCATGTACGTCGACCTCTTCGAGCTGTTCGCGGAATTCGCCCGCGTCCTGGAGCCCGGTGGCCGGTACGTCCTGACGACCTGGTGCGCCAACGACGCCGTCGCCCTCGACACACCCGAGGTCAAGGCCATCGACGAACACTATGTGAGCCGCATCCACCGTCGCAGCACCTACTTCCGGGCACTCGCCGCCAACGGCCTGGCCCCCATCAAGGTCACCGACCTGACCCAGGACGCCATCCCCTACTGGGAACTGCGCACCCACTGCGACCTGCGCACCGGCGTCGAGTCCCCCTTCCTCAACGGACACCGCAGCAACGTCCTCAACTACCTGGCCGTCACCGCCGAACGCGTCCTCACCCCCACCACCGCGCAGGGGTAGTCGCGTCGCTGGAGCCCTGTCACGCGCGTGCGTGCCGCGGTCGAAAACCTTCTCTGCCTGCGGGGCCGCCCTCGCCTCCCGTACATCAGCAGCCCACATCGTCGAACGACATCTCCCAGGAGGGGATATGACGTCCCTCACCAATACGCCCTCCCACCAGGAACGCGGCCACCGAGCAGCGGACCGGGGGTCCACCCCGCGACATCTGGCGGTGATCCTCGACGGCAACCGGCGCTGGGCCCGCACCCAGGGACAGACACCTCTGCACGGGTTCCGGCGCGGCGGCGAGCATGTCCTTGACTTCCTCACCTGGTGCCAGGACATCACCGGACTCACCACCCTCACCCTGTGGCCGCTGTCCACCGAGAACCTCCACCGCCCCGCCACCGAGGTCAGCGGAATACTGGAGGTCATCGCCGAGACCACCCAGGCCATCGCGGACACCGGCCAGTGGCGCATCCGCTACCTCGGCACCCCCCATCGCCTGCCACCGCAGGTCACCCGAACACTGGACGCCGCGGCGGAGCAGACGCGGCGACTCGACCGGCCGGTGATCAACCTCGCCATCGCCTACGGCGGACGCGACGAGATCGTCCGTAGTGTCCAGGCCCTGATCATCAGCCACCAGAAGGCAGGCACCCTCAGCCACCTGGTCCAGCGTTTCGGCCCCGACGAGATCAGCCGGCATCTGGACACCGCCGGCCAGCCCGACCCCGACATGGTCATCCGCACCGCGGGCGAACAACGCCTCTCCGGCTTCATGCCCTGGCAGACCACCTACGCCGAGTACTACTTCTGCCCCACACCCTGGCCCGCCTTCAGCAAGGCGGATCTCGACACCGCGCTGACCTGGTACGGCCACCGCGCCCGCAACTACGGCCTCTGACCCGGCAGAGACCTGGCACACAGTCGCAGTCGTGCAGCGACATCCCGAACGAGACCGGTGGCACACCCGGTGAAAGGCAGAAGCAGATGACCGCCACTCCCGTAACACTGAGGCTCCCGTATCTCCACTACCAACCCTTCCCGCCGCAGATCCACCCGGAGACCGATCAGGCCGAGAACGAGATGATCGACTGGCTGACCGGTCACGGCCTGCTGGTGGACCCCGACCGGGAGAGGGCCTTCCGGGCCACCCGCTTCGCCGAACTCGTCGGCCGTGAATACCCGAAGGCCGATGCCGCGGGGCTGCGTATGGTGGCGAATCTCTACGGCTGGATCTTCGTTCTCGACGACTCCGTCTGCGACACCGGAGCCCTCGGCAGGAACCTGGCCAAACTGGCCGCGTTCCACGCCTGGATGCGCGAGATCATGGAAAGGGGCAGCGCGACGGCCGGCGACGGTCTCGCCCGCGCCGTCACCGCCGGTTTGGACGACGCCGACAGGGACATGTGCCACCGCCTCGCCGATGCCGGAAACGACCTCTTCCGATCCATCGCCGACCGATCCAGCCCCACCCAGTACATGCGTGTCGTCGCGGGGTGGGACTACTACTTCCTCGGCACGCTGTGGGAGGCCGGCCAGCACGTCCGCTCCACAACGCCATCCCCGGGGGAGTACGCCATCGGACGGCGCATGACGTGCGGAAACTCGATCGGCCTCGCCCTTCAGGACATCGCCGCCGGTTACGAAGTCCCGCCCGACGAGTACGAGCATCCCGCGGTCCGCGAACTGCGCAGGTACAACAGCAACATCACCTCCTGGTGCGATGACGTGTTCTCCTACGGCAAGGAGAGCGAAATCGAAAGTCCCCGGCCTCTCAACCTTCCCAACGCCCTGATGCAACACGACGGACTGGACGAGCAGGCCGCGCTCGAGGAGACCGCCCGACTGCACAACCTGGAGATCGAGGGGTACATCTCGACGGAGGCACAGGTGGCCACCTGGGCCAGTCCGCAACTCATCCGATTCCTCGAGGCCATGTGTTCCATGCAGCGCGGCTACTACGACTGGGGGCTGAAGACTCCCCGCTACAACGTCGATCACTACTTCGACACCGGCCACCGGACGCATGACGGCAACGGGACAACCTCCGCCCGTGGTCGCGGTGCCGGCTGATCTCCGACGGGCTCACGGGCTCACGTGTGGCGAATTCGATGGCCACCGGTTCACCGCAGGAGCAGGAGCAGCCGTCGCCGTCGCCGTCGCGGCGCCGGCCCTCTCGTGAGAGTGCGCGGTCATGTCATCGCTGGGCGCCGATTCCTATCAGCACCTTCCCGGGGTAGTCTTCCGCGCCCGTGGCCATGCCCATGATGAGAGCCGGGAAATCGTCGAGGCCGATCTGCCGGGACGCCAGCCTTTCCAGTGGGAATTCGTGCGGATGCCGCGCGTGCAGCCGGTAGCCTTCTTCGTAGTCTTCCTTGGAACACCCGTAGGCACCCGATATGCTCAGTCGTTTCCCGTTGTGGACGACGGACTCGATTCGTTCCTCTCTGCGAATCGAGTCGACATCCTTCTGGCCGAGGGGGAAGCTGTCGCCCTTGCGTGTGCCGCCGTATACGAGCAGGACCGCCTCGTCGGCGGCCATGGCGGCGGCGGTCTCCAGGATGTCCGTACTGGACACGGTGGGTGCGACGATCACCGCGTCGAACTCGTTCCGGTGAGCCTTCGTGTCCTCCAGCGAATATATCTCGTCTTTGGTGAGAATTTCCCTTTCTGTCGCGAAGGTGCGCCGCATTTCTCCGCGGTTGAACACCGAGATGGACGCCCCCAGATGCCTCGCGTACATGGCGAACATGAGCCCCGCGCAGCCGGCGCCGATAATTCCCACCTTCTTTCCCGCCAGGGAGGGAAGGTTTGTGAGTTCGAGGAGTTTCCGGAGTGCGTGCACAATGCAGGCGAACGGTTCCGGCATCCAGACGCTGTTCTGGATCTCCGGCTCCGGTACCCGGATGACCGTCTGCTCCAGCACCTCCTTCGTGCCATGTACGAAGACGTACTCGGCGAAGCCGGTCGTGCGGGTCGGGGTGATATTCGGATTGAGGGTGACCACGTCACCCTTCTGAAGTCCCGTCCCTGCCCCCGAGAAGGAAACGGTGCCGACGAGCTCGTGGCCGAACAGCGGGCCGCGGTCTCCCATGACATCGCGTGACCCGATGACCTCCTTGACGTCGGCCCGGCAGATCCCGATGTAGTGGGGCTCTATGACGACCGTGTCGTCGCCGAGTGCGTCCTGAGGGAACGCGCGCACGCCGAGGGCTACCACGCCGTCCATGAGTGTGGACGTTTCGTAGGTGTACGGAACGCTGGACAATGCGACTCCCGGTTTGGTTTCTGGAGGTGGCGTGGAAGGGGAGGGCGAAGAGCTGACCCGCCTCGTCGAGATGACGCGTGAGTGCCGCGAACACCGATTCAGCGAGGTGGGGGATGCCGCGATTCCGTGTGAGCGGTACGGGCGCGTACGCGTTCGATGTCGAGGCCGAGGCGTCGCGTGTCGCCGTCGCGGTAGTCGTTCTCCAGGACCAGCGCGTCGGGTGCGCGCCGTGCTCGCAGGGCGGCGAGGGCCTCCCATACCCGGCCGTCCCCGTCTCCGAGCAACTCCTTGCCCACGACGCCGTTCGTGCCGTCCTTGAGATGGATCTGCGAAGCCGTCCACTCCTCGGTCGCCTCGATCAGTGCCAGAACGTCGAGACCGGCCGCGCGCGGGTTGTACGTGTCGAGCAGCAGCCGGAAGGAGGGTGCCGCCACCTCCGCTGCCAGAGCCCGCACGCACGCCGGTCCCAGACCGTTCTCACTGGCCAGCAGCAGTCCGCGTGCCTCGGCCTCCCGCGCCGCCCAGCCGAGAACCTCCGCGGTGCGGAGCAGATCCCGCATACCGTGGATCGCACTGCGGCGGAAGCTCGGTACGAATGCCAGAGGCGTGCCCAGGGCAGAGGCCGTGTCCAGCACCCGGACCAGGACGCGCTGGGCACGCAGCGCGTCCCGGCTGCCCTTCACCGCCGTGAGCCCGATGTCGTTGAGCGTGTTCCCCGCGACGGCGAGCGGTTGCAGCCCGAACTCGGCGAAGTCGTCCCGGAGCCGGTCGACGGTTCCCGCCGCGTCGAGCCAGGCCCCTCTCCCCGGGCCGCCGAGATCGAGCTGGAGACCCTCGGCGCCCGCCTCGTGCGCCAGTCGGACAGCGCCGAAGTGATCCCCCGGCAACCGCCAGGCGGCGAGTCCGACGAGCGGGGACCGTGTCACGACGCCGTCCCCGAAGAGATTCTGCGGCTCTGGGACCGCGGCATCCTCTCGCGCGCCGGATACCAGACACCCGTGTCATCGACCACGAGGTGGGCACCGTGCAGTCCCGCACCGGCGGTCGCCGCCAGCTCTCGGGCCAGCGGGGCGAAACTCGCCGGCTCCATATAGGTGCTGTAGTCGAAGTCCTGCGGACGCCGGCGCCGGATCCCAGGGGTGTCGACCATGCCGGCCGGCAGGGCCTGCACGATGCGCAGTGCTTCCGTATCGGACGCCTCGGCGGTTTCCTCCTGCGCGACGGAGTCGAGCAGAGCGGAAGCGGCCGCCTTGGAGGCGGCGTATCCGGATCGCCCCGGACCCGCGTTGTAGACCACTTCGGAAGAGATCCCGAGGAACACCCCGGGGGTCTCGGCGGAGCGCAGTACCGGCTGTGTCCGAGCGAGAGTCAGCCAGAGCCCGTGCAGATTGACGTCGATCTGCCGACGCCACTCCGCCTCGTCGCAGTCCTTGAAGAGAGCCCGTCCGCCGCCGTAGTGAACCGCCGAGTAGCAGACCGCGTGCAGGGGCTCCTCGACAGCGGCCGTCAGACCGCCGGTGACCTGGGCGGGGTCGGTGAGGTCCGTGGCCAGCCAACGGAGCCGGTCGGCGCCGGCACCGGTCGGAGCGGACCTGCTGAGCACCAGGACGTCGAGTCCCGCGTCGGCCCAGGCGTCCGCGACGCCCCGGCCAATGCCCGTCGACCCGCCGACCACCAGGGCCCGGCGGCGGTTCCGACCGTTTGCGGTCATTGGCTCTCCCTGGATGAAGGCGGCACCGGAGCGAAGCGCACCGCGAGTTTGATGAGCCGGGTGCCGGCCACGGTCCGACTGCGGCTGACCGACAGGCCGTTCATGATCTGGACGGCTTCCCGGGGTCCCACGACATGTGTCACCAGGTCGCGGTAGAGCGCCGGATCACGGCGCAGCTCGGCCGCCGCCGCTGTGAGATGTTCGTTGCCCACACCGCGGTGACCCGTCAGGCGTACGTTCCGGCCTTCCGCGGTGCGCACTTCCGCGAACGCGGCCGGCACGGGATGTCCCGCGCAGTTGGCGGCCCGTACGGCGGTCAGGTCGACCCCGGGCAGCAGCGGAGTGGCGGCGTCCGGTGGAAGACCGCCGAACATGTCGACGGTCAGCTCGCCCTTGCCGAGGCGCAGCGCGGATTCGAGTGCGTGCCCGGTACCGTCACGCGGCGTGGCGAGCAGTGCGGCCACCGGGCCTTCGTCCAGCGGGGGCAGTTCGTCGTACTCTCCGCCGAGCAGCAGCTCCGTACCCTCCGGCGGATGCCGGGTGCTCCATTCCAGTCCCTCGCGGGTGTGATGGACCAGGAGGACGCGTACCTCTTCCTTGAACCACCGGCGGGCGGCTCGTACGGCGAGTTGGCCTATCGTGCCGTCGCCGTACACCACCAACGTACGAGGACTGCCGGTGGCGAGCAGACCGAGGGAGTACCGGACCGCCGCGAGCGGTTCGATCAGTGTGCCGAGCACTGCCTCGGGCGGCCTGTCCAATGGCACGACAAGCCCGGCTCGTAC
This sequence comes from Streptomyces sp. NPDC055025, assembly GCF_053608565.1. Classification (NCBI taxonomy): domain Bacteria; kingdom Bacillati; phylum Actinomycetota; class Actinomycetes; order Kitasatosporales; family Streptomycetaceae; genus Streptomyces; species Streptomyces sp. NPDC055025. Next base: position 174,011 of record NZ_JBSGVS010000008.1, read on the forward strand.
CGCCGTGGCCGGGATGCAGGTACGTTCCTGCAACAGTCCGTCCACGTTGTGTCCGAGCAGGAAGGACGAGTCGGACCGGTGGGTCGGGTTGATCACGACCGCGGTGCCCGGACGCAGGGAGTCGGGGACGCCCGCACCGACGGCGACCACATGGGCGATGCCTTCATGGCCGATCACCGGCGACGGGTCGTCGCGCAGCCCGCGCAGCATCTGGATGTCCGTCCCGCACAGTCCTGCCACCTGGGTGGCCACCACCAGCTCACCGGGTGCGGGTGGTTGGCTGTGCCGCAGGCGCAGTCCGACTCTTCCCGCTTCCCGGACGATCGCCTGGTGATTCGGGATGTCCTCGGCCGCCCTCATGCCGCTACTCCGGCATACGCGGCGATCCCCGCCCCTGCCAGGCTGTCGGCTTCCCCCGGGCCGCTGACGGTGATGTGCTGACCCAGCCACTCGGGGCTGCGTTCGCTGGTGAGATACAGCCCCTCTCGGGTGAGGTGTCCCATCAGGGCGTGCCGGTAGTGGTGGCCCAGGCCGTGCACGACGCCGCCGGTCAGGACCGCCTCGTCGATCTCGGGATCGAGACACAACGCGGTGCGCAGGACGGCCGCGACGGGAGCGGTGGCCGCGTCGAGCAGTTCGACCGCCAGGCCGTCCTGTTCGTCCAGCGCACGACGCAGCGACGACTCGAAATCGGTGCCGCCGGATGTCAGGAGACCGAGCCGGGATGCCGCCCAGCGCCTTGGCTCCCGCTGTGCGAGGACTTCCGCCATCCGCGCTATCCCGGGACCCGAGGCATACGCCGCGAGATGTCCGCTCTGCCCGCAGTCGCAGTCCAGCTCCACGGAGCGTCCGGCGAGCTCGCAATGGGCCGGCAGATGGCCGATCTCGCCCTGAAGCCCGCAGATGTCCACCGGAATCAGCCCCAGCCGCTGGTCTATGACCCGGCAGGCGATTCCCGTACTGATGGTGGCCAGGAGAACTTTGCGGTGGGTGCTGCGGCCGGGGGCGGCGGCGGCGTGCAGGAGTGCGGCCGTGACATCGTTGACGATGTGCCAGCGGACCTCGGGCCGCCGGGACACCAGGGCCTCCCGCAGACTGTACGGCTCGCTGTGCCCGCCCCACAGGGGCGCCGAGGCGTAGATGGTCCCGGAGCGATGGTCGAGCGCCGCTCCGAAGGAGATCCCGACCACGGCGTCCGGTGTTCCGGCCACGGCGTCGCACAGCTCCCTGACCATCATGGCCTGGAGTTCCGCGACGGAGGTGTCGGGGAAGCGCTTGAAACTGGGGGAAGGGCGCGAGGTCCGGGCACGCAGCTCTCCCTCGCGTGACCACAACGCCTGGCGAATGTGTGTTCCGCCGACATCCAGGACCGTGATGGCCGCGTTCATATCGTCGCGCCGACGAGTGTGCTCTCCGTGGCCGTCTTCCAGGCGCCGACGAACTCCAGCGCCCGGCCCAGTTCCTCCGGAGTGAGGTCGTTGACGAAGACGACGGAGCCGATGCCGCGGGTCAGGGGGACACGCTGGTACCCGTCGCGGTGCTTGACGGCGTCCGCCAGGGCTTCTTCGAGGAGTCCCTGGGTGAAGATCGGATGCGAGATCGGGAGCTGGAAGCCGACGAGCAGCCTCAGCGCCCGGTCGATGTCGCTCTTCGCCAGGTGTCCTCGCAGATGGGCGAGTGCGAGGCAGATCGCCATGTCGACGGCGACGGCCTCGCCGTGCAGGAGCGGCGGGTCGGCGCGCAGTTCCAGGGAAGGGCTGAAGGTGTGGCCGTAGTCGACTGATCTTTCCAGCACCTGCTCCCACAGATTGGGTTCGAGCTCATCGAGCATGCCCGAAATCGCCCGCGACAGGACATCGCTCAGTGTCGAGCCGCACCCCGCCAGTGTCTCCGGGGTGACGGTGCCGACCGCCACTTCGAGGAGCTCGAAGAGGGCCGCGTCCTTCACCAGGGCCATCTTGATGATCTCGGCCATGCCGTTGGCCACGTGCCGCGGATGGATGGTACGGAGGAACTCCGGGTCGATCAGGGCGAGTTCGGGTGCGAAGTAGGATCCCAGACGGTTCTTGTGGTGCCCGTAGTTGATGCCCGTCTTGACCCCGATCCCGGCGTCGATCTGACCCACGAGCGTGGTGGGGACGCGGACGTAGGGCACACCGCGGCGGTACATGCTCGCGGCGAATCCGACGATGTCCAGGACGACACCGCCGCCGACGGCGATCACCTTCTCGGCCCGGCGAAGGATTCCCATCCGCGTCATGGCCTCGGTGACACGGACAGCCTGCTCCAGGTACTTCGCCTCTTCGTCCCCCTGGATGGTCTGCCAGATCGCCTCGATCCGCCAGTGCTCGAAGTACGCCTCGAACTTCTCGCGGTACAGGGCCTCGACGACGGAGTCGATCACCAGGAGGCTCCGTAAGGGACGCCCGTGGCCGCCTCCGCAGGCCTGGGCGAGGGCGGGGTTGTCGAGGTCCAGGAGCCCGCGCACCATGCTGACGCTGTAGGCGATGGGCTGCTTGGCCCGAACGTTCCAGTGCAGTCCGGGCGGCTTCGGAAGATCGGCACCCGGGTTCAGACCGGCAGGCCGGGACATTGCGGGAGTGGACATAGCAAGACCTCCGTGAGCGTGAGTCACTGGGAGTACGCAGCATTGTCTTGATCGGGAAGCCACACAGATGTCGTCCTGAGCGGTCACGGCGACACGGACGGGTGTGGACCGCAGGGCCCGGCGTGGCGCCGAGGTGGTGAACCACCCCTCCGCGGCGTGCCCGTCTTAGAGGGAAAGCTAGAGCGTCACCTGTATGTGCTGCAACGTGAGCGGGGTCACATTCAATGCATTCAGATGCATGTAAATTTCTCTTTAAGTCTGCGGGGAACAGAGG
>NZ_JBSGVS010000009.1:0-165154 GCF_053608565.1 Streptomyces sp. NPDC055025
GGTCCGGGCCGAGCCGCCGCCGGGCCCGGACCCGCCGTACGCGGAGCTGTCATCGGGCGGTACGCCGACGGCGTACGGCGAACATCGCCCCGCCGCCCGCGAGCAGCGCGGCCACCGCGGCGCCGGCGAGCACGGCGGTGCCGGTGCCGGTGGCCGCGAGTCCGCCGGCCGGCGTGCTGCCGGATCCCCGACTCCCGCTTGTGCCTGTGCCGTTGGCGCCGCCGTCCGCCGACGCTCCGCCCGGGCCGGCGGGATCAGTGGCCGACGGCGTGGCGGATCCGTCCGGAGCGGACGGGGCGAGCGAAGAAGACTGCGATGCCGAGGCTGTGGCTGTCGGTGTCGCCGTCGGCTCGTCGCCCGTGCCCGGTGTGACGGTCGACGGGTCCACGTCCCCGACGGCCCACGCGAGCGTCTCCGTGTCGCTGACCTTCCTGCCGTCGGCGAGCGTGGCACTGACGGTGAAGGTGGTGCGGTAGACGCCCTCCGCGGCGAAGGTCCAGTTCCAGTGACTGTGCGCGTGTGTGGTGTGCGCCAGGGCGTCCGGCAGCCCGTCCCCGCTGTTGAGCCGGACGTCCACGGATCCGAACGAGCCCGAGTTGAACACGGCGACGGCACCTGGTCCCTGGACTGTGTCGAGCCGGTAGGTGATGTCCCCGTCGACCTCCGCCTTGGCGTACTCCTCGGTGCTCCAGCCGGGCCACAGGAGACCGTTGATCTGCTGCAACGGCAGCCACCACACCGGGTCGCCGACGGCGCCCAGGAACTCGTACCCCTCCGTGACCCTGCGCTTGGCGGCGGGCTTCACATGCAGGACGACCTCATCGGGCTCGTACCACTCGTACGACTGCGAGGTGCCCTCCTTGATCTGGAACTGGAGGGCGCCGTCCACTGGCCGGGCGGCCAGGTCGAGGTGACCGTCGTCGATGACATGCGTGGTGGGCGGCGTGGTGGGCGGTGTCGTACCGCCCGTGGGCGTGGGCGAGTCGCTCGGAGTGGGGGTCGTGCCGTCGCCCGGCACCACCTCGGCCGGGTCTACGTGGTCCCCCACGACCACGGCGAGCGTCTCGGTGTCGGACGCGCCCCCGGAGGTCACGGTGAAGGTGAGCCTGTAGACGCCCTCCGCGGTGAACATCCAGATCGGCAGCAGCCGTTGCTGGTCACCAGCGAGGGTGAAGGCGTGCGGAGACGTTTCCGTGCTGCCGAGGTGGATCTCCGGCGATCCGTCGGACCAGTCCGTCTCCTGTGTGTAGGTGGCCATGCCGAAGTCACCGGGGCCCTCGTAGCCGGACAGTGTCACCTCGGTGGCCACTCCTGCTTCGGTGCCCTTCCAGCCGGGCTCGGGCGCGAAAAGGCTCTCCGCCTCCCAGCCGTTGAGCTGCCAGGTGTCCTGGTCGGTGGTGCCGAGGGCGAGCGCGACCGGGTTCGGTGTGTACTGGAGCGTGGACTGCGGAGCGTGCAGCACGACACCGGACGGCTCGTGCGTCACCGCAGTGCTTTCCGAGCGGTCGTCGATCCGCAACTGAAGCTTTCCGCCGACCAGCCGGGGGGCGAAGTCCAGTGCGCCCCCGTCGAGAACGACGGCGCCGCCGGCGGCGCGAGAAGACCCGCTGCCGCCGACGACCAGCCCTGCCGCGCCCACGAGCACCGCGGTCGCCGCCGTCAGCGCCGCGGCTGTCAAGGAGCGTCGGCCGCGCGTCAGGGCTCTCATCACGAGCTGACGACGGCGGTGTACGTCTCGGTGACGGACTCGGTGACTCCGCCGACCGTGCCCTGGACGCGGAACGTCAGCCGGTAGGTGCCGGCCTCCTCGAAGGCCCAGTTGGCGTGATTGTGCGTGGCTACGCCGAAGGAGCGGGACTTGAAGGTGGTGATGGCGGGGTTGCTGTCGAACCAGCGGCTGCCGCTGCCCGCGTAGATGCTGAAGTCCTCGGTGGCGGCTCCATTCCGGGTGGCGCTCACGAGTGTGTAGGTCACGGAGTTGTTCGCGAAGACGCCGGTGGTGAGGCTCTCGGTGGAGATGCCCGGGAACAGCACCCCGGCCGCGTCGGCCTCGATCTCGGTGTCCGGCAGCAGCCAGATCTGGCTGCCCGATCCCAGGAACGCGTAACCGGGGTTGGTGACCTTCGCCGCCGCCGGGACCACCAGGTTCACGTCGGCCGGCTCGTACTCGGTGTCGGTCTCCTCGTCGTGGACGTGCAGATGCAGGTCGGTGCCGTCCCATTCGGCGTCCAGGACGTCCACGTGACCGCTGCTGAGCGGCGTCAGGGCTATCGCCGGAGTGGCGGCGAGGCCGGTCACTGCGAGCGCTGCGGCGAGCGAACCGGTGACGGTGAGTGTGCGGGTGAATGCGCGCAAGATGATCCCCCCAGGATCAGAAGACGCACGAACTTGAACGTGCGCAGACAAGTAATATGGTAATCATTTTCAACATGGATTGCAATGAGTCGTCTGTGGCCCGGGGGATGCGGGATGGGTGGGTCGCGGAACAACGGGGGCGGCCGTCCGGCGAGAGGCCGGACGGCCGTCGGGGCATTGCGGCAAGGTTGGCGCTACTCCTGGGCGTGCTTGATGGCATCGAGCGCGATGTGGCCCACATGGTCGTCGGTCAGGCTGTACCGCGTCTCGCGAGCCTGGCGCCTGGCTGTGGCGATCCGGGAGGTGCGCAGCACCCGTAGGTGCTGCGAGACGAGTTGCCGGATGGACTGCTCGGGGGTGCGCCTCGCGGGGTCGTCGCGTCCTGGTCCTCTGTGGGGGCGACGGGCAATCCCGTGGTCGGCTTTGGCTGTCGGTGGCGGTCGGCCGCGTCGCCCTGTCCCCGAGGGCGGTCTCACCGGGGGCAGCGGGGGAGGGGTCCGAGTGAGTGTGGCAAGCCAGGTGTCCGGCGCTGGAAGGATCAGTGCGGAGCGGGATCGGTGTGTGGGGGCGGGGCAGTGCGTGCTCGCCGCACCGGCCGTCTTCGATCAGGACGAGGAGGACGGTCTGGTGCTCGTCCTTGACGAGATGCCGCCCGCGTCCGAGTCGTCGGCCGTGCGTGCCGCCGTGTGGGCGTGTCCGTCCGGTGCCCTCGCCCTGCTGGAAGCCCGCTGACCCGCTTCGGCACGCCTCGCGAAGGCCGGGCGCACCGCGTTCGTCCATCCGGTGGTCGGCCGCACCGCCTTGGCGTCGGCGCCTCGCCTCTATGCGCCGAGGCGCCCTTCACCTTCCTGGAAAGTCCAGCTCAGCAGAGTCTCAAGGAGACGTATGTCCGGACAGTTCGATCGCCGTGCCTTCCTCCGCCGCGGCGCCACAGGAGCCGTGGCCCTGGCAGTGGGGCCCGGCCTGCTGACGGCGTGCTCCACCGACGAGCCCGGCTCCGGCCGGAAGACGGGATCCGGTTCCTCGCCACGCTCGGGTGGCACGCTGCGGGCCGCCTTCGTCGGAGGCGGCGCCTCCGAGACGCTCGACTTCTTCAACGGCCCCTCGGCGCTGGACCTGGTACGGGCCCGGGCCTGGCACGGCGCCCTCGGAAATCTCGACCCCAGCCGGCCCGATGGTGTGCGCTATGGCGTACTCAAGGGAATCGACATATCCAAGGACCTCTCGACATACACCCTGCATGTCCGGCCCGGCGTCCGCTTCACCGACGGCTCGAAGCTGACGTCCGCCGATATCCTGTACACACTGTCCGCCCTCGCGAGCAAGAGCATGCTCCCCGTGTACCGGCTCGCCGCCGCTAACTTCGATCTCTCGCGCGCCAGGGCGGACGGCGACCTCAAGGTCGTACTGCCCACACTCCGGCCTATCGCGGACGGCCGCACGATTCTGTGCCAGGGGAACTTCCTGATCGTCAAGGACGGCACCAAGAACTTCCGCGATGACATGCCCAGTTGCGGTCCGTTCAAGCTCAGCGAGTTCGCACCCGGCCGGGGCTCGGTGTTCACTCGCTACGACGAGTACTACGGCCATGTGCCCTTTCTCGACGGCCTGGAACTGCGGTCTGTCGCGGACTCGACCGCCCGGGCCGGGGCGCTCACGAGCGGTGAGATCGACTTCGCCCACGACCTCTCACCCGTCACCGCACGCACCGTCGCGGGCAACGCGAAGATCCAGCTCGTCCCCACGAAGAGCCCCTACCTGGTCGGGCTGTCCTTCCAGATGAACATGAGCGTCAAGCCGTTTGACGACCCCCGGGTGCGGGAGGCGTTCCGGCTCGCGGCGAACCGTGAGGCCATGGTGGAAACGGTGTTCTACGGAAACGCTGAGGTGGGCAACGACCTGCCCTCCATCGGCTTCCCCGACTATGCGGAGAGCCTGCCCCAGCGCGCCCACGACCGGCCGGGGCCCAAAAGCTGCTCAGGGCGGCCGGCGCCGACGGGATGAAGGTCGTGCTGACCACAGGTCCTGAGACGCCGGGGATGGTGGAGACGGCCACTCTCTTCGTTGAGGACCTGAAGAAGGTGGGGGTCCAGGCGTCGATCCGTGAGCTGTCCGCTGGACAGCTCTTCGCCGACTTCGCCACGTACAGCCGTCTGCCGCTGGCCGCCTCGTACCAGATGCCCATCCCCGCGCTGTCGACCCATCAGATGAACACGGCGGGCGGCTCGCCGTCCGCCTTCGGCTGGAAGCAGCCCGAGGTCGATGCCCTCGTGGCGACGGCCCGCGCCCAGAGCGACGAGGCCAAGGCGAAGGAACTGGGCACCCAGGCACAGCGCAAGCGCTGGGAGGAGGGAAACCAGGTGCTGCCCCTCTTCAAGCCGAACCTGAACGCCCAGGCCAAGGGGGTCGGCGGAATTTGCGACGACCTCTTCGAACAGTTCCCGGGCTTCTTCCAGGCTTCCTTGGCGTGAACCTGCTCGCCTTCATAGGCCGTCGCCTCGCGGGCGCGGCCGTGCTGCTGGTGCTGTTGTCGGCCGCGATCTTCGCGGCCACGGCGGTACTTCCGGGAGACGTCGTCAGCGCGGTCGCCGGTGTAGATGCCGCCGAGACGCAACGCGCCGAAGTCCGTGCCGAACTCGGTCTGGACCGGCCCGCCGCCGAGCGCTACGCGGCATGGGCGGCCGACGCCGTCAGGGGGGATCTGGGGAGCGGCTTCGTTGGGCACCGGCCGGTCACGGACGTCCTCGCGACACGGTTGCCCAACAGCCTGCTCCTCACGGGACTGACGCTCGCGGTCACCGCGCCGCTTGCCGCGTTGCTCGGCCTGTGGACCGGGTTGCGCGGCGGTGCCGCCGACCGATGGGTCTCGGCTTCCGCCCAAGTCGGCGCAGCCGTACCCGAGTTCGTCATCGCGTCACTGCTCGTCGCGGTGCTGTCGGGCTGGCTGGAGATCCTCCCGCGCGTCTCCCTCATCCCGCTGGGTGGCACGCCGCTCGACGTGCCGCGTGCGCTGATCCTGCCGGTACTGACCCTCAGCGCCGTCGGTCTGGCCGTGGCCACCAGGCTCCTGCGCGTCTCTGTTGCGGACGCGGCGGCCACGCCGTATTGCGAATCGGCGCGGCTGAACGGCGTACGGGGGGTGCGTCTCGCGGTGCGCCACATCCTTCCCAACGCCGCGGGACCGGCGGTCCAGGCACTCACCCTCACCACCGGGGCGCTGGTCGGCTCCGCCGTCGTCGTGGAGAGCGTCTTCGACTACCAGGGTATCGGCCGAGAACTGCAACTGGCCGTCGCCGCGCGGGACGTGCCGATGGTGCAGGGCATCGCCACCGCCCTTGTCGCGGTGATGCTCGCGATTCTGCTGCTGGGCGAAATCTGCGCGCGCCTGCTCGGCGCGGGAAGAAGGCACGCCGGATGACGACGGTCACGACACCGGGACAGCGGTCACGTCCGGCCGGTCACGGCGCGCGGCGGCGCCGGCCGCCCTTTCTCACCGGGGCGGGGGCACTGCTTATCGTGCTGGTCGCCCTGCTGGGCCCGCTGGCCGCGCCGCACAGCCCGACCGCGCAGCTCGCGGCGCCCTTCCAGGAGCCGGGCGGAGAGTTCCTGCCGGGGACCGACATCCTGGGCAGGGACGTGGCGAGCCGGGTGCTGAGCGGCGGCCGGACGATCGTGCTCATCGCGATGGCGGGCACGGCGGTCGCCGGTGTCTTCGGGATGTGCGCCGGGGTACTGGCGGGCATGGTGTCCCGTCGGCTGGGCGACTTCGTGGTCCGCTGCGTCGACGCTCTGGCTGTGCTGCCGGCCCTCCTGCTCGTCCTGGTGCTGGCCGCCGGCTCCCCCGACAGCGACACGGCGGTTGTGGCTGCCGTCGCTCTCGCCACGGTCTCCTTTTCCACCCGAGTGTTGCGCGCCGCGGCGGAATCCGTGCTGACCAGTGGATATGTGGAGGCTTCCGTTGCCCGAGGCGACACCAGGCGGGCCGTGCTGCGCCATCCGTTCCGTAGCCGGCTTGGTCCGGTTCCCGGTCGGCGATGAGCCCATGCAACTCGTTGCGGACCGTTGTGTGCTGGTCCGGCATAGTCCTGGTCCGCGCAGTATCGACGGTCCGGACCGTGCCGCCGTGGCCGTGCGAGCCGGGGACTCCGGTCTGGGACTTGGTCCGCTGGTCTTCCTCGCCGCTGGTCCGCGACGGTGTGTTCCCGCTGGTCCAGTCCCTGGTCCGCGCACTGCTGCAGTGACGCCGCGAGCGCCCGAGGCATCCCAGCCGCTCCCTCTATGTGCTGGCACCCGGCGGACTTCCGGAGATCGCCTTCCAGGTGATTATCTTCAGACCAAGGTCGGCGACATCCGCTCAACGAGCCGAGCGCAGCAGAGCATGAGTGGGACGCGCTCTGCTAGAGAGGTGTGTTCCAGCCCGGGCCGCTACGGTGCATGGTCATGAAGCAGTTCGTGTTCCAGCACGCCCAGGACGTGTGGCCCGAGGGCGAGACCTTGCTCCACGTCTACATCTTCCCTCATGAGCAAGACCGTGAGCTGACCGCGCTCGTCACGCGCTGTAGGTTCGCGTTTCAGGTGTCCCTCTCTCATTGGCGATGGCCTTTGTCCGGCCCAAAGGACAGCACGGTGAGACGAACTGCTGTCCTGTCGCATTGAAGCTGTCGGATTCTCACTCGTCGCGCTCTGAGCGGCGGCGTTTGCCTCGATCGTGGGGTTTGATCTCACTTCTCTGGTCTCGTTCTCACTGCACCTGTCACGGTCGCTTTCGGCATGTACGTGACCCCTGGGGGTGGCGGTGGACCTGGATCTGGTCGATGTCGAATGGGCTGATGGGGACGGTTGTGGGTTGCGGAAGCTGGCGCTCGGGGCGGCTGCTCGGGTCGCGTTCGAGTCGGTGCTCCCGGTCCGGCGCTTCGCGTCCTACCGCAGGCAGCGGCATTTCACGGGTTTCCCCCGGGGGTCTTGGGGGTGTGGCTCACTGTTGCAGTAGGTAAGAGTTCGGGCCGGTGAGCGGCAGGTCCTCTACCCGTGTCGGTTATGTGGCTGTCGTCGTTTGGACAGCCGAGATCGACAAGGGGGTTGGGATGCGAGCGTTCCCGGTACGGATGCCCTCGGGCGCGCGGTACTGGACGGTGGTCGATGACGGCCTGCGCCCGGTGCCGGTGGCGGATGCCTATCTGGGGCACACGCGGTTCGGGAGGGACGGTGCGGAGTCGACCGCCAAGAGCTACGCCGTCGCGGTGGCGCTCTTCAGCGTTGCGCCGGCAGCAAGCGGTGTTCCGCAGCTCCTTTTGTCAGCCCGCGAAGCGGGAAGCCTGGTGGTAGCAGGGGCGCCGCCAAGGCGGTGATTTCCGAGAGTTCCGAGCGGTGTCGCGGTAGCGATGCCCACAGTCGACGCTGCACTGCTGCGAACCGATCTGCCTCGGCGTTTGTGTACGGGCGCTGCCGCTCCCCTTCCAGCGTGGCTGCGGTACCGCCTTGTCGGTTCCGTAGTGCGCGAACTTCCCGGTCGGTCACTGTGACTGTGTGCACTGCCGGATGGTGGTCGAGGGTCGCTGCGAGTGCGGAGAGCGCTCGGTAGCAGCGATCGTGCCCATGGGGTGTAGTGAAGCGGGAGGGCAGGCCGTGTTCCAGGCCGAGGGCGAACCGGTGCGCGGTGCCCTGGCGGCTGTCGGCCGCACGTACCGCCAGGAGCAGCATCTCGACTCGATAGCCTGCGGCCTGGAACCGGGAGGCTGCAGCCAGCAGGTCCGTGGCGGTGGCCGGCGCCGCCTCTATCACCACATCGGTCCTCCGGTTTCGGAGCCATTCCTCTGCCGCGTTCTGCCACGCCCGGTAGTCGGCTCGCAGTAAGGCTCCCGCTGTACGCGGATGTTCGGCGAGCATCTGGGCGTAGTTGGGGTGGAATGCGCGGAAGTCTTCACTGGACACGCGGACAGCACCTCTACGCATGGCATGTATCACCTGGATGGAGGCTGCTGTCTTCCCGGCGCCGGGTTGTCCCACCACGTAGACCGCTACCGGGTGGCGTCGGGGCTCGGGATTGCCGAAATGGAACGGAACGATCAAGTCTGTGAAGATGCGTTGGTGTTCTGCGGGTGGGAGCCGGGGCCAGCTGGCTCCTCGGGGAGCGGCGGGATCGGCGCAGTCACGGCGGAGCAGTGGTGCGGCCCATCGGAGGCTGTGGCGGATGTCCTCGGCGACTGCCGTCCGGCGCGCCGACCCAGGGGTGTTGTGCGCGATTTTCCCGACGTGCCGGAGGGTGGTGCGGAAGCGGTCGGCTTCGGTGACAGTCCACGGCCGGGTCCGCTCGGCGCCCACTGCTTGGGCGGCGCGCGGTGGGCGCGACCAACTTCTGTTCGGCGTCAGCCGGTTCAGGTATTGAATGCCGTTGGCACCGATCACTGTCACGAGGTCCGCCAGTCGCTCGGATTCGATGATGCGCAAGACTTCGGGCAGTTCTCGGGAGCAGTGGTCGTGGTTCTGCGCTGACACGTAGCGTCCGGCCCCGGTGGCCTGCACCTGTTGGAGGTAGCGGTGCAGTACGGCGAGGCTGCTGAGGGCCTCCGGAACTGCGAGCACGGCCAGTTCGACTCGGTGGCCGGCGCGCTGGTAAGCGCCGACCGTGGTGCGGGCTTCCTCCGGGTCGGCCAGAGCCGTCTCGATGACGGCGTCCAGCCGGTGGTGGCGGGTGTAGTCCTCCACCTCGGCCTGCCAGCGGCGTGTGTCCGGGCGCGTTCGCACTCCGGCGCTGCGGTCGTCGATCGCCAGAAGCGCCGGATAACAGGGGTGGACCCGTTTGTAGTCGTCGCTGCCGATGCGCACGGCGCCGCCGCGGTGGGCCAGCGCGTGGTGCACCAGGTCCGCGAATGTGGATTTGCCGGCGCCGGGCTGGCCCGCCACGAATACCGCGACCGGAGAAGTCTGGGCGGTGGCCTGCTTGGCGACGACCGGCAAGATCGTGGTGACGAGCAGGTCGCGGTGTCGCTCTTCGGTCAGTGCGGCGGGGACGAACCCTCGTTCACCGCCACGTGGCCGCGTCAATCGGCGTTCCATGCTGTGGGCGCCACGGCACGACGCGGACTCAGTTCCGTAACTCGCCAGACGTTGGGGCGTCGAGGACTGCAGAGTGCGATCGCGGGAGTGCGGTAGTCATCCGGTGCCGGGATCCGCGGAGCGGATCTCGGCGCGCAACAGTCGGGGTTCGGGACCAGGGCTGCGGCCTTGCACGCTCCAGGTGTCGGCGTCGTCGAGTGCGTCCTGCACGTCGACCCAGGCGTCCTCGGAACCAATCGGGTCGATGGTGCACAGGACAAGCACGCCCTGGTTGATTTCCTGGATCCGGGTGGTGCCACCCGTGAGGTCCGCGAGCCGGGCGGCGAGTGCCGCAGCGCGCCCTGCCAGGACCGCATCCACCCCTCCCCCTCACACGATGATTACTAAACGTATCGCTAATCGATTAGCGTGCCGTTAACCGATTAGCGTGTCAAGAGCTGCAATGAGTAGCAGGGAGTAGCGAGTTCCTCTCCGGGAGTAGGCAGTGCCCACTGCGGACTATCAGCGCATCGCCGAAGACCTGCGCAGGCGACTAGCGGAAGGAGAATGGTCCCCGGGTGAGCAACTGCCGCCGCGGGCCCAGCTGGCTCGCGAGTACCAGACCAGTCCGGCCGCGATCCAGCGGGGCCAAGAACTGCTGATCGACACCGGGGTGCTGGAGGGGCGCAAAAGCGTCGGCGTCTTCGTCCGCGCTCCGCAGGCACGCATGGCGCTGCCCGTGCTGCTGCCGATTCCGGACGCGATCCGGCAGGCCGGGCTCACCCCGGGTGTCGAGTACCGGTCGGACGTCAAGGTCCCGGCTCCAGAGCCGATCGCCCGGAGGCTGTCGGTCGACATCGACACACTATGTGTCCGCACCCGCTACGAGTATCTGGGTAACGCCCGCCCTTTGGCCCTCGGCGAATCGTGGGAGCCGATGGCCCTCACCCATCGCACGCCCGTTCTTCTGCCGGAGGACGGGCCGCTGGCCGGTACCGGCGTGGCTCGCCGGCTGGCCTCGGTCGGCGTCCGGGTTGGCCATGCCCAGGTTCGTACGCACGCCCGGCACCCGAATGACCATGAGGCACTGCGGCTTGGGATCACCCGACGCACGCTGATCGTGAGGCTGGATCGGACCCACCTGGCCGACACAGGCGAGCCGGTCGAGACCGCCACCTTCCTTCTCCCGCAGACGCGCTGGGAACTGGTCTTCGACGTCCCGGTATCGGCCTGCGATCCCGTCGGCGGCGAGCATCGCTCGCAGGGAGCTGATGGTCACGATGCCGGGACCCGACGGATGAGACAGGGCGGCACCCCCCGCGCGCGGTGACCGCTGCGTGGCACGTGGTGAAGGGATGCCGGCCACGCGGACCGGCAGTCACAGGTCGGGATCGGTTGACCATCAGGGGGTTGGCGTGGCGGGTCGGGACTTGAGGGCTCTGTTCGGCTCCAACGACCATCAAGTGGGGGCGGATGAGGCGTTCACGAACCGGGAGGGCCAGTGGCGGGTGTTCGTAAGCGCCCTGGACGGGCACCTGCAGCACGTGGCCGGTCAGGGTTTCGACGCCGCCGACCTGGAGGCACCGCGACGGAACCTACTCGTCTTCCACGGTGTCGGCGGCATCGGCAAGTCGACGCTGTCACGGAGGCTGGAGGCCGCGCTGGCGAATGCCGAACGCAGGCCGGCGCAATGGGGTGAACCGGCCTGGCGCGGGCCGCGGATCGTCCCTGTCCGGCTCGACTTGGCGCGCGCGGCGAACACCGACTTCGAGCGCATCGTCGTCACGATCCGGCTTGCCATCGCATCTGCGGTCGGTCGGCCCATGCCGGCTTTCGACATCGCGCTGCGTCGCTACTGGGACCACCAGCATCCGGGCGAGCCGTTGGAGGAGTACCTGCGCGGTGACGGCTTGGTTGCCCGCTTCGGCCAGGCGCTTCCGGGGCAGATGCAGGCGGCGCTCGGCGAGGTCGCCCAAGGCTTGGCACTGCCCGGGATGCTCGGTTCTGCGGTCGGGCAGCTCACCGGGGCTCTGGTGAGGGCGCTGCGCGAACACCGTCGCTCAGTGAGCGCGTTGGCTGGCTGCGCGCGGCTGGCCGACCTGCTGGAGGCCGACACTGACCTGGAGGCGCTCTCGTACTATCCGTACCTGCTCGCCTGGGAGCTGGCCCGCTTACCCGCCCGCAAACAGATCGCCCCGGTGGTGCTGCTGGACACCTTCGAGGACATCGGAGACCGCACCCACCGTGACATGGAGCGGCTGCTGCAGCACGTGGTGTGGCTCATGCCCAACGTCTTCTTCGTCGTTACCGGACGCAACCGGCTGCAGTGGGCCGACCCGGCCCTGCACGGTCAACTCGACTGGACCGGCCCGGCAGCCTGGCCCGGGCTGGCCGACCGCGGTTTGCCATCGCCCCGCGCCGCCGCAGCCGATCCGGGCGGTCGCCGTCAGATCCTGATCGGGGACTTCAGCGACGAAGACCGCGATGATTACCTCATCCACCGCCTCACCACCGACGGCCAGCCTCTGATCGACCCAATGCTGCGACGTGTGATCGCCGAGCGCTCCCACGGCCTGCCTTTGTACCTCGACCTGGCCGCCATGCGCTTTCTCGAGATCCGCCGCACCGGTCTCACCCCGCAACCGGCCGACTTCGACGTCGACTTCCCCGCCCTAATCGCCCGCACCCTCACCGACCTCACCCCGGACGAACGCCACGTCCTGCGCTCGGTCAGCCTTCTGGACGCCTTCGACATCCCCCTCGCCACCGCCAGCGCCGGAATCAGCCGCGACGCCCCCGTCCTCCGCCTGCTTGAGCGGCCCTTCATTCGCCACACCCCCACCGGCCTTTGGCCCTACCACCTGCACCCACTCATCCGCTCAACCCTGCGCACCGCCGAAGACACCACCGACGACCGCTGGTCACCCCGAGACTGGCGAAACGCCGCCGAACACGCCCACCTCGCCGTAGGCCAACAGTGGGCCGAGCACACCGGCCCTGGCCGCCGTCTGCTGATCGCCTGCCTACGCCAAGGTCTCACCCTCGCCGCCGAGTTCCACCTCGACCTGGGCTGGGTGACCGAGGCGGCCTGGCAGTACGTCAGCGACTCGGTGTGGGAACCCGTCACCCCCGCCCTGCGGGACACCGGCGACGAGGCACATCTGCAGACGCCAGCCGACGCCCTGGCTGAACTACTCAACACGCTCGGCCGCCGGCAACACGAACACCGCCGCAGCACGGCCAACCGGCTCGCCGCCGTCATCGAGGCCGGTCTGCTGCCGGAGGAGCTGAGGCAGATGGCGCTCTACTACCTGGCCAAAGCCCACCGTGACCTCGGCCACTCCGCCGCCTCCCGAACAGGAATGCAGCAGGTCGCCGACGGAGGAGGCCGCCTCGCCCCCGCGGCCCGCCGCGGCCTGGCCCACCTCGCCCGCCTGGCCGGCGACTTCCCTACAGCCTTGACCGTTGCCGAGACCTTGGGATGGGCCGGCCGGCAAAACCGCGTACTGGGCGACATTTACTGGCCTCAAGGCGACATCACACGAGCAGCCGACGACTACGAACATGCCCGCAACGATGCCGAACAACACGGCATCGCAGGAGAACGCGCAACCGCCCAGGCACACCGCGCACTTGCACTGGCCTTCGCAGATCCCACGACCGCAGACAGCGAAATCGTCCTCGCCCACCACCTCCTGACCGACCTCACACTCCACGCCACCACCCTGACCGTTCACATCGCCAACCTCATCTGCGACGCAGGCCGCAGCATGGACATCGACGAACGCGCCCAAGCCCTGCGCACCGAGATCGAGACCGCCGGGCTGCCTTCCATCCTCCCCCTACTTGAGCTCGCAGTCTGCTTCCACCACGCCGTCCGCAGCGACGACGAACTCCTCGCCACCGCCATCCACCGACTGCGTCGGCTTACCAACGACGGCGACCACGCCTACCTCGCCAACATCGCGTACTTCATGGGCGACCGGCCAATCACACCAGACGCCTGGCCTGTCCGGTGGTTGGAGAGCCAAGAGACCATCCGCCGACGCTGGCGCACGCTCGTCACCGAAAGGCGCGGCACTTAGACCGTGTCCTATGTGGCGATGGCTCGTTGAGTTGTGTATGGGGCGGGGTGTGTGGAGTTGGATTGTTCCGGACGGCCTTTGGGAGATCGCGGAGCCGTTGATCCCGCCGTCGAAGGTGCGGCCGCAGGGCGGTGGGACACAGGACACGCCTGATGAGACGCTGTTCGCCGCGATCATCTACGTGCTGGTGAGTGGTTGTGCCTGGCGGGCGTTGCCGCCGTGCTTCGGGATCTCGAAGTCGACGGCTCACCGCCGGTTCGTGATCTGGTCCAGAGCGGGGGTGTGGGGACGGCTGCACGAGGCCGTCATCGACAGGATCGACGAGTGCGGGCTGCTCGACCTTTCCCGCGTGGTCCTCGATTCCGCGCACGTCCGGGCCAAAAAGGGGGCGAACTCACTGGTCCGAGCCCCGTGGGCCGGGGTAAGCCCGGTTCCAAGATGCATGTCCTGTCGGACGCGGCCGGACTGCCCCTCGTCGTCGGCGTCTCCGCCGCCAACACCCACGACAGCCACGGACTGAAACCCATGGTGGCCGGTCTCCGAACGAGACACGACCCCGAAAACGGCTGGCACTACAAGCCCGGCAAGCTGCACGCGGACAAAGCATACGACGTACCTGACCTGCGTAAATGGCTCCGCGGAAAACACATCGGAGTCCGCATCGCCCGCAAAGGCATCGAATCCAGCGAACGACTAGGACGCCGAAGATGGGTCATCGAACGCACGATGTGCGCCACGAGGCGCTCTGTTTGTATCCCCGGCTCAGCCGGGAGAAACTCGGAAGGAGGTTTCTGGGCCGGATGACTTACCTGGATCCGAAAGGTGAAGGGGACAAGAGCATGTCAGAAAACCAGTAACCGGGCTCAGTTGTCAGGGACGGTGTGCTGGGCGGCCCGCGCGATATGGCGAAGACTGGATTGTTTGAAGCCCAATCTCCAGAAGATGCAAGTTCCCATCCGCCGGAAACGACAGCTGAAACCGGCGCCGCACTCTGCACGGGGTTTCATTGTTGCCTGGTGCACCTCCGGGATGCGGAGCGATGTCCAACGAGGACATTCAAGGAGATGAGTGGGACGCCTAAGTCGCGCTAGAACGTACAGCCAGAGACGAACGTGGGATCGCCTACGGGACGCGAGTCCTATGGCGACGGAGGCCCCGTAGTAGTCGCCGGAGTGACGACCGGTCAGGGAGGACGGGAAAGCCGTCCGCATCGGGCGAAGGGGGCCAGGTGATTCGGACACCACAGAGTCGGGAGGTATGCGTAATGCAGAGCGCCACAACGGTGCTGGGTGTCCTGCGTGAGCGCGGCAGGCGTGGCCTGCCGTGCGATGCGCTGTATCGGCAACTGTTCAACCCGCAGTTATATCTGCTGGCCTACGGTCGCATCTACGCCAACCACGGTGCGATGACGCCCGGGGTCACGTCAGAAACCGTCGACGGCATGTCACAGCGGAAGATCGACCGGATCATCGAGACGATGCGTCACGAGCGCTATCGATTCAAGCCGGTCCGACGCATCCATATCCCGAAGAAGAACGGGAAGATGCGTCCGCTGGGGCTGCCAACCTGGTCGGACAAGCTCGTCGGTGAAGTGATCCGCCTGTTATTAGAGGCGTACTACGAGCCGACGTTCTCCGACCGCTCGCATGGGTTTCGTCCCCGCCGTGGCTGCCATACCGCTTTGCGGGAGGTGGACCACACCTGGACCGGGACATCCTGGTTCATCGAAGGGGACATCGCCGACTGCTTCGGCAGCCTGGACCATCAGGTCCTGCTCTCGATCCTCGGCGAGAAGGTCCATGACCAGCGGTTTCTGCGGCTGGTGCGCAACATGCTCAAAGCCGGATACTTGGAAGACTGGAGATGGGGTGCCACGCTCTCCGGAGCGCCGCAAGGCGGAGTGGCCTCCCCGGTCCTGTCAAATATCTACCTGCACAAGCTGGATGAGTTTGTCGAGACAGTTCTAGTTCCGGAGTACACCCGAGGGAAGCGCCGGGCCCGGAACCCGGCCTATCTGGAGTTGCAGAATCTGCTGGCGAAAGCCCGCCGACGCGGCGACCGGGTCCAGGCCCGTGCGTTGCGTCAGCGGATGGTCCGTCTGCCGAGTGCGGATCCGAATGATCCGGCATATCGCAGACTGCGCTACATACGCTATGCGGACGATCATCTCCTTGGTTTCACCGGACCGAAAGCCGAGGCCGAGCAGATCAAACAGCGTCTGGCCCAGTTCCTGCGTGACAAACTCAGGCTGGAACTTTCCCATGAAAAGACGCTGATCACTCATGCCCGCACCGGGGCAGCGAGGTTCCTCGGTTATGAGATAACGACCCAGCACAACGACACGAAGAAGACTGGCCGTTACCGTCGGGTCAACGGTCAGATCGCTCTGCGTGTCCCACGGGACGTGATCAAAGCCAAGTGCGCCCCCTATCTCGCCCGCGGAAACCCCGCGAAGAGTACGGCCCTGATCAACAGCAGCGATCATGCGATCGTGGCGACGTTTGGGACCGTTTACCGGGGCGTTGTCCAGTACTACCTGCTTGCCGGAGATGTCTTCCGACTGCACCGGCTGCAATGGGTCATGGAGACATCCATGCTCAAGACTCTCGCAGCCAAGCATCGTTCGTCAGTGTCGAAGATGGCCGCCAAGCACAAGGTCAGAATCGATACTCCTAACGGACCCCGAGTCTGCTTCGAGGCCCGAATCGAGCGGAAGAACAGGAAGCCACTGGTGGCACGGTTCGGCGGGATTCCCCTTCAACGGCAGCGAGCGGCGGAACTCGCTGACCGTGAGCCGGTTCGGGTGGACTACCCGCAGAAGGAACTCATCGCGAGACTCCTGGCGGACACCTGCGAGATCTGTGGAAGCAGGGGCAACGTGCAAGTGCACCACGTCCGCGCTCTCGCCGACCTCGCACATGCCGGATGGCAGCCTTCCGACTGGGCGCGCGTCATGCTCCACCGGCGCCGCAAAACGGTCGTGGCCTGCGACACCTGCCACGACCGTATCCATTCGGAAAGGCCGGCCAGACTGCTCACGCAGTAGTCACTGGAGAGCCGGATGACAGGGAAACCGTCATGTCCGGTTCGGCGGGAGGCCGCGCGGAACAGGACTGCCACGGCAGGCACCTCGCCGCGCGGCCGACCCAACGTCCTGGCTGACCGGCTACCGCCGACTCAACCACCGCTACGAGCGTCACCCCCGCAACTACCTCGCATTCCTCGGCCTCGCCGCCGCCCTCTGCTGCTACAAACGACTCACCCGACTCACCACATAGGACACGGTCTAAGCCCGAGGAGAGCGTAATGAGAATCAAAACCACCGTGGGATCGGCGTTAGCCGTCGGGATCCTCGCCTTGGCGGGATCGCTGGGCTCGGCCAGCTCGGCATCGGCTGCGGCGTCAACGCTGCAGGTACCGGCCCGCGGCAGCGCCGGCGGCGTCACAGCGCAGGCTCCAGGTACGTACTACGCGACGACCTGGGCCTCGACCAACAACCGGTCGTGTGCGTACACGAGCTGTGGTGTCCGATCCGTGCTGGCCGCGAACACGACCTACGTCGTGAACTGCTGGACGTACGGTCAGACCATCACGGCGGAGGGGTACACCAACAACATCTGGATCCAGGTCCGGTACACCGACAACAGCGTCGGGTACAGCAGCGCGATCTACTTCCAGGGTGACAACCGCGGGAACCTGCCGGTCAGCGCCAGCTGCTGAGCCTCCCGGCCCGCAGGGTCACGCAGGGCCGTGCGGGCTGAGGAGCACAGCCTTGATATTGATTAGGGTGCAGATCTTTCGAGGGTGTCTGGCGTGAGCGTGGCCTGCGGGTTCTTGATGCACCACGGCTACACCACGTCAGTGGCGCCGGGCGATCGTGGCCGTGTGCTGACCCGGACTCCCGGCGCTCCTGCGCCCCGGCGGCAGCCACCCACCGCCGTCGCTGAGCGCAACGAAACGTTAGAGGCCCTGAGCGGGGGCACCGCTCAAGATCGAAGACCCCTCAAACCTGAGCTCGGAGTGTTGCCATCACGGGTACAGGTCTCATCAGCGATCGAGTCACGGCGCGTCCGTCCCTCAGCAGGGGTGAACCTGGACCGTTCCCGACTCCGCCATGCACCAGGACTTGGAGCCGGTCGGCTGAATACTCGGCGACGCCGCCGAGTTGCGGCCCTCGCGTCCGCCACACACGTCGAACCTGACAGCGTGGCTGTTGTCAGGTTCGAGGTGCGGAGCCGGGGGCGGTCAGGTGTTGACGATGCCGGCGGCGAGGCCGGTGTTCGCGTCCGGAACCGGGTGCGAGCTTGACGCTGCTCGCTGTTCCAGCACGCGGGACACGGCGTTTCGAAGGGCGGTGTCGGGGCCCGTCATGAACCGTGTGCGCAGTGCCACCAGTTCGGGACCCGCGCTCTCGGGCGACCCGGCGTTGAACGGCGGCTCGGGATCGTATTCCATGACGAGCTGTGCGAACTTCGCGGCCTTCTCGCCGAGAGTGTGCGCGATGACGGTGAGGCCGAAGTCGATTCCCGCGGTCACACCGCCCCCGGAGAACCTGTTGCGGTCGATGCACACACGCTCCGTCGACACCTCGACGCCCAGCTGTGCCAGTTCTTTCCTGGACGCCCAGTGCGTGGCCGCGCGGTAGCCGTCGAGCAGTCCCGCTGCCGCGAGGACGAGCGTGCCGTTGCAGACCGCCGTGATGTAGGAGGCGGTCGCACCGCGGTCCTGCAGGAAGGCAATGGCGGCCGGGTCGAGCATCACCCTGTCCACAAGTCCGCCACCGACGAACAGGATGTCGAGCTGTCGGGGGCAGTCGTCGAAGGTGGTGGTCGGGACGATGGCCAGACCGCCGTCGTCCGAGACGACGGGGTCGAGGGTCTCGGACACGAGGTGGACCTTCATACCTGCCAGGGCGAAAGCGGTGTAGGGACCGACAAGGTCGAGTGCGGTGTGTCTCTCGAAAAGAAGGATGCCGACCTCCAGAGGCCGCGCGTCGCCTGTCAGGTGGTCGGGCCAGTCCGTCGTGTGGTCCGTCATTTTCTGGAGCCTCCGAGATGCAAACGCTTGTAGTGTTTCCTGCCGTGACACTGCGGTCCGCGGACCGGCGCACTTCCAGCACGGGTACGCTCCACCGCGCCGTTCGCCGACAAGAGTGGAGCCTGCCCCATCCGCAAGTTGCAGTCAAGCTGAAACTTTCTCGACGAGCGAGGCACCGTGACCGTCCTACCCCAACCCACCAGTACCGCCTTCCTGCTCGCAGCCCTCGGCAGGCACGTGCGCGACGACGTCGAACAGACACTGAAACCAACCGGCTACACCCTGCGCCACCTCGCCGCCATCGGGCATCTGCGTCGCGAACCCGGCCTTTCCTACAGCGAGTTGGGCCGCCGGGCGGGTATTACCGCCCAGAGCGCCCAGGCCACCGTCCGCCAGCTCGAGGAGAGGGGGGTGGTCGAGCGGCGCACCGAATCAGGTCGCGGCCGTGCCGCCGAGCTCCACGTCACCGAAGAGGGCATGCGACTGCTGGTCTCCGGCCAGGATGCCTACGCCGAGGCCGACGCGGGCCTGCGGGCCGCGCTCGGCCCCGACGCCTGCCGCGATCTCAACGGACTGCTGCTCCAGGCGCTCTCCGCCCGCACCGGCTGACCCCCGCGCACGGCCCGGCAGCAAGCCGTTCACCGCGCCGCGACCTGCTCTGAGGTGATGTTGAACACGACCTGCAAGCCGCGTCAATGTCGCCATTCCCGGCAGCAGCACCCGCCGCTCGCGCAGCCACCCCACGGCCGCGTCGAACAGCGACTTCGGGCCCTCCCCGGTCGTCCAGGCCCGCGCGTCCACCCACAGTGGACGGTTACGAGCTGGTCCCGGGGAGGCCACTGGAGGAAGCGGGTTCGCGTTTGACCCAGGCGGCGCTGTCCGGGTGGTGCAGCGTCCAGTCGGCCAGTTGACAGGTCTCGGCGGCAGCGATCGCCCGCGTGATCCATTCAGTGCCCGTGCGGAGTTCGCGTAGCGGATCGGGGCCATGGACGAGGGTTTCTTCGAGCTCTCGGTCGACGCGGAGCTGTTCCAGGGTGGCGGCCTGGCCGGGGGTGGAGACGGCGGGGGAGTTGCGGTCGATCGAGTCGTCATGTTTCCGACGGTTGATGTGGTTGTGGTTCCTGGTGCGGATGTACGTCCGGGACAGGGTTGGCGGCTTGGATGAGCTGGCGGAGTGCGCTGTAGAAGACGTCGTGGTCGGTGACGGTGGGCAGGATGTCGGCCAGGTTTCCGGTCAGTGCCGGGAACTCGTCGGGGTCGAGTGCGGCGAGTGCGGTGCGGGTGATGGCACGGGTGAGAGCCTGGCGGGCGGTGGTGATCTCAGCGCGGGTCTCCTCGGAGAGGATGAGTCACAGGTGAGGCCAAGTGGTGGCCACGTCGATGCCGTGGTCGCGTTCCAGGCGCACGGCCGCCGCGTTGAGGCGGTCGCCGCTCCAGGTCGGTCGGGCGGGTTCCTCGGTGGCGATGCGAGTCATGGCATGTTCGGCGGCATGCCGGTCAGCGGGTTCGGCCCGCTGACCGCGGGCCAAGGCGCGGGCGGCGTCTTCGCGGTGCTGGTGCCAGGTGCGAGCGGCGGTGGTCCAGCGGCAGCGTCGGCGGGTGGTGCGCCAGGCGGCGATCTGATGGAAGGGGGTTGGCCAGGTGGGCCAGTCCGCGGCCAGCCATAGCCGTTCGACCAGTGAGCCGAGGGCCTGGGCGGCAAGGCCGACTGCGGCGGCGCCGGCCAGTACGGCGGCCAGCAGCACCACCTGTCCCCTGCCGTGTCCGTGGCGGGGTGGTTGGCCCAGGTGGTGATCTGGGCAGTGAGGCGGGCCAGATTGAAGGGGTGGGTATGGCCGAGGGTGTGGGCGGTGGCAGCGACAGCGAGATAGAGGACGCCGGGCAAGACCAGCAGGGACAGCCGCCGCTCGGCGAGTTTCTGGCCCAGTGCCGTTAGCAGGCCGCCTACCGGGTTAAAGCCGTTCCCGGCGCAGCGCAGCGCCGCTGATCGTGCAGTGCGGCAAATCGGCGGTGGCCTGAGGCCACCAGTAGCGTGCGCATCGGCCGGCCGGGCACAGGTACACCCGCTCGCCCGGCCGGTCGCTGATGCCAGCGGGCCGTAGGCCGCGGATGCCCTGGCCTGTGTTGCCGTAGCCGTCCAGCCCTCGCGGATCACCGCCGGCCTGCAGGACCGCGTGCAGCACGGCCAGTCGGTCGGCGAGTTCCCCACCATCCCGCACAGTAGCCAGCACCTCTTCCACAGGGCGAGGGTGAGGTACTGCTGACCGAGGCGGATCTCCGCGACGCGGTCGCCGCCGGCGGCGTTCGAACCCGGCTTCCACTGCCACAGCGGCAGGATCTCGTCGCCGAACGTGCGGCTCACAAGGTTCAGCTCACCGAGGCCGTCGCCACCGTCCAGTCCGAGGTCGGCCTGCCGCGTG
Source organism: Streptomyces sp. NPDC055025 (assembly GCF_053608565.1). Taxonomy (NCBI): domain Bacteria; kingdom Bacillati; phylum Actinomycetota; class Actinomycetes; order Kitasatosporales; family Streptomycetaceae; genus Streptomyces; species Streptomyces sp. NPDC055025. The sequence continues at coordinate 20,933 of NZ_JBSGVS010000009.1, forward strand.
CCGCTCAGGCGCGCTCCAGGTACGGCAGAAGCCGGCAGAGGCTGTCGGAGTAGACGATCTCGGGGAATCCCTCGGACTTCAGGGTGCGGCGTGCAGCGAACATGTCCTGGTGCTGCTGAGCGACCACCTCTTGCGGCACCGTGCGGTTGGCCGACTGCGGGCCCTGCCGCTCGATGCAGACGCTGCCGGGCGTGGTGAGCATGATCGCGATGGGGAGCATGTCGTGCCGCTTGGCGGCGGCGACCAGCGGCTTCCTGGCGGCTTCCGTGACGTTGGTGGCGTTCCCTGTCAAGTCGTTGTGTTCACTGAGCTCATTCAGCTTGGTTGCGTGGAAGAGGCAGAGACGGTCCCACAGCTCGTCCCACGTCTCCGGTGCTTCCTCTCGCTCCACCTGATCCAGGAGCAGTGGCACTCGCCCAACCGACCCGTGAGCATCGACCACCTGCGTCCAGTCCGTCACGAGGGCATTCAACTGTTCCCACAGCCTCGCTGCCGACCTGCAGAAAAGGCAGGGCCACGAGCTCCCGAATCATTGCGGGGCAGCCCTTAGGTATCCGTTACATGCCACACCCGTTACATTGGGTCTCCGAGCGTAATGGGTGGTCGCGTCGGCCCAATGTGGTTACGGCGTGATCACATGCCGCAACCTTGCCGCCCGTGATCACCTGGCGGTCGTTCTGGTGAAGGTCGTCCGGTCGAGTAGCGGTGCTTCTGGGGGGAATGCCAGGTTGGACGAGATGGCTACCGGTGCGGAGTCCGCAGGTACAGATGGTCGCCCTGCTTCGACGCGAACTCAGCACGCCATTCGATTGCTAGTTCTGCTCGATGGATGTGGTACGCCGAGTGTGGATGGAGACCCACCCGGAACGATCAGGTCGGTACGAAGCGAGCTGCGGCTCCAAGCGATGGACTTCTGGCTGCGAAACCCGGACTACCTCGCCGATGAGCTGGTGTCGATGGTGGAAGCCAGCACGGCCGACGCTGGTCACCTGAACACAGCGCGGTCGCTCTTGGACGATCCAGAACCTGACCTGCGCTGGTACCCGATGCCGCGCTGGTTCTTCGGCGCATACGAGCAGCTCGATGATGCTTTCTCCATCCTCGAAACGTACGGCCTCGCCACGTTGCGCCGTGCCGGGCAGCCAGGCAAAAAGAGCAAGCGCAACCAGTTCTTCCTGACGCAGGCCGGGGCCGCTGCGGTCGCTGAGCTCGCGAAGGATCCGACTCTGGGCTGGTACGCCAAGCAGGTGAAGCTGGTCGCATTGGTCGCGGGGGACGACGGTGGGCAGGCACTGAAGGACCGGCAATACCGGCAGGCCACGTACGCGGGGACGGAGCTGGGGGTGGCCATTGCGCCGATCGCTCCGCGGGTGCGCGAACGGCTGGATGCGCTGAGCGCCTCCGCGCCGGTATCGGCTACTGGAGGAGTAGGTCAGGAAGGAGACCAGACGTGAGTGCTCTCGGCAAGGAGGTTGTTGACATCCTGGCCAGGCGACGGGCAGGCGGTTCGCTGAGCCTCACTGTTGACGAGGTTGACAAGATCCTCAGCGGACTCGGCGTGCCGCTCGGCGGCACCAAGGCAGTTCCCGTGCCGCTACGCGCGACCCGGATGCACTTCCGTGGGACGAAATGGCTCGAACCGGATCACCCCGGCGCCCATGGACACCCGTTGGTTGATGTAACCGATCTCCCTGAGTGGATCCGACCGGTCGTCGACAAGTACTCACCCGCAGCGATCTCGGCCGGAGAGGGCGAGGCGGCGGAGGTCGATGAGCAGGCAGGACCGAAGGCGCGGGTCCCATTTGACTTCGAATGGTCGCCGCAGCCCGGTGTCAACGGGATTGGCTCGGGCCGGAATCTACGCGGCAAGTCAACCCTCTTGAACGTTCTCATGTGGTCGCTGACCGGCCGGTGCCCGCAGTTCCAGAACGATGTCCGCAGCTGGATCGAGCACGTTGAAGTCGATTGGCAGGTGGGCGCGGAGCGGCTGCGGGTGGCTTTCGATGCGGTGGACGGGGCGGCCACCGGACAAGTGATCAGGATCATGGGGGTGGACTCGGACTCCAGATCCACGGTCCTCGGGCAGTTCGACGGCGCGGACTTCGAGGGCGTCATGGGCTCGCTGATGATGACTCGGCTGAGGTTGGAGAACATCCCGGTCTGGACGGACACGGCGGCTCGGGTGCACGCGTGGCCTTCGTACTCCAGTTCGTTCGTGGTCCGCGCGAACCAGCTCGATCCGATCGTCGGCAACGAGCAGACCATCGGCCTCCGAATGATGCAGATGTTCATCGGTACGGACTGGGCACCGGTGCAGGCTGCGGCAATGACGGCGCGGCGCGGCATGGACACGGCACGAGACGCCGCGAAGGGCAAGGCGCAGGCGGCTGGCGAGGCGGTGGAGGCGAGCCGAATCGCGGCGGAGAAGCAGGTCCAGGATCTTCGAACGAAGATTGGGAACCTGCCCGCCGGGACGCCGGACATGCAGGTGGTGCTCGACGCCGCAACCCGCGCATCCGACCTCGCACGAGAGAATCACAGGCTTGAGACAAAGCTGATCGCGCAGACTTCGCTGGCCGGAACAGCACGTCAACAGCTCAAGGCGGCGAAGGCTCGGGTGCATACCAACTACGAGGACGTGCTCGCCGCCAGGTTCTTCCATCACATGCGTCCGTCGGTGTGCCCACGCTGCGCGGCGCAGGTCACTCCAGAGCGACAGGCAGCGGAACCGGACAAACATGAGTGTTCGGTGTGCACCAGTGAACTGAATCTGGAGGCCCTCCAGTCCGATGTCATCGTGGCCGCGTCCGCGCCGGATGAGTTCGTGACCGGCCTGGTTGCGCGGACGTCCGGAAGTGACGGCGACGACGCGGATGCCGAAGAGGGCCCCCTGGACGAAGTTGAAGCGGCGCAGGCCGCGGTGGCCGCGGCCGAAGCCGCGGTGGCGGAGTTGACTGCCGAGATCACGGCGCTGACGACGGAGCGGGAAGAGGCGGCGGCGCGGGCAGAGGTGGGGAGCGAACTTCTCACGGTCGCGGGTGAGCGTCGCGTGCTCGAACTCGACTTGGCCCGCGCCGAAGGCGCCCTGGGGGCGTTGACCCGGTCAAGCGACCCGGAGGTGATTGACCCGGTCGATTCGACGCACCTCGCCGTCGTGGAAGCAGCCGAGCAGGTGCTGAAGAAGTGGGTGAAGAACGACCAGGATCCGATGCTGGTCCAGATCTCCGCCGACATCGAACGCCTGACGCAGAGCTTCGGCGCCGATAACCTCAGTGGCTTTACCCTCAGCGGCGCAGCGAACATGACGCTTCGAGAGAACGGCGTCAAGCAGACCTACTCCGGGCTCACAGCCGGCGAGAAGCTGCGGGTCAAGATCGCGACCGCCATCGCCCTCATCCAGCACGGTTACGTCGAGGGGATCGGCCGCCACCCCGGGTTCCTCGTCCTGGACTCGCCCTCCGCCGAGGAAATGCCGGAGGAGGACCTCGCCACCATGGTCAGGGCACTGCGGGAGGTCGCAGGCGAGGCCGAGATGCAGATCTTCGTCGCTACCCGCAACGCCGCTCCCCTCCTTGATCTTCTTCCGCAAGCCAACCGGGTTGTCGCGGAGGGTAACTCCTACGTGTGGTGAGAAGCTGAACGGTGGTTGCTGACGAGAGGAAAGCCATGAGCGGCAGTGCGGCGGTCGAGCTGGAGAAGGACCTCACCGCGCTCCTCTCGGCAAACGCTGGAGGCCCGCCGGTCGAGGGCGCTTTCGCGGCGCTTGGTGGCTGGGACCGACTGGCTCGGGAAGCCTCTGACCTCACCGACAGTCCGGTGCTTCCGCCTCTCGTCCACCTGGTCGCGCACGAGGCAGCCAACTCCGGCAGCCGAACCGACAGCTATCCGGCAGCTTTGCGCCGCGTATCAGCTGCTGTCACATCCACCACGAGTCCGGCCATCCTCACCGACAGCTTGGAGGCTCTGCTCACCAGTGGACCCGCGCTGAACGAGGTCGGCGCGGGTCTGGCCAAGGCCCTGGAGGATGCTGTCCAGGAATTCCTTGACGTGCCGGATCCGGACAGCCGTGCCGCCCTGAGAACGGCAAGCGCACTGGAGGCCCGCACCCGACTTGCCCTGTGCGGGATCGGATCACCATTCGCACTGCTGGCCCTTCTGGAACGCTTCGATGCACCGGTGCCGAAGCCGCTCGGCACCGCAGTTGTCCGCGCCGTCGGTGTTGCCGTCGACCACTGGCCGCACGCCGCGAGCCTCGCCAGCGTTGTCCGCCTCGTCGCTGGCATCGACCCCCCAGCTGGCCAGCCGCGCCCAGGTGCCGACCCCGAGGGCGTCGCCTCCGACGCCGCATGGGTGCTGGCGGGTATCGAACTGGTCAGCGCACTTCGCGCCGCGGACCTGCCGCTCATGCTGAACAACCTCGAAGCCTCCGCAAGGTACTTGCAGGTCGCCTGGGACACCTACGAGCGTGAGGACGCGAGCATCCTCTTGACCGTAGTCGAAGTGCTGTGTGCGCTCCTCGCCGAGTCCTCGCCGAGGCTGCACGTGGCGGCCCTGTCGGCCCCTCGGCTCGAACCACACGCATTGGCCGACCTGGCTGAGCGGATTCGCCGGCTCAACGTGACGTCGATTGGGCTGAACCACTGGTACGGGGATCCGAAGCGAGCGGCGCTGCTGGCGTGGACTCAACTGGCCGACGACCTGGGAAGGCTCCGGGAAGAGTTTCAACGGGATAGCTTCTACAAGGCCGAGGTCGTTGTCGACGACCTACTCCAGATATACCTGGGCTCGCGCTCTGCGGCTGTCGTCTCTCACAAGGAGGACATTGACGGCCTGCTCAGGCTCGTTCAGCCGGTCATCGAGTCGGGGTTCGCCAGAACGGCGGGCCTTCTGTGCAACCTCGAAGATCATACCCACGCCTTGGAGCAGGAAGCCGCGACCGCGGCGGGCGACCGTGAACGCGAGGTCACCGAGAAGCTCGCCGCCGCGCAAGCGGTCCTTCGAGGGGCGAAGGCGCAAGCATTGGCAGGTGCAAGGCCGGGAAAAGGCCATAGTGGCACGGCGACCGAGTCGCTGCCGCAACCCCTCAACCAACTCGTCCTGCCCGGATCCGCAGCAGCGATCGAACTTGCCGAGAAAGTGTCGCCCGAGACCCTGGCTGAACTCGCTAAAGCGGTCAGCGACAAAACCATCGGCAGGCACAGCCTCAACCTGATCGAGGCCGACGTCTACTCCGGGATCCGAACTTGTCTGGAGACGAGCCCCGACTACGTCGGGGATCCGAAGGATGCAGTGGACGACGTTCTTCGGCTGATCATCCAGTTCGTCAGCTCACGGACCAATGCCCAATCGGACCTGTACCCGTATCTGTTCGACCCGAAGGCCGTCGAAGGCCACATCCACAAGGACCTCCTCGACTACTTGAAGTCCAGTAACCTCGGCGCGATCGTTGAGTTCGAGGTCCAGCACGTCGGCGGCGGGCGAATCGACCTGCGACTCAAGTTCAGCGGATTCAGCATCTGCATCGAGATGAAGGTCGATTCGATGAAGCAGCCCTTGAGTGACAAGCAGGCGTACCTCAAGCAGGCGGTCACATATCAGACCACGGACATCCGAATCGGATTCCTGGTTTCACTGCGCCACAAGGCGTTCGATCCCACCGGGGCGCCGCCACACCTGAGCGCGCTCATCGGGCATACGGCTTTCGATGTGCCAGGCGACGCGGTCCCGAGGCACATCGTCACCGTCGGCGTTCCTGGCAGCCGGACCAGACCGTCGGACATGAAGTAGGGCCGGCTCGGTCCAGTCGGTGGAACCAGTCGCATCCTCCGCGACTGCCGCCTGAAGGGCGACGGCGTGCACCACGCCACGCTCGGCATCGCCCGCTTGTACAACCTCGCCCTCACGGGCTGAGCGAGCGCCCCGCCCAACAGACAGCCGCACTCATGCCGCCCGGAAGATCATTTACGGGACAACCCTTAAGTGAAGGCTCAGGGCCGGTCCCGGTTAGCCTCGGGATCAGGCCCGGCAATACCAGACCTATCGGGCCGTTGGTGAGCGGAAGGAGACGACGTTTTCCGATGCGGGTGCGCCGTCTTCGCGACTCTCGCTCCTTTGAGTGAGCACGGCGCTGGCGAGGGCGAGTCTCGCGACCTGCTGCCGCAGCTCTTCGATCTCAACCTTCTGGTTGGCGATGGTCTTCTTCAGCTTGGTGACGGTTTCCCGGAGTCGTTTCTCGGTCTCCGGAACCTGTCGGGTTTCTGTGCGGACGCGCTCGTAGAACTCGTTCTTCAGGTCGACGTGTCGTTTCAGGATGGCCATGCGGTGGACGTCGGCCTCGGCGGCGAGGGCGACGACGGTGAGGCTGCCGTTGGAGGCGGTGGCCTGTCCGGCCAGAAGTCGGTCCATGGCCTCGCGGATGCGGGCGCGTTCGTCGTGGTGCTGTTGGTTCATGTGAGGGCCTCGGCGGAGTGAGCGGTGGCGTCATGGGTGTCGGCCGTCTCGCGGAGGCGGATGGCGTTGCCTCGCAGGCGTTTGCTGACCGGTTCGGGAGCGTGGGCGGCGAACTTGTTGAGTTCGTCGGCGCGTTCGCGGAGTTGTCGGGCGTGGGCGTCGGTGCGGACGGTGTTGCCGCAGCCGGGTCGGCAGTCGTACTGCCGTGGGGCGGTCGCGCCGGGTTCTGGTTCGCAGAGCGCGTTGTCGTGTTTGAAGGCGCAGATCAGGAACGCATCGGGGTTGTCGAAGAGCACGATGCCGTCGCGGGCCAGAAAGGTGCTGGCCTTCCTGGCGAAGGTGCGGGGGACGATGCGTCCCTCGAATCGAGGGGTGTGGGCGGCGACGGTCAAGGCTCGGCGGGCTGCGGGCCCGGAAACCTTCTCTCCGGCGGCGACGCGGTCGCGGAGTCGGGCGGCGGTGTCGGCGGCGGCGAGGGCTGTTTCGACGTCGAGGATGGCGTGGATGCCGCGGCGGCCGCGGGCGCCGTAGCCGCTTGAGGTGCGGGCGTCGAGGACGGTCCGCATGTGCCCGTACTGGATGGCGAGCGCGATCAGCCCTCCGGGACGTCGGGCAATGTGCCAGGCAAGAGATCTTCTGAACCGCCCCAGACCGATCGCGCCGTGGGGATCGTTCGGGATGGCCTGGTTGGGCAAATCCTGCGCCCTGGTCTCGTGGTTCACCCAGGTCACGAAGGCTTCGATGCGCAAGGCCAGCGTGGACCTCTTCAGCGCGCCCCCATATCCGTGGCGCGAGTGGAACTCGTGGTGGGCGGTGCCGAGGAGGAGTTCCCCTTCGGGAACCATCCGCTCCAGCACGCGGATGGCGTGGACCACCGGCGTGATCGCGACCCAGGGCACTTGGCGTACTTCACCGGCGGAGATGTGGTTGCCGTCGTCGTCGGTGACGGTCTTGTAGTGATGGCTGTGGATCAGGTGCTGTCCCTCGGCGCCGTCAACGCCTGGTTCGGGGTCGGGGCAGCAGCCGGAACGCAGTCCCTGCACCTCCTGCGGGCGCATCCCTGTTAGGTAGAGCAGGACGATCGTCGCGGCCGTACCCAGGTTGCGCATCAGATCGGCAGCCTCGTTGAAGTCCACATGCTCACGCCATGGCTTGCCGTTGATCTGCCCGGTGACCGGCACCCGCAGCGGACAGGGACCTGGCCGCGATGCGGCGATCTCCGCGAGTCCGTGCTGCTTGACGAACCTCCAAACCTGTCCGCGGTTAGAGCCGGTGAGCGCGGCGATGTAGGTGGCGGCCACCTGGATCTCGCGTTTGCTAGAGCTCGCGGGCAGCGGGTGACCGGCCCGCGCGATGGGCAACAACCACTCCTCAAGCCCAGCCCATCCGGCTGGCGTGGCCTTCGTGGCGGCGGCAACGGCGATCAGTCGGCGGCGCTCGGCTCAGGCCGCCAGGATGTCGTCGGCGAAATCGTCGACGAAGCGGATGGCCCAGGTCAACAGTGGCCCAAGAACAAGCGGGTCCAACGGCTCCGTTGTGTTCTCCCCGCCCGCGGCCGTCCCGGCTGGGGGCAGGAAGTCGTCGACTCCTTCGGCCTCCCATGGAGGTCGGGTGATGCCCGTGGGACAGGCGCTGAGCTGGTCGAATGCCCACAGGTTCGTCAAACGGATAGCGATGATCGCTGCGGTGTCACGGGATACCTGGGCCATGCGCTCGCTTGCATAGGCCCGCCACTGCGTGTCGGTGCAAGCGTGCAGGCTCGTGATCTGGCGTTCGTGCAGCCAGCGGGCGAGACGCATCCACTCCAGGCAGGTGGCGAGCTGGTCGGTGCCGCCTGAACGGGGTCGCGCCTGGACACCTCGGGTTTGGAGGTAGGTGGGCCTCAACTGGCCGTTGATCATTGTCCAGGCCGCCAGTTTCACCTGGCCCCGAAGGGGCCCCGGGCAGTTCTTCCAGTGGAGGTTGACCAGACCGGTGCCAGGATTATCGATGAGCGGCGCCATGGACCAAATTTCGTCCTGGTAACGCGAGTTCGGGTGCGTGTTGCCGGGGCTGATCCACTCAGGCAGCACCACGAGGCTGTCCGGGCCGGGCATGGCCAGCACGTAAGTATCGGTCTCGGCAGCGGTGCCGACGGCACTCATGGGGTGAGCTCTCCCTTCAACAGAAGGTTGACCAGGGTTCGGTCCTCGTCGTTCACGCGGGCGAGCGCCGCGTTCCAGGCCACCGGGCCGACCTTGTCGCGCAGGTCCTCAAGACGGAGCACATGTTCGCTCCACCGCTCGTGCCACGAGCGGTCGGGCAGGACGGAGCGAAGACTGTTCAGCTCTTGGTGCAGGTGGGCGAGCCTGGGGTGATGACCGGGATGGACACGGGCATTGGGGCAGGCCAGGCAGAGCATGAAGTCCGCTCCGCAGCCGCCATGCGCGTCGGGCCAGGGGCTGGACGTCTCGTCCGCACAATCCGCGGCCACGGTCTGTCCGTGGCCCGGGTCCGGGGCGTCTGCGATGTCGCCGGCGAACATCACGGCCTGGGCCTGGGCGAGGGCGTCTTTGACACCGTCCTCGAAGACGCTCCGCGAGGCCCTCTGAACATGCTCGTCGGGCAGCACGTAGATGCTCTCGTGAGTGCCCTGCGCATGTTGAAGGGGACGCCCCTCCCGCGTCACCGCAGTTCTGCGGGTCCGCTGGAACGGCGCCCCTCCCAGACCGTGCCTGATCCCCCACTGCTGTGCGTCGCCGTTTGCGATGCCGAACGACAGAGGGCCCACCGGGCGGGGCCGTTCCGTGTGCTGGTGTCGCTTGCTGGGGTAGTGCATGCGCGCGACCATCAGAAAGTCCGTTCCGGGCTCCAGTCTGGCGGCAAGAGCTCGTCCGTGTGCGGTGGCCTCCAGCGCCTTGGTGATCAACCTGCCGGCAGAGTCGGCTCCGGAGTCGGTGGCGTTCTCCGTCCCGCGGGGCAGCCGAGTGGACGGCACGGTTCTCGTGGCCGCTATGTCAGGGGCCGGGTCAGCCAGTGGCCCGTCTGTCTAGGCGGGCAGACGGCGAGGAGATACATGAGGGCATCGTCGAACTGGCCCTCGTCCGAGCTGAGATCCATGGTCATCAGTGTGTAGCGGAAGGACGCGGACGCTCCCGTGGCCGCCCACGTGCAACCAACGCATGACCCGCGCTCCAGTGGGGGCAGGACCACACTCACGTTGTGGTCGACACGCCCCGCACGAAGACCCCCGCCCACTCCCGGGACGGGGGTCTTCGGCGTTTCGGCGCGGCTACCGCATCGCTGCGTAGTCCTGCGGCGCCCTGCGCAGGATCTCGACCATCTCGACCTCAGTGAGCTTCCGGAAAGCCACCGAAGACGCACTCGCGATTTTCCGGAACAGGACATCGGCCGGGATCGGCGGCAGGCCGGCGAAGAGAGGGTGATGCTCCGCCCCAGCACCGCCGCTGAACTCGCCGTGCAGCAACCACACCGCCTCGGCAAACATCGCGTAACTCGTCTCGTATTTGCCCCACAGGCACCGCAGCGCGTCGCCGCCGAAATCCCGCTTGATGAATCCCCAGACGTACGCCATCTCAGTCTTCTTGTCCGGGTGTGTGTCGTCGTTCAGATACCGGACCCAGTCGTTCAGGACGTCCCAGCGCAACGCGTTGACGATCACCCCGGTCGGCGCCTCGCTCTGCCGTAAGTCAGCCATGAGTTCATCATTCAATGCCATCCCGCGACGGTAGCGAAAAACGCCCCCGCCCCGCCACGGCACACTCTCGCCGACCAGAGACACTCCAGACTGCTGGTGCCGTTCGACGACCGCGGCCCCTGGCTCATCCTGGCCGGGACCGGCTGGCTGCCGGCCATGTTCAAGGTCGGCATGGACAACGTGCTCGGAGTCAGTCCTCGCCAGCGGATGACCGCGCACTCACTCCTCGGCCGTATGAACGCCGCCTTCCGCTTCCTGCTCACCGGCGCGCTCGCCGTCGGCGAGGCGGAACTGGGCCGGGCCCCGCCCCTAGTCCCCGGCTGAACCTGTGCTCGGGGCGCTGGCCGTGAGCTTCACGGCCGAGCCCGCTTCAGGCGGTGACGATCAGCGTCTGCGGCTTTGAGCGTACGAGAGCCCTGGGAGCACGGTCCCTGCCCGGCGGTTGGCCGCGTCCCAGGTCCCGTGACTAATTGCTCAGCGCCTCCATGCGCTTGATCGTGTCTTCGGTGGTCCACAGGCCGTGTGCCAGGTAACGCCAGTTGACCATGGCCGCCTCGTACCCGTCACCCTCCTCGTTGACTCCGCCACCCACGGCGTCACGCACCATGGCTACCTGGAATCCCATGTCGAGGATGTCGCGCATGTGTGCCTCGAGACACATGTTTCCAGCCGGGCCGGCCATGATCACGGTCTCGATTCGCCGCATCCGCAGCTGCAGCTCGACGTCGTTGTGCCGGGTGGAGAAGAGCCTGTGCGGTGATGTGTTCGCGGTCTTGCCGTCCTTGAGGTAGGGCTTGAACCGCTCCGGGAAGTCCGCACTGGAGTCGGCGAACCCGTCCAGTTCGATCGAGTCCTGGCGGAACACGAAGTGGTTCGGTGACTTCAGGAGGTAGTCCCCGATCTCGCTGGCGGGAGCGACCCACTGACCGTCGGGCGTGTAGAAGAAGTGCGGCGAGTGGATGACGTAGATGTCGTTCTCCTTCGCCGCCTTCAGCAGGTCCTCGATGTGGTCGGGAACGTTGCGCTTTTCAAGCGATTCAGCGATGAGCTCGTAGTAGGTCGTCCCCTCCGGACGGAAGAACTCGTTCTGAAGGTCGGTGAAGAGGAGAGCGGTCTTCCCCTTGACCAGCTCCATTTCAGGCTTGTGATGGGTGAACGGCTTGGTCTTCGACATCAGTGTCAACTCCTACGCTGTTACGTGGTCGGTCGTTGATGGCGGAACGGTGAGATCCATTGCAGGGCACAATATTCCGGGTTGCGCCGGGGCTGGCTTCACCTGTTCCGGCAGCCGCGGTGCGAACATCGGTGATGTCCATGGCCTGTCCCACTCTGCATTCACCCGGATTCATGAGCGCAGTCCCACACGTTCGCACGCGCTACCAGTGTGATGACTCTGACATTCAGACGCCATGTGAGCGGCGGCCAATAATCGTCGAATTGAGGCCACGACGGCATTGGTTAAAAGCACACTCGGGCATGCTCTCACCGGCCGTGGCAGCCACAGTGGCCGACTGTCCTGGTCTGTGGACTTTTATCAATTCTGGAGCCGGCAAGGCTTTGCTGAGCGCATTCCCCCGAGTTGGCTGCAGCAGTGTGCGGTAGCTCGGCTGCCCCTTCCAGGGCGGAGGTGGTGCTCGATGCTCAGCAGCAGAAACGTGGGCAGACGCGTTCCGTTCGCATTGGATGCACCAGACGGAGCGCGGACGTTGCGTTCGGGCGGCGGCAGGCGGTGCGTTCCCTTTCCTGCCTGCCGCTATCGATGTTCGTGATTGTGCCGTCGTCGGTGGACCGGTCGGGGTTGAGTTCCGGCACGTTGGGCAGCCTGCGGACCTCTCAGCCTCGCAGGGAAGCTGAATGCGGTACTGCCGTCGTCGTGATTGCTGCCGAGCCTCAGTCCGCGGACAGCGGCTTGTCGGAGCACGAGGTGCGGGCGGCTCTCGCGTTGACGCCGTAGATCCGGCGGTCCCTCAGTGCTTGAGGATCTTGGAGTGCCGATTGATCCGGGCGCGGGGGAGCGGCGGTGAACCACCCGGCCCCGCATCTTCCTTGTCCCATTTCATTTTCCGGACATTGACGTGAGAGGGATCCGCCAGTGGCGGCCTCCGCCGGGTGCGGGGATACGTCCGTACGTCGGAGCCGTCGTTCAGTCTCCGATGCCGTCGGCGGCGAAGACGGTGACGGCACTGGTCAGGTGGTGCGGGGTGTGCTTCCCGCCAGGCGTCGGCCGGGGTCCGGTGGCCGGCTGCCGCGCGATGAGCCGAGCCCACCGCTGTCCTTGCGGATCTGCTTAATGTGTGCGCCCTATCCAGAGTGGGGGCCGGAATTCGCTCCCGGCGTGCTGGTTCAGACGGTGTAGCCTCCGTCGACATTCCATAGGGCGCCGGTCACAAATCCGGATTCTGGACCTGCGAGATATGCGATTACACTGGCAATGTCGTGCGGCTTGCCATACGACGGATTGGCCATCAAGCTCTTTGAAAAGCTGGCGAACTCTGTCCCGTCGGGATTCATGTCGGTGTCGGTCGGGCCGGCCTGTACGGTGTTTACGGTGATGCCGCGGCCGGACAATTCGCGGGCGAGCCCGCGGCTCAGCCCGGCGACGGCGGCTTTGGTCATCGCGTAGACGGAGATTCCCGCGACCGGTACACGTTCCGCGTTGATGCTCCCTACGGTGATAATGCGCCCGCCTTCACTCAGCAGGGGAACAGCAGCCTGGACCGCGGCGAACACTCCCCTTACATTGACAGCTACCATTCTGTCGAAGTCGTCGAGCGGGAAGGTCTCCACCTCCCCGACCACTGCCACTCCGGCATTATTGACCAGAATGTGGAGGCCGCCCAGTTCTGAAGCTGCCGCCCTGACCGCTGCCTGTACTGATGACACGTCTGCACTGTCGGCCTGAATGGCCAGAGCCGACCCTCCGGACGCGGTAATGTCCTCGACAAGGGCCTCGGCAGCGGTCTTCTCCTTGACGTAAGTGAACGCGACGCGCGCGCCATCCTGGGCAAGGCGCCGGACGACTGCGGCTCCGATTCCCCTGGAGCCTCCGGTGACAAACGCGACTCTGCCTTCCAAAGGAGCTTCTATCTGTGACCTCATTTGAGTCCCCTTCCTAGGTTGCGAAAACTGCGCAGCTTACCATCTGGGTGACGCAAAGTCACCGCATGTCCAGGCTGTTACCGGCGGGTAAAAGAGCGCACCCTCGTGGAGCCGCCGAACTCGTATGGCACAAAAAGGCCCCGACTTCGCCGCCTGTCATTTGCCCGCATACTGCAACGGAGTGCAAGCGCCGAGCTTGCGGTGCGACTGGCATAATCGGCAGGCTTAAACGCTCTTGCCTTATGTGCTGGAGGTCTGATGACGCATCATTCTCCGGCAGTCGGATGCTATCCGAAGAAGGACGTCAGCTCTCGGGCAAGGTCATCGGGGCGTTCCTCGGCGAGATAGTGGCCTGCGCCTTCGAATTCAACGAAGTGCGCGTCGGCAGCTTTCCCCTCCAGGAGGGCCGGCACGAACGGGTAGTAAATACCCCCGAGGCCGAGCAGGGGCATGGTGAGTACCGGGTACGTCTTGCCGTCTTCGATGTCTTGCCCGAAAGTCTGGTACCAGGCGTTCGCCGCCCGAATGGCATCAGGAGTGTCGTACGCTTCGGCGTAGAGGGCGCGGTCCTTCTCGCTGAAGGCGTCAGGGTTTTTTGCCTGGTAATCGATGAGCCAGTCGACAAGGAACCTGAAGCGGCCTTGAAGAAGTTGCTCAGGAAGCAGCCGGAGCTGGTTGAACGCAAACCACCAAGGCGCAGTCGGCCGGCCGGGCTGGGGAAGCACGCGAAGGTCGTTGAAGGGCTCGCCGGGGTGGCCTACTTCCCACAGCGCGACCTTCCGCGTCGCTTCGGGATGGTTCGCTGCGAAGCTGTAGGCGACCATGGATCCAATATCTTCGCCCGCAATATTCACCGAGGTGTACCCGAGGTCCTTGATCAGGCTGTATATATCGTGCGCCATGGTCTTTTTGTCGTACCCGGACGCCGGCTTGTCGGAATCGCCCATGCCTCGCAGGTCTACTGCGATCACGCGATAAGATTGTGCCAGGGTCGGCATCATCTTGTGGAACTGATACCACGTCCTTGGCCACCCGGGAAGCAGGACGAGAGGCTCACCTTGGCCTCCAGCCACATAGTGGATCCGGATTCCGTCGACCTCGGCGTATGCGTCCACAAATTCTTCAAGCATTATTACCCTCAAACGTGACAAGAGCACGGCAGCGACATCGCCGACGTGCCCACTTTCAATGTGAGTGATCACTGCCAAAGCGACAGTACCAGTATGAGAATGATCGCTCAACTATCGGGTCTGGTCGGCTGTCGGCACCGGCAGGGGCCGGTCTCCGGGGGGCCCGCGGGGGAGGGGTGTCCGCTGTTTCGTGCCGGAGGCGAGCGGTGGGGCATGGGCCGATGAGGGGCCGCTGGGCGGGAGGCCGCAGTGGCGCCGGCGGCTGTCGTGGACGGCCCTCCGGCTGGTGGCGGGCCTGTCGGGTGCAGGCGCACGCGGGTGCGGGTGTTTAGGGATCGTGTTGTTGAACGGCCGGTACGCTATGAGGCATGGGACGACCGCGTACCTTCGACGAGCAGGACATCCTCGACCGCGCCATGGAGCTGTTCTGGACTCGCGGCTATGCGGCGACGTCCATCTCCGATCTCACCGACGAACTGGATATTCATCCGGGGACCCTGTACCGGACGTTCGGTGACAAGCATGGGCTGTTCCTTAAGGCTCTTGCTCACTACCGTGACAGTAAGGCGCACACGCTTCCGTCGCTGCTGTTGGCGGGCGGGCCTGTCCTTCCCCGTGTCCGGACTGTTCTGGTGGGCTGGATCGAGCTGGCTGCCGAAGAGTGCCGCCGCGGATGCCTGGTTGCCAACGCGGCGGGGGAGTTGCTGCCGGGGGACGTTCAGGTCGCTGCGGCTGTCCACGATGTTTTCTCCGTTATCGAAGGTGGATTCCTGCAGGGTCTGGAGGCGGCCGCGCTTAACGGTGAAGTGCGTGCTGATGTGGACCTTCCCGCGGCCGCCGCCATGCTGACGATGCTGCTTGAAGGGTTGCAGCTGCTCGTCAAGGGGGATCCTGACCCTCGGCGGCTCATTCCTGCCGTAGATACTGCGCTCAACTCGATAGCGGCGGGCAGTTCACGGGAGTACAGCGTCTCCAGGTAGGTGAAGATCCGTCATGTCCGGTGGTGCTTCACGGCAGTTGGCCCTGGTGTGGGTGCGGCGTGGTTTCGCTGGATTTCCTGTATTCGCGACGTCATCGGTCGATGCCTGCAGGGAGCGCGGGGGCGGCTGGTACGTGTCGGCGGGGCCGGTTCACCAGGTTCGGCGGGCGGCACCTGTCTCGTGGCGGCCGCCGTGGGTGCAGGCGGGCGGTCACGCCGGCGGCCCGCGCGGCGCAGCGGGGGGTCGGCTCAGGTATCCCTCGGCGTCGTCCGGATCCTGGCTGCGCTGGGCCCGGCTCGGTGCTGCCTCAGCGGGGTGAGCGCTGTTGCGCTCATGCCGGGAGGCGGTTGATCGGGTGGGTGTCGTCCACGGCCCACAGGTACTGAACGGCGTATGCCCTCCACGGGCGCCAGGCTTCGGCTCGCCTGGTAAGGGCTCCTGGGGTGAACGGCAGGCCTATCTCCTTGGCGGCGCGTTTGACGCCGAGATCCGTCACAGGGAACGCGTCGGGATCACCGAGTGCCCTCATCGCGATCATGTCGACGGTCCACGGTCCGAACCCTGGCAGTGCGAGCAGTGTGGCCCGGGCCTGTGCCCAGTCACACTCCACGCCCAGCTGGAGGCGTCCCTCGACGATTTCGGCGACGAGGGTGGTGAGAGTCGTACGGCGGGTTCTGGGCATGGCGAGGGATTCGGGATCGACGTCGCTGAGCGCGCCGGCGGTCGGGAAGAGGCGGGTGAGGCCGCCTTCCGGGTCGTCGATGGCGTCGCCGTGGGCGGCGACCAGGCGGGCGGCGTGTGTACGTGCGGCCGCGGTGGACACCTGCTGCCCCAGTACCGCGCGTACCGCGAACTCGGCTTCGTCGACCGTGCGCGGTATCCGTCTGCCGGGTGCCTTGTCGACCAGGGGGCGGAGCGGGTCTTCTTTGCGCAGGTGGTCGTCGATGGCGGCGGGGTCGGCGTCCAGGTCGAGCAGGCGCCGGCAGCGGCTGATCGCAACGGGAAGATCACGCAGATCGGTGAGGGTGAGCCGGCATGCGATGTGGTCCGGCATCGGTTTCAGAGCGGCGATGCCATGCCCGTAGGGCAGCCGCAGTGTCCTTCGGTAGGCGCCGTCACGCCACTCCTCCACTCCGGGCACGCCTGTCTCGACGAGGTGTCCGAAGAGGCTGTCCGGGTTCAGCGGAGCGCGGAATGGCAGCCTGAGACTGAGGGATCCTGGTGTGTGTGTCACTTCTGCGGCACGCTTCGCCTGTGCCTTGGACAGCCGGCCCCGCAGTTCGCTCGGTGTCGAGGCGAAGACCTCCTGCACGGTGTCGTTGAAGGTGCGGATCGAGGAGAAGCCGGCGGCGAAAGCGATCTCCCCCAGGGGCAGCGCTGTTGTTTCGATGAGCAGCCGGGCTGTCTGGGCTCGTTGTGCACGGGCGAGGGAGAGGGGACCCGCCCCCAGTTCGGCGAGCAGGAGCCGTTCGATCTGCCGGGTGCTGTAGCCGAGGCGGGAGGCGAGGCCGGGCACGCCTTCCCGGTCGACGATGCCGTCGCTGATCAGCCGCATCGCTCTCGCGACGAGGTCCTCCCGCTGGTTCCACTCGGGGGAGCCCGGGGTGGCGTCCGGGCGGCATCTCTTGCACGCGCGGTAGCCGGCTTGCTGGCAGGCTGCCGCGCTTGGGTGGAAGGTCATGTTCTCAGGTTTCGGCGGGACCACGGGGCAGCTGGGCCGGCAGTAGATCCCCGTGCTGCTGACGGCGGTGAAGAACCACCCGTCGAAGCGCGCGTCCTTCGACTGCACAGCTCGCAGGCAGTGCTCGGTGTCGGCATGCATTCCGTTCCGCATGCTGGCAAGTGTCTGGCCGGGGCACGCGTACCGCTGGCGAGAATTCGACATCAACGGCACTTCCCGTCCACAGGGGAACAGCGGGCCTCAGCAGCGTGAGGCGTGTCAGAACAGCGCGGGCTGATCGGTTGCCGGCGGGGTCAGGGTTGTCTGCCCGTTGAGGGCGAATTTGTCTTCGATTGTTTCGTCGGGGGCGGGGAGGCCGTGCTCGGCGATGATCGGCAGGATCCGGCTGCCCAGCCAGTCGCGGTACTGCTGTGAGGTCTCGGACCCGTTCGAGTAGGCCTGGACGTACCGGGCCGCGAGATCCGGCCGGCTTTCGCGCAGCCAGGACAGGAACACGTCTTTCACGCCGGTGGCAAGGTACAGGGGCGTGTAGAGGACGCTGGTCGCGCCGGCCTGGGTGACAGCGCGCACCAGTTCGTGCAGCTGTGCGGGTGAGTCCGTCATCAGCGGCAGGATCGGGGACATGAACACGGTGCAGTCCAGGCCTGCTTCACGGATCGCGGTGACGGTGGCCAGCCGCGCGGCGGTGGTGGCCGTGCCTGGTTCGACCGACTGCTGGAGCTGCTCGTCCAGGATGGAGATGGACAGGCCGAGGTTGACGTTGACGCTCTGGCTGGCGCGGACGAGCCGGCCGAGGTCGCGGCGTATCAGCGTTCCCTTCGTGAGGATGGAGAACGGCACTTTCGCCGCCGCGAGTGCGTCGATGATGCCCGGCATCAGCTGGTAGCGGCCCTCGGCCCTCTGGTACACGTCGGTGTTGGTGCCGAACGCGACCCGGGGTGGCAGCTTTCTCTTCCGTCTGAGCTCCTCGCGCAGAACCTCGGCGATGTTCGTCTTGACGATGATCTCGCGGTCGAAGTCTTCGCCGATGTTCAGCTCGAGCCGTGTGTGGGTGTTGCGCGCGAAGCAGTACTGGCAGGCGTGGGTGCAGCCGCGGTAGGGGTTGATCGTCCACTCTCCCGGAAGCATGCGCGCCGTGGCGGGAACGTGGTTCAGGGCGCTCTTGGCGAGGACTTCGTGGAAGGTGACGCCCTGGAATTCGGGCGTCTTGACACTGCGCACGAGGTTCGACAGGCGCGCCAGTCCGGGCAGGGCGCTGTGGTCGGTGACGTCGAGTCTCTGTGAGTCCCAGCGGGTCGCGGCCTGCTGTCCGACGCTCCGTGTCTGCCCGGCACGCTCGCCTGGTACAGGCGGCCCGCCGTCCTGCGGGCTGGTCCGGGTGTGGGGGAGGTGTCGGCCCGCCTCATTCATGACTTCTCTTCGTTCTTTCCCGGGCGTACTGCCCGTACGTGTGCTTTCTGCGGTCCGTGCGGGCGGGGTCAGGGGATCAGCTGCTCTCCTCCGTCGATGTCGTAGACGGCTCCGGTGATCGCCGTGTTGGCCATGATGTGGACCGCGAGCGAGGCGACGTCGGCCGCTGTGACGACCCGGTGGATCGGGAGCCGCTCGCGCAGATCGGCCCGGCGAGTGCCGAGCTGGTCCTTGAGCAGTGCCGCTGACAGCGGCGTGTCGACGAAGCCCGCCGCGATCAAGTTCACGCGTACGGGGGCCAGTTCGACGGCCAGGACTGCGGTCAGGGCGCTCAGGGCGCCGCCGATCACCGACAGGACACCGGCGCCGGAGCTGATCCTGCGGGCGCCTGTCCCGCCCAGTGCCGTCAGTGTGCCGCCCGCCCTGATCTTTCCCCGGGCGCTGCGGGCCACGTCGGTGATCACCAGTGAGTGCTTGCTGATCGCGGATTGGAGGTCTTCGCGGCTGCGCTCCATCACGGGCCCGTACTCCGGCTTCCCGGCCGTGAGCAGGACATGGTCGACCGGACCGGGCAGGTCGGCGAAGAACTGCCCGAGCGCCACATGGTCGGCGACGTCGAGGGCGGCGGCGTACTGTGCGCCCACATGGGCCGCGGCTGCCGAAAGCCGCTCCGCGTTGCGGGCCGCGAGCACGATACCGGCGCCGGCGGCCCGGGCCCTGCGGGCCGCCTCGAGGCCGATCCCGCTGCTGCCTCCGAGAACGACGACGGTCTGGCCGATGAGCTCCTGGAAAGGCGATGCGGGGTTTGAGCCGGTCACGGTTCCTCCAAGAAATTGAATGCGAACAGAGAGCGGTGCGAGGCGCGGACCCGGGAAGGAGCGCTCGCTCCCTCGGCCCGCAACAGCCCGCGCCGCGCCTGGGGCGGGCACCCCTCGCCGCTCGTGTGCGGCCGGCCCGGTTCCAGGGAGACGGGGTCCGCCCTGTTGTGCCCGACCGTGCGCGGCCACCGCATGCGGAGTCCTCGCTGCCCGGCCACGGGCTCCCACCCCTCACCGCTCGTAACCGGTAATCTTGGTATTGACAGGTTACATGTGTCAAATTAGCCTCGCAACCAGACGAGGGCGGGCTGCCGCGGCCGCGTGGCGGAAGCTCTTCCGGCCCTGCGGCCGCAGACAGCTCCTGGCCGCGGGCGTCCGGGCCGCGGGGCGCGTGCCGCTCGCACAGGGCACGGAGCGCGCAGCGGACCGGGGCACGCACCTTCACCGCCAGGGCGCGGTCCTCCGCGAACTGCTACCGAAGAGGAGCGAAAAATGGCAAGTGCGGTCATTGTCGACGCGGTTAGGACACCTGTTGGCAGGGGGAAGCCTGGAGGCGCCTACGCGGACATCCATCCGGTCGAACTCCACGCGCACGCACTCCGGGCGCTGGTCCGTCGAACCGGCATCGCCCCTCACATCATCGACGACGTGATCAGCGGCGCCGTCGGCCAGATCGGGGAGCAGTCGGGCAACACTGCCCGCTGGGCAGCCCTGGCGGCCGGCTTTCCCGAGTCAGTTCCGGCCGTCACGGTCGACCGCCAGTGCGGATCCAGCCAGCAGGCCCTGCACTTCGCGGCGCAAGGGGTGATGAGCGGTTCGTACGACATCGCCATTGCCTCGGGTATCGAGTCGATGTCGCACGTCCCGATCGGAAGCCAGTTCCAGGGCCGCGACTTCGCGGGCCCGAGCGTGAACGCCCGGTACGCACCGTCGCTGATACCCCAGGGTGTCAGCGCCGAGCTGATCGCGGTCAAGTGGAACCTCTCACGTGCCCGGCTCGACGAGTTCGCCGCCGAATCGCACGAACGCGCCGCACGCGCATGGAAGAGCGGCCTGTTCGACTCTCAGGTGACCTACGTCAACGATCTCCGCACCGACGAGAGCATCCGGCCCGGCACCACGGCCGAAACACTCGCCGCACTCCGCGCGGCCTTCCGGAACGAACTGTGGGAGCAGCGGTTTCCCGGTCTCGACTGGCGGATCACGGCGGGAAACAGCTCACCCGTCAACGACGGGTCCGCCGCGGTCCTCGTGGCCGGCGAAGAGGCGGCCAGACGCAACGGGCTCACCCCCCGGGCGCGGATCCA
Source organism: Streptomyces sp. NPDC055025 (assembly GCF_053608565.1). Lineage (NCBI taxonomy): Bacteria > Bacillati > Actinomycetota > Actinomycetes > Kitasatosporales > Streptomycetaceae > Streptomyces > Streptomyces sp. NPDC055025. Next base: position 41,505 of record NZ_JBSGVS010000009.1, read on the forward strand.
CGCGCTCGCTGTCGCCGGCGACGACCCGGTCTACATGCTGACCGGCATCATCCCGGCCACCAGGGCGGTCCTCGCCCGTTCCGGCCTGAGTCTGGACGACATCGACGTGTTCGAGGTCAACGAGGCATTCGCATCCGTCGTCCTCGCCTGGCAGCAGGAGTTCGGCGTTGACCTGTCGAAGGTGAACATCAACGGCGGGGCCACAGCGATCGGACACCCCCTCGGCGCCTCCGGAGCACGGCTGACCACGACTCTGCTCAACAACCTGGAACAGGTCGAGGGGCGCTACGGTCTGCAGCTCATGTGCGAGGCCGGAGGCCAGGCCAACGCGATGATCATCGAACGCGTCTGACCCGACGCCGGACAGCCCCCGGACGCAGACTTCCGCGAAGTGGCTTTGTCCACGAGTTTGGACAGCAGTTGCTCACCGTTGTCCGATCTCAACGAAGTTAGTCGTCCGCATGCGGCTGATCTGTGTGGACTGAATTGGGTGAGACGGGTGTACTCGGTCGTCGAGACAGACCGCAGGTTTTGTATCTGCCGTCGACGTATGGGGCCGGTCTGCCGCCAGAGGGGCGTGACAGCATTCGGCCATGCCCGTCCCGCACCCCAACGGGGGTTACACGATCACCACGGTGTATTCCGTACCCGATGACGCCTGGTACTTGGAACTGGACCTCGTTGCCGAGCAACGAAACCTTGTGACCGCGATCGTCCCCGACGAGGACCCGTCACGGGAGCCGACGGTGTGTTTCAACCCTCACGGGCGTCACCTGGACGTCCCGTACGAGGTCATGCGCTGGTTCATGGACCAGGTCGAGGAGGAGATCCGCACGTCCCGCGCCTGGATGCAGCTGCGGCCCGAACTCGTCGAGGTCATTTACCGGTTGCGCCAGGAGTACATGGGCGCCGTTGATGACGACTTTCCTCACGTTCTGGAGGAGGTGCGCGCTGCCGTCCCCGAGGCCGACCTCTCCTCCGTTCTTGTGGCTGCCTTCGGACGGAAGCCTGACGGAACCACGGCGGACCATGTACAAGTCCTCCGGCCCGCAGATGACCAAGGAGACAGGACCTAGGTTCGCTGGGACAGAAACCCGAACGACTTCGGTTCGTAGAGAAACGACTCGGTTGAGTGGGACGGGACAACCGTCCCGGAAGGCGGTTGGATTGGGGCGGGGTCGATGTTCACGAGAACGGGAGGCACCTGATCCGGAGCCTGTTTCGGGTGCCGGTCGGTGGGTGTTGAGGGGATTGTCGTGGACTGGTCGACGGGGTTGCTCGGGTTCGCCGCCGGACTCCTGATATCGGTCACCACCGCGCCTGCGGGCGTCTCCGGAGCGGTCTTCCTGCTGCCCGTTCAGGTCAGCGTGCTGGGTGTGCCGAGTCCGGCCGTGACACCCACGAACCTGCTCTACAACGTCGTGGCCGGCCCCGGTGCCCTGCTGCGCCACTGGCGGGCCGGGCGACTGGGCGGGCCGCTGACCCGCCTGCTCGTCGCGGGCACCGTCCCCGGCGTCGTCATCGGCGCCGTGATCCGCGTTTTCGCCGTTCCCGGCCCGCGCGTCTTCCGCCTCCTGGTCGCCGCGCTGCTGCTACCGCTCGGACTGTGGCTGTGGCTGCGGACCGTACGCCCGGCACTCCCGAGCACCCGCGACCAGCCTTCGCCTCGGGCAACGACGTTGCTGGCCTTGGCCGTCGGGGTCGCCGGCGGAATCTACGGAATCGGGGGCGGCTCCCTGCTGGGCCCGATCCTCGTCGGCCGCGGCACCCCCGTCGCCACCGTCGCACCCGCGGCCCTGGCCTCCACGTTCGTGACCTCCATCGTCGGCGCGGCCACCTATGCGCTGCTCTCTCTGGTCGCCACGGGCGACGTCGCCCCCGACTGGACGTTGGGCCTGTCCTGCGGAGCCGGTGGCCTGGTTGGCGGATACCTCGGCGCACACCTCCAGCCGCACCTGCCCGAGACCGCGCTGCGGCTTCTCCTCGGCGCCCTCGCCACCAGCGTCGGCGCGCTCTACGCAGTCCAGATCCTTCACTGACCGCGCCGCGTACGGTTGCCGCACAGAACTTGGGTGCTGTCGGAAACTCGTGAACATTCCGGCCTGGCGGTCTCCTTCCCACGCCTCCCGAGATGGTGAACAACTGCTGTCAATTCTGGCTCTGGCTCAACTTCTGTGACGTGGCCACTTTGAGTGACATCCGGACACCTTCGAGCCGTGCGCGATGTCGCCCGAAACTGGTCCGTGGACAAGACAGTTGGGCCGACAGTTCGAGGCCGTGGAAGAGGTCACGCGCTGGCTGAAGGAGTTGTTGTTCCCGTCGATCGCGGACGTCGCGGTGCTGTCGGTGGACGTGAACATCGAGATAGTGCGCGTTGACGCGCAATGCATCGCGAACGGTGCCCTGTGCCCGGTCTGCGGAGTCTGGTCGAACCGGGTTCATGGTTCCTACCTGCGGTTTCCCGCTGATGTGCCGAGCGGTGGCCGAAGCGTTGTTCTCCAGCTGAGGGTCCGTCGGTTCACCTGCGGGAACTCTGGCTGCGCACGCCGTACCTTCGTCGAGCAGATACCCGGCTTGACACGTCGGCACGGTCAGCGGACCGAGCAGTTGCGCTCCACCCTGGCTGCGGTCGGTCTGGCCCTCGCGGGCCGGGCCGGGGCCCGCATCGCCCGCGTTCTCGGGGTGTCCGTCAGCCGCAGCACGGTGCTCCGGCTGGTCGATGCGCTGCCCGATCCCGATGTCGCCGCGCCGCGGGTGGTCGGCGTCGACGAGTACGCCACCCGCAAGGGCCGCCGCTACGGCACCGTCCTCGTCGACATCGAGACCCGCCGCCCCGTCGATCTGCTGCCGGACCGGGAGGCGTCCAGCCTGGCAGCCTGGCTCGCCGAACGGCCGGGCACTGAGGTCGTCTGCCGCGACCGTGCGCCGTTCTTCGCCGAAGGCGCCTCCGCCGGCGCCCCGCAGGCCGTCCAGGTCGCGGACCGGTGGCACCTCTGGCACAACCTGAGCGAGGCCGCAGAACGGACCGTCGCCCAGCACCGCCGCTGCCTGCGAGCCCTTGTCCTGGCCACCCCCGAACCCGAGCCTGAGCCCGCCCCGGAAGAAGAACCGTCCGGTTCGCCATGGCCGACCGGGCACCGGTTCGCCGACCGCACCAGGTCCCGGCACGCCGCCGTTCACGCACTCCTGGAGGCAGGACACAGCCTGCGTTCGGTCCAGCGGCAGCTCGGCATGGCCTGGCACACCGTCAAACGGTTCGCCGATGCTGCGAAGCCGGAGGATCTGTTCACCGGCCAGTGGCAGAACCGGACCTCGGTACTCGATGACTACAAGCCCTACCTGGACGACCGCTGGAACGAGGGCTTCACCAACGCCTGGAAGCTGTGGGAGGAGATCGTGACGCTCGGCTACAAGGGCAGCTACCAGCGCGTTCGCGCCTACCTGTACAAGAAGCGCACCTCACCGCGACCGGTGACCGCCCGGCCGCCGTCGCCCCGAACGGTCTCCGGATGGATCCTCAGACGCCCGGAAACCCTCACCGAGCCCGAACAACTCCAGCTCAAGACCGTCCGTACCCAGTGCCCCGAACTCGACGCACTCACCCGACACGTCCGGTCCTTCGCGGTCATGCTCACCGACCGCCAAGGCGAGCGTCTCCCGGACTGGCTCGACGCCGTCCGACAGGACGACCTGCCCAGCCTCCACACCCTCGCCGCTGGCATCGACCGCGACCTCGACGCCGTCACCGCCGGACTCACTCTGTCCTGGAGTTCAGGTGCGGTCGAAGGCCATGTCAACCGGATCAAGATGCTCAAGCGCCAGATGTTCGGGCGGGCAGGCTTCCAACTTCTGCGCAAGCGCGTCCTACTGGCATGACGGAGGGGCGCCGCGTCAAGGACGACGAGCCAGAGTCTTCGACGCGAACAAGACCGATGGGGTCAGGTGTCGGCGCATTCGTCGATGACGGCGCAGCCGAGGCGGATGCCGCCCAGGTAGGTGGAGATGCCGTCATCGCCGTGCATGTGGGGCGCGTCCTGGAACCACTGCCGCCACAGGCCGCCCTCCTGGAGGAAATGGCCGGCCCGGTCGCTGTGCAGGACGGAGTCGGTGTACGCCAGGGCGCCCATAGCTGTCGGCTGGTCGTAGGCGAGGTCGGGCCGATGCAGGTAGCGATCCAGGTAAGCGCCGAGCAGGTCGGCGTCCCGTGCGGTGCCGAAACTCGCCAACGCCAGGCAGTAGGCCCCACCCGCGCAGCAGACCTCGCTCTCCAGCAGCAGTGCTCCCAGACGCTCGCGGAAGTGGTCACGGCGCGAGACGGCGGCGAGCCATGCCGCGGTGCGCCGCTCGCGCCAGCTGCCCTCGAAGAGAATGGTGAGCTCGGCGTTGGTAACAGCCCTCGCATCACGGGCCAGAGCATGAACGAACGGCTCGTATTCCTCGCGCGACATGCGAAGTACCGCTCCGCCAAGCCTCAGGTAGCGGCGCGCCGGGAGGCAATAGCGGCGGTACAGAGCCTGTATCTCGGGGTCGTGGCGGATCACCACCCCATCCTCTCGCGACGAGCACGCAGCTGAGGGCGTGGGGCGGAATACGTCTGCAGTGTCCCCGAGACGGGTGGGACGCCACCTGGGACCCAGGTCGGGTGAGTAGGGTTTCGACAGCACGCAGCGTTACTGCTCCACAGAAGATGAGCCAGAGCCAATTCTCATGCACACAGCCAGCGAAGGAAGGCTGCCCCCGGCAGCGCCAGGGCTTCACGCGTGGGGGCCGTGCAGGGCCTCGGTTCCACCAACGAGTGACTCTGACCTCCGTAGATGCTTCGGCGGCACCGGCTATCGGGCACTCACGCGTACGACGACGGGTCCGGCGGATGTGTGCTGCCGCCGCCGGCGGCCGGACACGTGCCGCCCCGTATGGGGTGGTGCGGTGCGGCCGGCCCGTTCGTGTCCGGGCAGGCCGCACCGGTGTGCGGCGGGCGGAGTCAGTCGACGGGGTGGAGGGGGACGTCGAGGTAGGACTCGGCGCCCGTGGGCGAGGTGATGTCGATGGTGGACACCGGGGCGGTGGTGCTGGGCGCGGTGAAGAGGGGGTCGTGGGTGTCGATGACCAGCTGGAGCTGGTGGCCCTTGGCCAGGACGTAGTCGGCGGGCTGGAGGGGGAAGGTCGTGGTGGTGGCCTGGCCCGCCTGTTCGGCGGTGAAGGTGTAGGGGGCGTGGGTGACGATGTGCGCCCTGCCGGTGGCCGGGTTGTGGTCGAGCAGGTAGGCGACGATCGTCGCGTCCGTCTGCTGCGGCTTCACGGTCACCCGCAGTTCCAGGTCACCCCGTACGCGGGCGGCCTGTTCCAGCGGCGTGGTGGCGAAGACCGCTGCGAGGCCGCGGTCGATGTCGGTCGTCTTGTATACGTGGGGCAGGCCCAGGCGTTCGGCCAGGCCGGTCTGGACGAGCTTCGGGGCGACGACGATGTCGGTGCCCGTGCCGGTGGCCTTCAGCGAACGGGTCCAGCCTGCCGCCGCGGTGCCCTCGGCCAGTTGTCCGTCGCTCTGCCCGGAGGCAGCGTCGGCGAGGTGGAACCGCTTCTTCGGCAGTGCGTAGTCGGCCCAGGAGGGGTGGCGGAGGTCGGAGAGGGGGTTGAACATGTACTCCGAGCGGACGTCGAACCGTGGAGTCTCCCCGTCGCCGGCGCTGCCGCCGAGGTGGTGGTCCATCCACCGGTAGGCCATGTCCGTGGGCTTGGCGGGGAGGCCGGCCAGGCCCGGGAGTTCGGCGTTGCCGTGGTCGCCGACCTGGACGAGGAGCGCCTTGGGTCCGGTCAGACGGTTGTGGAAGTCGATGACGGCGGGCACCGAGAAAATGGTCTCGTGCCAGGTGGTGGTCAGGAGGATGGGCGTCGCGGCGTCATTGAACGCCCTGAGGTCGTTCTTGGGCGACCGCGCTTCGGCGAACCTCCTGACCTCGTCGTCGATGGTATTGGCGCGGATCTTCTGGATGATCTCGCGGAACTCCTTCGAGCATCGCTCCTCGCCGAAGAGCCCCACGAGCGCCTCGAACGCCGCGAGGTGGCGGGTGCCGTTCTCGTAGAGGGAGGCGAACAGGTCGGTCCAGGCGCTGGCGCCCGCGACGGCCTTGATCCGCCGGTCCTTCGCGGCCGCGAGCAGGCTCGTACCGGCACCGTAGGAGGCGCCGAAGAAGCCGATCCGGTCCGCGTCGACCCCATCCTGCTGGATCAGCCAGTCGATCACCTCGGTGGCGTCGGCGACGTCCTGCGGACCGGCAACGTGGATCTCGCCCGTGGACTTGGCGAGACCGCGCTGGCTGTAGGCCAGGACGGCGTAGCCGCCCAGCGTCCAGCGGGAGATCATGCCGAGGTAGGCACGGTGCCCGATGCTGATCAGCGGGGCGGGCAGGACGACCGCGGGGCAGACCTGCCCGGGAGCGAGGTTCTTCGGGACGCTCAGCGACGCGTCCAGGAGCGTCCCGTCGGCCATCGTGAGGGAGACCTCCGAGTACCCGGCGGTCTCCGCGTACACCTCGTACTCGTCGGCCAGACCCCACTGGTCCAGACGGCCGATCCGGCGCGGCGACGGATCCAGCAGCGCCTCACGGATCGCATCCAGCTTCGCGAGATCTTCGGCCCCGAGCTCGAACGGCGTCTCCGCGGTTCCGTCAACGGACATGGCTGTACCCGCCTTTTGTGAAAGGGATGGCGACGAAGTGTCGGACACATGCTCACATCGCCAAGATCACCCCGGGGAAGCGTTCCACGCCGGCCACCCGAACGGATGAAGGGCACCGTGCAAACCACCAGGCGGACAACAGTCCAAAGCCTGATCGGGTACGGCCGCGCGCAGCCGCCCGGCCCCGGCGGGCGATGACCGGCTTGACGCCGAGGTCCCGGACGAGGCGGCGGTACGTGTCACGCGGTCGCCGAGCACGGCGCCGGGCGGCGCCGAGGCTGCCCGTGTCCGCCCCGCACGGGCGGCACGGCCTGCGGCAGCGGGATGACCTGGGTGACGCCGTCGCGGCCGCCGCCGGTCAGGGTGACGGCGAGCGGGGCGCCGGTGGCATCAGTGATCAAGCGGTGCCTGCCGCCTGCCTGCCCCGGCCGGGCAAGGCGTCGTCCCGGGAGGCGTCCGAGTCCGCGCCCTCGTAGCCCCCGAGCACGTTCCCGGTCTTGGAACAGCTGCTCGGTCCGCTACTTCAGCCGGCTGGTGAAGGTCCGTCTGTAGGCGGTCGGGGTCGTGTGGAGCCGCCTGCTGAAGTGGGCGCGCAGCGCGGCGGAGTTGCTGAATCCGGTGCGCTGGGCGACCTCTTCCACAGGGCTGGCGGTGGTCTCCAGGAGCGACTGTGCCGCCCGTAGTCTCTGCTCCAGCAGCCACTGGGCCGGGGTTGTCCCCATCTCGTCCCTGAAGCGCCTGGCGAAAGTCCGGCGAGTCATGCGGGACTGCTCGGCCATGTCCTCCACTGAGATCGCCTCGTCAAGATGGGACATGGCCCAGGCGCGCGCGGGCTGTGTCGCGCTCGCGGGCGAGGAGCCCTCGGTTGCCTGGACCGGCAGAGGAATGTACTGGGCCTGCCCCCCCTCGCGGTACGGTGCGATCACCGTCCAACGCGCCACATCCGCGGCTGCTGCCGCGCCATGGTCCATGCGAACCACGTGGAGGCACAGGTCGAGGCCGGCGGCGACGCCCGCGCTGGTGAGGATCGTTCCCTCGTCGACGTACAGGACTGCGGGATCAACGTCGATCTTCGGATACCGGGAGGCGAGTTCTTCGGCCGCAGACCAGTGCGTGGTGACGCGGCGGCCATCGAGCAGTCCGGCTTCGGCGAGCACGAACGCACCGGTGCAGATGGACATGATCCGTGCACCCCGGTGATGTGCTTGCAGGAGGGCTTCGGTGACTCCGGGGTAACTTGCCGTGGAGTACCGGTCGAGGCCCGGGACCACGATCGAGTCAGCGTCCTGGAGCGCTTCCAGTCCCCGTTCGGTCATGATTTCCGCGCCCGTCGAAGTCATGACGCGCCCTTTGCGAAGGCCTGCGAGTTCGAACCGGTATCGGCCGCCCCCGAGTTGCCCGAAGATCTGTGTGGGTGCGGCCATGTCGAGCATGAGCACGGTCGGGAGGATCAAAGTGACAATGCGATGTGGTGATGGCACAGAACCAGCGTAGTCGTTAATGCGGCACACTCAGCGACCGTAAGTCGACTTTCCGGACTTGACGGCTGAACCTACCTCCTTTGGCAGCGGAGGCGGTGCCGTTGAATGCGTGCGGTGACGTTTTCCTCTGACCGGGGAAGCCTCCGGAATAGGCCTTACCTGAATCCGCGTGCTCATCTCATGGCCGCAATTCGATGGATACTGGCCGTGTATCACCTGGTGGATCGCCTTTTCTTTGTGCATTTTTGGGACTGGTGCCGTCGGCCGTTTCGGCTATCGGTGCGCGAACCGCGAGTAGGAGGCGGCCGGAGGCGGCGTAAGCGCCCGTCGTGAATCCGCAGCTCTCCCGGCACATGGCAGCCGGGCGTCCGGTGTCGGCAGCGCGGGCTCGTGGCCCAGCGGCGGCCCGTCAGCTTCTGGCTGGCGGGACCGGCAGAGAGGAAGCAGCGTGATGAGTGACCAGACCCTGTTCTCGGCCGGAGGCGCCGACGAACCCGACCTCGAGCGCACTGGCGGCCTGAGGGTCTCAGTCGACGAGGCATTCTCCACGGCGGTGCGCATCCACCTGGACTCCACTTCGTGGGTCGACTACGTCCAGGGCTGGCTCGCCGGTGACGACCAGCTCATGAACATGCTGATGCAGCGCACCGATTGGGAGCAGCGCTCCCGCTGGATGTACACCCGCAGGATGGAGGAGCCGCGGCTGACGGCGGAGTACCCGGTTATCGCTGATGCTCCGCATCCGGTGCTGAGGTACCTGGCCGGGACTCTGACGGCGCACTATGAACGGCCGTACACCCGGTTGTGGATGAACTGGTACCGCAACCACAGCGACGGCACTGGCTGGCATGCCGACCGGCCTGCCAACAAGCTGGACGAAGCGGTCATTCCCGTCCTGAGTCTCGGTGCTACCCGCCGGTTCCTCATCCGTCCTGACGGCGGAGGGGCGAGCAAGCCGCTCGTCGTGCACGGCGGTGACCTGGTTGTCATGGGCGGCAGATGCCAGAAGGACTACCAGCACATGGTGCCCAAGCAGAAACGGCCTGCCGGTGCTCGTCTCAGCCTGAACTTCTCGGGCCCGGTTCCGACGGCCTGAACGCACGCCGTGCGGGAGGCGAAGTCGAGCCGGCCGCCCGGCGGCCGCGGCCGTGGCGGGGGCCGTCGGCGCCGTGCTGCCGGGCGGCTGGCGGCCGGACTGCCCTTCTCAACTCTCAGCGGGCGTTGTCGCGAGCGCTCGCCATTACGCGACCGTAGCTTCGATGGCCGACACGATTCCCGAGCCGGAAACGATTTGGTCGAGCCAGAAGCCGCTTTCGGCGAGCAGGGCGTGCCACTCCTCCTCGGTACGCTCACGGCCGCCCAGCATGGCGAGCATCGTGAGGTCGAGCATCTTTGCGTAGTGGGGCCCGTCGTCGTTCGGCAGTACGGTCTCCACCAGGACGAGCTTCGTTCCGGGCGCGGCGACCTTCGCGATGTTGCGCAGGATGCGGATCGCGGAGGGAGTGTCCCAGTCGTGCAGGACGACCGACATGATGTAGACGTCGGCGGCGGGTACGGCCTGCTGGAAGAAGTCGCCGGCGACGACCTGCGTGCGGTCGCTCAGGCCCGCGGCCTCGAGGAGGTCGTCGGCTTTGGCCACCACGCCGGGGAGGTCGAAGACGATGCCCTGGCGGCTGGGATCTTTCGCGAGCAGTTCGCTGAGGAGGGAGCCGTCCGCGCCGCCGATGTCGGCGATCGTTTGCCCCTGGGGGATCTGGTAGACATCCAGGAGGTTTCCTCGCACGGCCCGGCCGCCGCCAGCCATCGCGGAGTTCTGCAGCGCGGTGAGGCGGGGGGACTCGGAGACCCAGTCGAAGAGGGGCTTCCCGAGGACCTCGACCGCGCCGGTCTCTCCGGTGCGGGCGGTGTGGAGGAGGCCGCTGAAGGGGGCGTAGTGGGTTTCCATCCAGTAGCGCGCCAGCCCGCGGACGGAATCTGCGGGTCCGTCCGCCAGGGTCCGGCCGAGGTCGGTGACTGCCACGCCTTCGGGAGTGTTGCGGAAGACCCCGAAGGGTGTGAGGAACCGGATGATGCGGGCGAGCGCGTCCCTGTCCGCCCGCACGTGGCCGGCGAGGTCCTCGACGCTGCGGGGCCCGTTGAGCAGAGCTGTCGCCACGTCGAGTTCGGCTATGACGTACAGGGCCTGCGAGACCTCAAAGCCGGTGAGAAGGTTCTGCATCTGCACTGCCGGGGGAAGTGACGTGCGTGTGTCGGTCACGGTGGATTCTCCGAAATGACTTCGTGATCAAAAAAGGGGGTCTTGTGAGCCTTCTCTCGCGCCTGCCTGGCGGAGGTTTTGCCCGTAGGCGCCGCGCACGCTTCGTCTCGCGGGGCCCGGCGGCCCTGCACCGGGTGCAGAGCCGCCGGGACCGGCCCGGTGCGGCGGCGTGCCAGTTGGCGCGTCGTGCGACGTTCGGGGGCACCCCGTTCGGCGGGGCGCCCGTCGGATGCCGGGTCGGAGACTGCGTGGGCCGCTAGGGCCGGCCGTTGGGCCTGAAGATGACCTTGCCGCGGTACTTGCCGGCGAGGGCAAGGGCATCGGCGTACTGCTCCAGCCCGAACGTCGCTTCGACCGGGATGGCCAGGGCGCCCGACGCCATCAGGGGTGCCAGTTCCTCGTAGATGGCGGTGACCTTGTCGAAGCCGGTCTGGGCCTGGAACCAGTTCACGAGCCAGAACCCGCAGATCGTCTGGCTGGTGAATACCAGCGGCGGCCCGGCCACGGCGGACGGTTCACCGCTCATGCCGCTGTAGACCATGAGCGTCCCGTACAGGCCGATGCTGTCGAGCAGCCGCTGGGTCGCTGCGCCGCCGACACCGTCGATCGCGAGGCCGATCTTGGCGTTGCCGGTGGCCTCGGCGATGCGCTGCGGGAGGTCGGGGCCGTCCAGCAGGACGACGTCGCCACCGAGCTCGCGCAGTTCGTCGACGAGCTCGGGGCGTCGCACCACGTTGACGGTGCGAATGCCCTTGGCCCTGGCGATCGCCACGACGGCGCGTCCGACGCCGGAGTTCGCCGCGTTCTGGATCACCCAGTCACCGGCCTCGAGATCCACGAACTCCGTCAGGAGCAGGTACGCGGTCGGCGGGTTGATGCCGAGCATGGCGAACTGGTCGGCGTCGCCGTCCGGGAGCGGACGCAGCCAGGGCGCGTTGGTCTTCACGCGCTCCGTCCACGCGTTGCTCAGCGGCGGGATCAGCGTGCGGTCGCCGACCTTGAGGTGCTTCACGTCCCGGCCGGCGGCCGAGACCCGGCCGACCCCCTGCGCGCCGAGGAGGTGCGGAAGGGGCGGCAGGTAGCCGTAGCCGCCCGCGATGATGTAGAGGTCGGTCGGTTCGACGGGTGACGCTTCGACATCGATGACGACCTCGTCGGGCGCGGGGGCGCCGACATCAGGGACGTCGACGAGCTGGACCACGGCGGACGGATCGCCGTAACCGGTGAGTTGCAGAGCCTTCATGGACACTCTTTCGCTGTCACCAGGTCCGGCGGCCGGCCGCGCGGGGATACCGCATGCCGCCGCCGGAGCCTGACAGATGGATCCGGGTCAGTGCCCGGCGGTACGGCCACCGTCGATGTAGGAGATCTCGCCCGTGACGAAGCCGGAGTCCTCCAGGTACAGGACGGCCCGGACGACGTCGGCGATCTCACCGACGCGGTTGAGGGGAGCGAAGGACCTCTTGCCCTCAAGGGACTCGGGCTCGTGCAGCGGTGTCCGGACGATACCGAGAGACACGGCGTTGACCCGGATATTGTCCGCGGCGAGCTCCATGGCCAGACCGCGGGTCGCAGCGACGCACGCGCCCTTGGACATCGAGGCGAGGACAGCGGGTACGGACTGCAGCGCGTGCTCGACCAGGCTGGTGGTGACCTGGATGATGTGCCCGCCGCCCTGGCGCTGCATGGCCGGCACGGCTGCCTGGGTGGCGAAGAAGACACTGTCGAGGTTCGTCGCCATCACGCGCCGGTACAGTTCCTCCGGGATCTCCGCGATCGGGCCCGGGCGCCATATGCCCGCGTTGTTGATCAGCGTGTCGATCCGGCCGAAGCGCTCCAGCGCGGTCTCCACGACCCTGCGCGCAACCTCGGGTTCCCCGACGTCTCCGGCTACGGTGACGTAATCGGGGTCCTCAGAGGGCTTGATGGACCGGCCGTTGCCGACCGCACGCCACCCGTGTTCCCGGTACGCCTGAACGAATGCCTCGCCCAGACCTTGGGACGCGCCGGTTACGACGACCACTTTCTGTTCTTCAGTCATGACTGTCATCTCTCTTGCTGTTCGCTCTGTGGGACATCGGAAAGGGACGTCCCGCGACGCTGTATCAGGTCCCGTCGTCAAAACGGAACACCGCTCACTGCACTGCGTTTATCTCCGCGCCGGGCCAGAAGCACGGGACGTATCCGCTGCCGGGCAACTGCTGCTCGCATGCAGCGAGTCACCAATGGTGCGGTTCCTCCCAGCGAATGCCGACGCCGGACGCCCGCACATGGGACCTCCGCTTGGCGGCCGCGTGACCAAGAGCGCACCGACGGTCTCGGATCGACGTGCCCGTGCTTTCTCAATACACGCTTTCCGCATTGACATGGCGTCACTTTCCAGCCACTTCGGGCGGACCCGTAATAAGGAAAGAATCGCTCCGGGCGGACCTGCACGCGAGAGGCGAGAGGGACATTATTCGTCGTTTTCGTGCCACGGCGTGGCCGGGCTGGGGCCACGGGCCAGGTGGTCCGCGCTCAGCGTGGCAGTTCAGGCAGTGCCGTCCGACAGGTGATCGCCCGAGGTGTCCCGTGCCTGCCCGGTGAGGCGGGAACCTGTCGCTCGGGCATGCCACGGCGCGGGTGCCGGCTGTCTGTGCGATGCGGGAGCGGGCCGGGCGCCGGCCGGGGCGGGGCCGGGGGGCGGATGCCTCCGGCGTCGCCGCCGCTCTGGCGGTGCTACTTCACTGGCTGGGTGAAGGCGCGCCGGTAGGCGGTGGGCGATGTGTGGAGCCGGCGGGTGAAGTGTGTTCGCAGTGCGGCCGCGCTGCCGAACCCGGTCCGCAGGGCGACGTCGGGGATCGCGTCCCCGGTGGTCTCCAGCAGGGACTGGGCGGCTCGCAGTCTCTGCTCCAGCAGCCACTGGATCGGCGTCACCCCCGTCTCGTCGCGGAACCGCCTGGCGAAGGTCCGTCGGCTCATACCGGCCTGCCCGGCGAGATCCTCGACTTTGATCGGCTCGCCGAGGCGGGACAGTGCCCAGTCACGGGATACCTGGATCCTGTTTTCCGGCGAAGAGTTGAGAGTGCCGTGTGAGGGCAGGGGAATGTACTGGGCCTGCCCGCCTTCACGGAACGGCGCGGTCACCGTCCAGCGGGCCACATCGGCGGCGACCGCGGGGCCGTGGTCCGTGCGGACCACGTGCAGGCACAGATCCAGGCCCGCCGCGACGCCCGCACTCGTCATGATCTGGCCCTCGTCGACGTACAGAACGGACGCGTCCACCTCGATCCGCGGGTAGCGCACACCGAGTTCACCGGCCGCGGACCAGTGTGTCGTCGCGCGGCGCCCGTCGAGGAAACCTGCCTCGGCGAGCACGAAAGCACCCGTGCAGATCGACAGGATGCGCACGCCGCGGTGATACGCCTTCCCCAGGGCGGCACTCACCTGCGGAAAACGCAGCGTCGAATACTCGCCGAGGCCGGGAATGACGATCGTGTCGGCGTCCTGGAGGGCCTCCAGCCCACGTTTGACGACCACTTCCGCACCGGTCGAGGTCCTGACCCGCCCCTTGCGCAGGCCGGCGAGCTCGAACCGGTAACGGTCGCCTCCGAGCTGCCCGAAAACCTGCGCAGGCGCGGCTATGTCGAGCAGGAGCGCAGAGGGAAGGGTCAGAACGACGACAGTATGCGGCGAAGACACAATGCTGAGAATAGACACATCAACGGGGGGCGCGTCCAGCGGAATCCGCACCTCACACATAAACGGCCTCGTACGCAGAACGCACGGCCCGCTCCCGGCCGAATACGGCCCTGGCCGCAATTCGACGGCAACTGGCCGCCCTGCATCTGGCAGCGGCCCGGACCATGGGGCACTTTGGGTTCCATGATGTTTCCGGCCCAAGGCACAATCCCAATTCGCGGAGCGGCCCGCCATATCGAGGGCGCCCGCGGCGGGGGTGTGCCGGCATGAGGCCGGGAACGGTGCTGGTGTGCTTCGACGGCTCCGGGCCGGCGGTCCGCGGACTGGGCGCGGCCCTGGAGACCATGCCGTCCTCGGAACTCGTCGTTCTCGCCGTCTGGCAGTCCCCGGCGACGTGGCTTGCCGAGGGCGGCAGCATCGGAGCCGTCGAGGACTACACGGCAGTCGAGCAGGCCGAGAAGAAGACGGCCGACGAGTCGGCTTCCGCGGGTACGCAACGGGCTCTCGCCGCCGGCCGCCAGGCGACTGCCCGGGTCGAAGAGGCGTCGGAATCGGTATGGGAAACCATCCTCGGAGTCGCGGATGACATTCAGGCCGCAGTGATCGTCATCGGGTCGCGAGGACGCGGCGCCCTCAAAGGGGCAGTGCTGGGTTCGGTATCACGAGAGGTCCTGGCGCACTCGACGTGGCCACTATTGATTGTGCCTCCGCACGATGACTGACTGAGGACCGGTCACCGCACACTATTCCCTGTCGAATTCGGCCTGTCCGGCGTACACGCAACGGAACGCAGTCGATGAATGTACGCGAAGGAAAAAGATGATGGCTCCGGTTCTCGGCAACCGTAATCGCCGGATTCAGCTACCTGATTCCGTGGCTTTCTGGGGGATCGGGGCGATACTCGCGGTCTTCATGTTCGCGGCCAGCGCACCGGCCCCCCTGTACAAGGTCTACGAGGCCCGCTGGCACTTCTCGGCGCTGACGCTGACGATCGTGTTTGCCTTCTACGCGCTCGGGCTGCTGGTCGCGCTGCTGGTCACCGGCCGGCTCTCGGACCACCTCGGACGCCGCCCCGTCATCCTGGCGTCGATCATCGCCGAGGTCACGGCGATGGCATGCTTCATCGCGGCGGACTCGACCCTGCTTCTGTGCGTCGCCAGGACCGTTCAGGGACTTGCGACCGGCTGCGCCCTGGGGGCGCTGTCCGCGGCGCTCGCCGAGCTGTCCGCGGGCAGAAGTCCGCTGCTGGGGTCGGTGGTTGCCAGTGCCGCGCCCCCCTTCGGGCTGGCGGCAGGAGGGCTGGGATCGGCTGTCCTGGTGCAGTACGGACCGTCACCACTGCGGCTCGTGTACTGGCTCATCATCGGTGCGCTGCTGGCAGGAGCCGCCGCTGTCGGCGCCACCCGTGAAGTGGCCGGCAAACGCCCCGGCGCTCTCGCGTCGTTGAGGCCGGCCGCCAGGATCTCTTCCGAAGTGCGCCCCACGTTCGTGATGATCCTGCCGAGCCTGGCCGCCCTGTGGGCCCTGATCGGCTTCTACCTCTCGCTGGCGCCGGGACTGGTCCAGGCCATCGAAGGGTCGTCGAACCTCGTGTGGGGCGGCGGCGCGGTGTTCTGCATGTGCTTCAGCGGCGGGCTCGCGATCGTCATCGGCCGGGAGGCCGCGGCGCGCAGTGCCATGCTCATCGGCTGCATCGCGCTGTTCACCGGCGTCGGACTGACGTTCCTGGCGATCGTCCTCAGCAGTGTCGCGCTCTTCCTGACCGGCAGCGCCGTCGCCGGCGCCGGCTTCGGCCTCGCCTTCCTCGGCAACGTCCGCGCTGTCATCCACGTCGCCGCACCCGCACAGCGTGCGGGGGTCCTCGCGATTCTGTACGTCGTCTCTTACCTGATGTTCTCCATCCCGATCGTGATCGCCGGCATCGCCGAGGCGCACTTCAGCGCGCACGACGTGGCGCTGGCGTTCTCAGGAACGGTCACGGTACTGGCGGCCGTCGGAATCGCCGCATCCGCAAAGGGCCGCAGGCACTCCCCCCACCCCGCGGCCGCACATTCCGATCCGCCGCCCCCTGTTCCCCGCAAAGACCCCGCCCCGCCCCGTTCGACCTGACCCGGCCACCGCCGGCAGGCCACGTTCCGACCGTGCCGCAACCTCACTCACGGAGACATGATGAGCACCACGACCTACCGGGCCGTACGAGCCACCCCCGGCAGCACCTTCGAACTCGTTCAGCTCCCTCTCCCTCAGCCGGGCCAGGGGCAGGTGCGCCTCACGGTGGAGGCCTGCGGTGTCTGCCACAGTGACGTATTCGCCGTGGAGAACCTCTTCGGCCTGCACGCGCAGGGCGCGTCCACCGTCCCCGGTCACGAGGTGATCGGCCGTATCGAGGCCGTCGGGGACGGCGTGGACGGCTGGAATGTCGGGCAGCGCGTCGGACTCGGCTTCCTCGGCGGGCACTGCGGGATCTGCGCGATGTGCCGCCGCGGCCGCTTCGTACACTGCACCGACCAGCCGGTCGTCGGCGACAGCCACGACGGCGGATACGCAGAGAAGATGGTCGCCCGCGCGTCCGGGCTCGTGCGTCTGCCCGAGGACATCGACGCGGCCACCGCAGCACCCCTGATGTGCGCCGGGCTGACCATGTTCAACGCCCTGCGCAACACCCACCTCAGGCCAGGAGACCTCGTCGCCATCCAGGGCATCGGAGGACTCGGCCATCTGGGCATCCAGTACGCCCGCAAGATGAACCTGCAGGTGGCAGCCATCGCGCGCGGCGACGACAAGCGCGCCCTCGCCGTCCAGCTCGGCGCGCACCACTACATCGACAGCACTAGCGTGGATCCCGGCGAGGCCTTGCAGAAGCTCGGCGGTGCCCGCGTGATCGTCGCAACCGCCACCAGCGGCGCGTCCATGTCCGCCCTGCCCGGAGGCCTTGCCGTCGAGGGCCGGCTGATCATCGTCGGGGCCACGAACGATCCCGTCGAGGTGGACACGGCGACCTTGATCCTGGGCGGCCGGTCCGTCCACGGAGCTCTCACCGGCACCGCGGCCGACAACGAAGAAAACCTGGCTTTCAGTGTCGCGCACGACGTCCGCCCCGTGATCGAGACGATGCCACTGGAGCTGGCCGCCGACGCATACGCGCGGATGCTCGCGGGAGACGCCCGGTTCCGCGTCGTGATCACGATGAACTGACGGACTGATCCAGCAGCACTCCAGCAGCCACGCGCCGCACGCCAGCCGAACAGAGGAGGTGCCATGACCAGCCAGCTGCAGATGACGGCCATCAGAAACAGGCTCGGCCCGGTCGGCGTGTGGCTGAAGGCCCTTCGCACGACCGGAGCGGACGCCAGCCGGTACACCGCCCAGCGCGTCGAAGAACTCGGCTACGGCTCACTGTGGACAGGTGAACGCCTCGGCGGCAGAGAACCATTCACAGCGTCGGCAGTCCTGCTCGCCGCGACGTCCACAATCGTGACGGGTATCGGCATCGCCAACATCTGGACCCGCCACCCGACGGTCATGCAGCAGGGAGCGGCAACTCTCCACACCGCCTGGCCGAACCGGTTCATCCTGGCAGTCGGCGTCGGCAACGCCGCGGCGGTCAACCGCAGCGGCCTCGAGTACGAGAGGCCCCTCGACCGCATGAGCCGCTATCTCGCGGACATGGACGCCGCGTCCGGCGACGGGATAGCGTGCGAGACGGCACCGCCGCGCATGGTGGGCGCCCTGCAGCCCGGGATGCTGGGCGTCGCGCACGACCAGTCCGACGGCGCACAGACCTTCTTCATCCCGCCCGCACACACCCAGCGGGCACGGGCCGCAGTCGGGCCGGACCGGCTGGTTATCCCGGAGCAGGCCGTCGTCCTGACCTCCGACGCGGCACAAGCCCGCCGCACCGCCCGCGAACACATGGCCGCCTTCCTGAAGCTGCCCAACCTGACGAACAATCTCCGCACATTCGGCTACCGCGACGACGACTTCGCCGACGGCGGCAGCGACCGCCTGGTCGACGCTCTCGTGGCGTGGGGCGACGAGGCCGCGATCGCACGCCGGGTCAGCGAGCACCTCGACGCGGGCGCCGACCACGTCCTGCTGCAACCGCTCGGTGAGGTGGGCGACATCGTCGAACAGCTCGACCGCCTCGCACCCGCAGTCCTCGGAGGCTGACCGCCATGGCCTTCCGCGATACCCAGCGCCTCTCAGAGCACGGAGTCCGCCCGGTCAGCCGTCCGGGCGCGATGAGCCCGCACCTTGGTCCGGTTGCCGCACGTGTTCATCGAGCACCATCGACGCCGGTGCGATTTGGTGCGGTCGTAGAACCACAGGTCGCAGGTCTCGCCGGCACACTGGTGCACCAGATCGGAGTCCCCCTCAAGAAGCAGGCTGGCCGCGGCCGCGGCCACGGGCGCAACCAGCGACCTCCAGTCACCCCAGATCACCCGCTCACGCAGACCAGCGCCGGCCTCCGCCCACGCCACCTCACGGTAGGTGCCGCCGGCGCGAAGAAAACCATTCAGGTAGGCCGCTGTGCCGCCGTCCACCGACACGCCGCTGATCCACGCGTCGACCACGGGAAGCAGCCTCGTACGCAGCTCCCTGGCCGCCTCGGCGGCGAGTTCCAGATCCTGCTCCTTGAAACGGGCCCGCAGCGCGTCGAGATCGTCGGCCGCCACCAGTTCCACACCGGCAAGCCACTCGACGTACCCGCCGCCGTCCGCGATCAGGTCCGTGACCACGTCCGGGGTGAGGACAGCGCGGGTATTGAGCAGTTCCAAGGCCGGGTGCCCGGCGAGTCCCACCGTCGCCAGGGCGACCTGTATCTCCCTGTCTCCGGCCATCTTTTACTCCTAACCATGTAATCGACGTATTGGAGGTTACACCCACAACAGACCCCCTGTAACCTGTGATAAGTTCGTTCACAGGTTACAGGGTGGGGATTCCGCCCCGAAGACACGAACAGTTCTCCAGGAGCACAGAGACATGACCACTGACACGCAGCGCACGAACGCCGCCGTCCTGCGATCGCTGACCGACAACGGCGCTGTCCTCGTGCTGCCCAACGCCTGGGACGCGGCCAGCGCCACGCAGATCGCCGCCGCGGGCGCCAAAGCAATCGCCACCACCAGCGCAGGAGTGGCGTGGGCCCTCGGCCGCAACGACGGACAGGGCATGAACCGGGAGCTGGCCGTCGAGGCCATCGCCCGCATCACCGCGAGCGTCGACCTCCCGGTGAGTGCTGACATCGAGGGCGGCTACGGCCCCACTCCCGAAGACGTCGCAACGACGGTCCGTGCGATCGTCGCCGCCGGCGCCGTCGGCATCAACCTGGAAGACTCGAAAGCCCCGGGCGGCCCGCTGTTCGATACCGAGGAGCAGGCAGCCCGGATCCGCGCCGCCCGTGAAGCGGCGACCGAGGCCGGTCTGCCCGAACTCGTGATCAACGCCCGTACCGACGTGTTCCTCTTCGGGATCGGCAAGGAAGCCGGACGCCTGGAAGACGTCACCGAGCGGGCCGCGGCCTACGCCGAAGCGGGAGCGGACAGCCTGTTCGTACCGGGCCTGCTCGACCTGGAAACGATCGCCGAACTCGTCACGCGGACCGAGCTGACTGTGAACATCATGGCCGGCCCCGGCGCTCCCAGCATCAGCGAACTGCGAAAGGCCGGAGTCCGCCGCATCAGCGTCGGCTCGGCCATCCCGCAGGCCGTCTACGGCCTGGTCAAGAAGGCCGCAGCGGAGATCCTCTCCAACGGCACCTACACCGCCCTCAACGACGCCGAGGACTTCGGCAACCTCAACGCATTCCCCACCCGCTGACACCCCATCGGCAACAGGCTCCCCGCGGAGCTGACGGCCCAGCGACAGGGGCCCGGCAAACTGCCGGGCCCCTTCCCTGTAGCCGCAGCACGCGTCAGCCGACCAGTTCACATGGGCGCGGCCGTCCTGCCGCCCTGCCACCGCGTGACCGCCGTTGCCACGGCCCCGCCGACATCCGCTGTCTGGACACGCAGATTCCAGACACGCCGAAGCCGACGGACCGCCCTGCCCCGATGCAGGTCTCCCCGTGCGCGACCGACGCGGTGCTCCAGTGCCGCCTTTTCCCAGCACCGCCGCACGACGCGGAGAACGGTTACCTGCCGGCTGGCCGCTGGCACCGCCGCCACAAGGCCGTACCTCTCCAGCTGCCGCCTTACTCCGGGCGTCGCAGCGGGGAGCTGCTCGTGGGGGAGCGGTCGCCTCCCTGCTCGGACCGCCGCGCACCTGTCGGTCTGCGGGCGCTGTCGGCTTATGGTGCCCGGACGGATCCGGTACGTGATGCCCGGAGGGTGTCGATGATCGGGCGTACGTCGAGGTAGTAGCGCAGCCGCACGCCGGTGTCCATCTGTCTGGCCGTGCGGTCGGCGATGGCGGTTTCCCAGCAGGCGGCGATGGCGTCTTTGAAGGCGGACGCGGATTCGGCGTCCGCGGCCGCGACCTCCACGAGCACGCGCTCGGGTACCTGGACGCACTCCTCGTCCGGGCTGTCGTCAGCGGGATCGAGCGGGGGACGGGCGGGCAGGGCCGTGGACGATGGGCGCCTTTGACGGGAGGATCCCGGCTCGGCCGCGGTGGCGGCGAGGATGATCTCGATCTGTTCGGCGAAGTCCGGTCCGGGCAGGGGGATTTCGTAGTCGGGGTGATACGTGTAGCCGGCGGTGACGGCGGCGGCGACGTATTCCATGACGGCGACGGTTGCCTCGCTGTGCCCGCGGCCTGCGGCAGGGGTGAGGCGGCTGAGGATGCGCAGGACGGTGGGGATGCTGGTGTCGGCACTGAGGCTGTCGGCCGGTGTGCCGTGGCCGGGGGGACTGGTGGTGTCGATGCCGGTCTGCTCGCGCCAGAAGATGGCCGCGTGGCGGTCGCCGCATGTGAGGTGGTGCAGGTAGAGGCAGTAGGAGGCGGCGGCGTCACCGGCGCCGGCGGCGTACTGCCACCAGAAGCGTGCCCCGTCCTCGGCGTCGGCGAGCTGCAGAACGCAGCCGAGGATCCAGGCGCCGCGGGGAGAGGGCAGCTGTTCGGTGATGAAGTCGGCCAGCTGGTCGGGGTGGGCGTGGGTGACAGCCACCTCGCACAGCGCCCTCAGGTTCCTGGCGGCGGTGTCGTCCGCCGGATCGCGGCCGTAACTGTCCCACAGGGGCGTGCCGTCGGGTGTGAAGGCGGGGTAGGCGGTGTCTTCGTAGGGGACGGTGTCCGAGGGAACTCGGGGGTCTTTGAGGAGGAGGGAACGGGCGAGGAGGCGGTCGATGGAGGTCATTACGGGGTGATCACTCCCGGGTTGTCGTGGCGGTGGCGGGTGTCTTCCAGGGCCCCTCGGGCGTGGTGGTCCATGGCGTGGGTGATGGCGGGGGAGAGACCGACGACGGCGGGGACGGTGTGCTGGCTGATGCCGCAGAGGTAGCGCAGGACGGTGACGTCCAGCTGGTCCTGGGGCAGGCGGCCGACGCGGTCGAAGAAGTCTTCCTGCTCGCCGATCTGGGCGAAGCGGGCCGTGAGGTCGCCGATGCGGCTCTGTGCGACGGTGAAGAACGCCGCGGCGCGCAGGTCGGGGTGTCCGTCGGGGTGGTGGTGGGCGCGCAGCATGACGCGGGAACGGAGCAGGCGCCAGGCGTGGCGGCTTACATGGGGGCTTGTGGTGGCTTCGTCCCAGCCGAGCCAGAGGATGTCGAAGACCTCCGCGACGACCCAGCGGGCGCGCCGGTCGTTCTGGAGTAAGGCGCGGGCGTAGGCGGTGTAGGGCTCGCGCATGGTCTCGGTGAATCCCCGGTGGGCCAGCGGCGGCTGTTCGGGCTGCAATGGCTGGACCTCGTGTATGCGGCTTTCGATCCACGCGTTGTCCTTGTCCGCTTCACGGGCGGCGGCCGTCCAGAGCCGGCGCAGCGGCCAGATGGGGATGTCCAGCGCGCGGACCACGCTGTAGGTGATCTCCCAGCCGGGGTAGTAGCCCTTGCCGCGCAGGAGTTCGGAGATGCGGGTCTTGGAGTACCCGGAGCGGTTGACGAGGTCATCGAGGGTGAGGCCGCTGTGGAAGAGGCGGCTGCGGACCGGCTCCAGCCACGCGCGGTGGGAGGCGCCGACCTGCTCCCCGATCGACTCCGGCTTGCGGCCGCGCCTACTCGGCGGTTCCCCGTCAGGCTGCTCCGGCACGGTGGACGGTGTCATCGGGACGACTCCTCAAGCCCGGCCGTACTGGCTGCTGCGCCGGCCGGCGGGGTGTCCGCGGCAGCGGTGTGTCCCCTCTCCGTGCCGTTGAGCGCGGTGGTGATCTGCTGCACCAGCAGTCCGAGCGAGGGCAGCAGCGCGGCCACGGCCGCCAGCTGTCCCAGCACGGTCATCACCGTGCTCCACGCGAGAACCGCCACCAGCGCGGCAACGGTCAACACCTGTTTTGTGGACATCGCACCATTTCCCTGGAGTAGACGTGTCTGCAAGGCCCTTCCGGCGGCGGTGCTGAAGCGCCGCCGGAAGGCTGGACGCCAGCATGGTCCGCGAGCCGCCCGCCACTCAACGTGATCATGGGATTACGGAACAATGCTCCTGGGGCCAAAGGTGCCGCAGGGCGCACGCAATACGACATCACGGTCAACCACGAGGCCACATCGTGACTTTATGAACACTTTTGACGGCGAAAACGTACTTCTCCTTGCAACACCTCGGGCAGGGCGCACCATGGAACACGGACGCCTCCCGAGCGTCGGACCTTCCCGTCTGGAAGGCTGCGCCGTCCCCTTGTGCTGAGAACAACCGGAGGGGACCGCACCGCTCCCGCCCAGCCCCCGTGCTGGGCGGGAGCCGGCCCGTCCAGCAGCTGCACCGGACCAGACGCCGTACGAGCAACCCGCCGCGCCAGGGCGATGTGAACGGCCGTCACACGGCGCGGTCCAGTCGGCGCGGCCGACGCGCTCGTTGGCGAGCCGCAGAGGATCCAGGCTCGGGCCGGCACCGACCGGCGGCGTCTCGCGACGGCCCACTCGTGTAGTTGCTCCAGGGCAATTGGGTGTCACTGAACCGTTGTCCCGATTCGCGGGCCGGTTCGCGGGTCAGCCGCTTGGCGTCCGACCGGTACCACGATTCCCCTCCCCGGGTGACACCTACGCCGTATCGCCCCCGCCAGGACCGCGGTTGCCGGTATTCCGGAGCCCCGACTGCGCTGGGTCCAGGACCAGACCGTCACCCGCCCCGGCGCCGACCGGCCGCTCAGGCGACTGCACCTCATCCACCTGATCAACCTGCCCCACCCGCTCAGGCACACCCTCGCGACTGCGGAGAATGACGCCACCGACCACAACGACATCGTCTGGATGCACTACCGCCACGCGGCCTCCGCCCACCTGTATCCCGCCGTCGGACCCGCACTCCACGCCATACACCCATCGCATGACCAGACCGGCCCGATCCTCCTGCCCGCCATAACAGACCAGACATACCGATGGCGCTGAGACCGCCACGACGGCCCGGAGCAGACGGACAGGAGAGCCTTCGCATGGATCCCGGCGACTCGCAGGCCGCGGTCGAGGCCGCCGCCGGACGGGTCAATGACGGCCCACGGTCCGCAGCGGACGAGCGCGGTCGCCATCCCTGCGGCTGCGGCGGGCCGGATGTCACTGTCCACCCGGTCCCCGATATACAGGGTCTCATCCGCCGCGCAGTGAACAACGTTCGCCCCTCAAACACCAGGGGCTGGAGCCCAGACCGGCGGACGCGTAGTGACACCACCGCAGGGCAAGTTGCATCCGCGTCGGGCACGACACCGCCCACTTCAAGAATCGCCGAGGATTCGCCCACGGCAGACAAGAAGTGCGCCCAAAGGACTGGAACGTTCTTCGGGACTATGCCAACGTACAACGTCCCCAGGAAGACTAGGTCGGTGAAGGGCTCTCGGCCCCTGAGTCCGGCACCGCAACCTTAGCCTCAGCGGCCCGTGTCGTTCGGCGCTCTCACGTCTGTGCCTGTGCGTCCGCATCTGAGCGATCGGCCTCTTCGCCGAGGGCCTGCCGCAACTCGATTCCAGCGCTGACCACGTGGCTCTCTCGTCTCGTAGGTCAACTCCCACCCTGGCCTCTGCCCGCTGGCACATCGCCCACGGCCTCGGAGCCCGTGAGCAAACCGTGGTCCGCGACCTGAGCCACCCCACCAAAAGCGGCTCTCTCACCGCGGACACGGGCGACGCCACCCCATCCCTCCGCACGTACCGGTCGGCCTTCGGAAACCCATCGACCTAGGTACTGAAGCGGCCTCTGGCGCGAGTGCGCTTCCCTACATAGCCGACGATCCCCGGTTAGCCAAACCGGGGATTGTCCAGACCATAGATGTTGTTCGGATGCGGCCGTGTTTGGCGGTGGAGCCGCAACGGATGTAGTGGACAGCGGTGCAACGATTTGTAAGGAAGTGACGAGCGGCTCCTGTCTGCTTCCGCCCCAAGACCGGCATTTCGTGTTCCCTGTCAAGCCAGCGAGGCCCGCGCTGAATCGTTGAGGGAATCCTGGTACTGCCCGTCCGGCCCACTCGCCCAGCGTCCTACCGCAAGGAAACCCATCTATGCCCAGACTTACGAAGGCTTTCGCCCCCTATCGGAGCAGTCAGCGCTGTCCGACGGTGGTTGTTGACGTTATTCAGCACGCTCGTCCCTGCGAGGTGGTGTTGTGGCAGTGACGGAACGTTCAGCGCAGAACCGGCCCACCCGGCTCTCCGCCGCTGCCCGCACACCGGATGCTGCCGACGTGACGCGTAGGGCGTTTGTGAACGTGCGAGACGCTGCCGAGTACCTCGGTCTGTCGCCCCAGACCCTCTATGTCTGGCGGCACCGCCGACAGGGACCGCCCAGCTTTCGCATGGGACCACGTGGCCGCGTCATGTACCGGCTCGAAGCGCTCGATGTCTGGGTCCGCGAACAGGAGCAGGCCGACTCGCGCTCCAACGCAGTCGTGAGCCCCCTTGGCGCGGCACCGCGGATGCGCTCCGCCTACACCGAGCGCGCCTGACACGTCGCTCGATCCTGCTCCAGGAGATCGAAATCTATACAGCGAGGGAAATATTTGGCTGGCTACATAGAAGACCGCTGGCTCAAGAAGAAGAAGGACCTGACTACCGGCAAGCGGGAACGCACCGCCCGCTATGGTAAGGGTTCCCGTTACCGAGTGGCCGGCATCCCAGGCGTCCGGGACATGTCGTTCGACACGCTTGAAGATGCCAAGGGGTGGCTGCGCAGGGTCAGTACCGACAGCGAACGGGGGGAGTTCGTCGATCCCCGTGATGGCTCCATCACGCTGGACGACTACGTGACACGCTACTGGCAGGCGGGTGTTCGCGGGGCGCCCGGAACGGTCAAGCGGGTCGACGAACGGGTTCGCCTTCACATTCGGCCCCAGCTTGGCACCGTGCCCCTGCGGGACATCAGCCCGGCGGTGCTGCGTGGCTACATCGCCGCGCTCGAAGGAGAATGCTCTCCACGCTACGCACGGCAGATTCTTACATCGCTCTCGAACATCTTCGAGACCGCCATCGACGATAAACGGCTGGTGCGCAACCCCATGCGGGCCAAATCGGTGCGCTGGCCCAAGATACCCGAGGATCAGCGTGAAGCGTGGCCGTGGGTGACCGCGCAGCGGGTGCGGGAGGCGATCAACCGGCGTTACCGTATCTCGGTCGTCCTCGCACTGGGCTGCGGGCTACGGCAGGGCGAGGTGTTCGGGCTGTCTCCGGAGGATGTCGACTTCGCCCGGGGAGTCCTGCGTGTTCGTCGGCAGGTACAGCTCCTTCGTGGTCGGCTGTACTTCACGCTTCCCAAGGGTGGCAGGACTCGCGTCGTCGACATGCCTCCCTCGGTCGCCTCGGAGCTGGTCGACTACTTCGCGGAGTTCCCGGCGGTAGAGGTCGAGTTGCCGTGGGGCGGTCCGGAGCCGGACCGGGAGAGGAAGAAGTTCCCGCTTGTCCTCGCCACGACGTACGGCAATGCCATCCGTGCGAATGTCTTCAACGTGGAGGTGTGGAAGCCTGCGCTGGCCGCTGCCGGCGTTATCCCTGTGCGGGAGAAGGGTGAGAGCTGGAAGGTTTCCCGCAAGGACGGCTTCCACGTACTTCGGCACACGTATGCTTCGATCATCCTCGAAGCGGGCGAATCCGTCGTCACCCTCGCCCGCTGGCTCGGCCACTCAAGTCCGACCATCACCCTCGACTTCTACGCTCACTTCATGCCCGAGGCCGGCGGCAAAGGGCGCGGTGCCATCGACGCCTTGCTCGGCAAGCCTGCCGACGCCTACACGACCGCATAGTCTCAACCATCCACGACACGGAGGGGCAAGCAGTCCGCTACGCCCCTCCGTGGTTCGTGTTCAACCAGATCGGGGACCGTAACCCGGACCGCACGGTCCCACGCCCGGCTGAGGTTACCTGCCAGTATTGGCGGGCGTTCCCGGCAAGTGGCGGCTACCACACCTACGAGGGCCAGATGCCGATCGTGGCCACCTCGCTCAATCTGCTGCGCGAACACGGCCCGGCCGGGTGGATCTTCTGGCGCTTCGGCCGCGGGCCTTGGAGCCGTGAGTTGTTGCAGCCGCTGCTGGACGCGATCGGCAACTCCCGCCAGGTCGAGGCAGAAGCCGCGCGGGAAGCCCGCTGGAAAGCCGAACGGGAGGCGTACCAGGCCGAACAACGACGCCGGGCTGAGCAGGAGGCTGCCGAGAGGGAAGCCCGCCGCCCCGTCTGCGCCGACTGCGGGGTGAATTCACCGACGAACGGTGGAAGGCCAGCGTCGCGGTCGACTGGGGACGCGGGGACGGTGACCCGCACCCGTGCGACGACTGCAAGGCGCGGGCGCTCGAAACGGAGCGGCAGGCGGAACAGGCCGAACGCGAACGCCAGGAGCAGGCGGCGCAGGCTTCGAAGGCCGGCGGCTGGCTCGGACGCTGGCGCAGCTGACCCGGGCAAGCAACCCCCGGTATCGCGAGGGCTTGCCCAAAGCACTCCTTGGGCAAGCCCGCGTTGTCGGTGGCGGCTGCGCGGCCGGATCTACGGAGCCGACCACCCGGGCCCGAAGCCGGGACAGAGCTACGCTGAACTGGCGGGCGGGCCGCTGGACAAACTGCTGCTCGACATCACCGGCTGGAGGCCGGAGGAGATCGACGACGGTGTCTCCCTGCATACAGAGTTCGGGCAGTTCGGCCCCGGGGGCAGAGCGCCGTATGACCCGCGCCCCGGCGACCCGGCCCACGGGGACTGGGGCGGCGACAGCCTGTGACCGCCCGCCACTCGGTCGGGTAAAGACACGGCAGCGGCGGAACTCTCTTGAGGCGCCCGGGCGTAGTGCCGTACATGAACCCGATCAACGAGGTGCATGTCAGTCGGCCGGGCCTGGTCGTCGTCGATGTCGCGGCCGCCGCCGACGCCACCACGCTCGCCTTCCAGCAACTTGTCGCCAGCCGGTGGGCAACGGCGACAGCGGATACCACGACCCGAGACGCGGGCGAGCCCGGCGTACGGCTGCGCTGCTACCTGGACCTGAACCAGCCGCCCGACTCGTAGCGTGTGCCGCTGGCGCTCCCTCAGCTACTTCTTCCGGATGCTGCCGTTGGAGATCCAGTGGACCAGGATCGCGGCGGTGTGCACGGCCGTTTCCGCGGCCGCCTGGGTCACGGGGGCGCTGGTGGGCCCTCCCTCATGGCGGTCGCGCTGTCCGTGCCAGAGCAGGCTGATCATCGCGACGGCTGCATCAATGTCTGCGGGCACCCCGGTCTTGTCGGCGATGACCATCTCGTACTTGTGCCGTCCCTGATCCAGATGGGCGCGCACCTTGCCGAGGGTGGGCTCCGGTGCGTTGGGAAGGAAGAGAGGGTTGGCGACGGCCTCAACGGCCTTGATGGCGCGGGAGTAGGCGGCGCTTGGGTCGGGCTTGAGCCCGTACGCCTCGGTGAACGCCGCACGGAGGTGATCGGCGGCCGTCTCTGCCTTCGAAGCCCCGGCTTCTACGGCCTTGTTGTAGGTAGCGTGGAGTATTTCGTCCATCCGGCGTTCGAGTCCGCTGGCGTCTTCGGCGACTGTGAAGGCGGAGTCGCCCTCACGCAGGATGCCGTCCAGTTGGCGGGCGTACGATGCGGCTGTTTGGATGTGCTGCCAGCCAGCCCCCTGGAGCGCTTGCTGCACGCAGCCCAGCGTCGCGTCGATGACCTCCAGGCGCAGCATCGGATTCTTCGGGTCGTCCAGGACGGCCAGTTCGGCGTGTGGGTCGCGGCTCTTGAGTATCCTGGACGGCAGCTTCAGCCGCACCGCTACGGGAGTCGCCATGTCGTAGTGGCGCAGAACCTCGTACATCCATTCGCGGATGGGTACATCGAGGTGATCCGGAACACCTTCTGCCCAGAGGGGCTCCGGTTCGGTCTTTCCCGTCAGACGGTCAGTCAGCCGTCGCCATGTGCTTGTCACAAGGTCGACTGTATGACGGGATATGACGAGATCACGACCGACTTATTCACGGGGTCGAACGCATGAAAGCGCCCACCTCCACCCGGCTTGGGCTTGTGGCGGTCTGGCCACCATGGGCCTGTCGCGAGTCAGCGTAGGCGGACCACGGTGACGACCGCGTGCCGTTTCGTATCCGCCCCGCCCTTGGCGCACCACCGCCCCTCGCCCGGCTCCGGATGCCCCGGCGCAGGGGACGCTCGATTTCGACATCCGCTCGTTCCTGGCCAGGACGGTCGCCTAGAGTTCGACCGCTATATCTGGAGTCAGGAGTCGAGATGGATGCTCAGGCAGCAGTTCTCAGCGCGGTGAACAGCGGAGTCGACTCCTGCGAACCACTGCGCAAGGCCGGGCGGGAACTGCGCGCTGGCTGGTCGCACACGAACCCGGGCGAGGAGGAGCACGAGCACTTCGCGGCCCTGTGGGCGGCCATGGAGTTCCGGCTGCAGGACGGCACCTGGGGCGTCGTCCTCGGACCGTTCCGCAGCACCGACGACAACGGTGACCTGGTTTCGAGGGCCGTGGGCGAGATGCCGCCCGCGGTCTTCGAGGCCTGGGCCGTCTACGCCCCCAAGACTGCCCACCCCCTGGTCCGGGCGCGGCTTCACCACCTGCTCTGGGTGGCCCAGCACGGGACACGGCCCATCGAGGACCTCCGCTCCGCGGTGCACAGCTACCGGGATGCTGCCGGCGCGCTGCTGACGAAGGCCGAGGAACACCTGGAGGCGTTCGTCCCCCCTCCGGAGCCGGGCGGGGCGGCATTTTTCGAAGTCGAGGTGGCCCGACTTGCTGCAGCGGACGCCCTGGTGCTCGCCTACGGCCTGGCGGCCGCTACGCGGCAGCCGGAGCGTACCGACATCGTCGGCGAGATGATCACTCTCGGCCAGGCCGCGCTCGCCTGGAAGCCCCCGTCGCCGGGCGTGCTCGGCCTCATGACCGCCCCGCTCGTGGTCAGCACGCACGACAGGCCCGCCGTGCGCCCCCTGCTCGAACGTGCCGTCGACGAGTACTGCGGGGAGGTCCAGTTCTACTACCGGGTGGAGTTCCTCGAAGAGCTCCGCCGCGTGGTGGGCGCCGACGAGCACCGCGACGTGGACGAACAGATCCACCGCGCCCGTATGGAACTGGCCGACAGCAGCACGGGACTCCGGAAACTCCTCGCCCTGGAAGAAGCTGCTCGACATGCCCGCGACAGCGGACTGACCGAAGCCCTTGACGAGGTGCGCCGAACGCAGCAGAAGATCGGTCTGGACGAACTTCCCATGGATACCATTGGCACACCGGTTGCCCTGCCGGCGGGCTACCTGGAGGCAGCGAGCGCGGCCATCGACGCCGCCGACAGCATGGAGCACGCACTTCACTTCATCGCCACCACCCCTCCCACGATGAGTGACTCCGCGGCCCTGCCGCCCGGGCTGCTGTCCCTGCCGACGATGTACATCAACCCCAACGGCCCCGTCGTGACGCGCACCGTCGGGAGCGACAGCACCGGAGGAGAGAGCTTCTTCTTTCGGCAGCACGTCTTCGCCCTCAACGTGCACGGCCTGGTCGTCGAAACCCAGCTGGACCGAGTCTGCGACCGGTTCCGCCCGACGGCGGAGGACCTCGTGCCGTTCTTCGCCGGCCCGAAGCATGCTCCGGAGACTCGGATGCGCGGTCTCGCCCGCGCCTTCGAGGCGTTCTGGGAGGGCGATGTCGACACGGCCCTGGCCCTGGCGCTGCCGCGCCTCGAAGGCACGCTGCGCCGCCGACTCCAGGCAGCCAACATCGCGGTGATCACGCACGCGAAAGGGGAGACCATCGGACAGGTCCAGCAGCTTGGCCCCCTCCTCGACAAGCTGGATGAACTCGGCTTCCCCGAGCCGTGGCCCCTCGTCCTCCGGACGGTACTGGGCAACGCCGAGGGCCAGATGAACCTCCGCAACAACGTCCTGCACGACCTGGTCGACACGCCCTCCCGGCACAGGGCAGCGCTCGTGCTCCAGATCGCTCTGGCTGTGCTCTTCCTCGGGGAGGAGCCACCTGCCCGGACGGGGTCTGCCGACAGCGGCACGCGGATGCCGTTGCCGTGGAACGCCGCCGCCGATCAGCGCCTGCCGTTCCCCGTGCCCGACCCCCGGGCCCATCACTTCGTCACCCAGTACGCCGACATGCACGACGTCGTCGCCGGCTTGACGGTGCCCTCCGGTATCCCGCAGCCCGCGGCAACAGTGCTGCACACCTCCCGCGAGCTCCTGCGCCACTCCTACTTCTGCTATGAGTTCTCCACCGTGGCCCTCCTGCACGCCCTGATCGCGATGGAGATCGTCCTTCGGGCCAAGATCCCTGACTCCGGCACGAAGCCGCTCCACGCCCTCATCAAGCAGGGTAAGGAGAGTGGCCTCCTGACCAAGCGGCAGACGGAGTTCCTCCACGAGGGGCGCAAGCTCCGCAACCGCATCGCCCACGGCCAGAGGACTCATTCCGTCATGCCCCCACGCTGGGCGGCCAGGATGCTCACCACGTCCTTCACCTTGATCAGCGAGGTATGGGCGGCCCAGCCGACACCACCGGCCACAACTGACACAGATGAGGGCACAGGTATCTGAGATGGACGAGCTCGTCGCGGGGCCTGGTTTCTCCGGCGGGGAGCCGTCCGTGGTCGGGCAGCGCCTGCACGCCGTTCTGGATGCGGAGCGGGTGGTGGACGACCTGCGCCGCTACTTCGGGATCGGCCTGCCCCCGGGTGCCGGCGCGTTCACGGGAGGCCGGTTCGAGCACCTGACGGGCGGGGGTGACCGTCGGCAGGTCGCGGACCGGTTCACCGCAGAGGACCTGGTGGCGGTGCAGACCCTGTCGGTGACCGTCCCCGCGCCCGTCGCCCTCGACCTGCTGGAAGGCCCGCTGGGCACCCAACTGTCCGAACTGCTGCGAGGCATCCCTTCCGACACCGATCTCTCCGACGCCGATGCCTCGGTCGTCGCGGACGGCTCGCCAGCGTACCGGGCCTGGTCTCGTACCGGGCCGCAGATCTCTTACTCTCTGTGACTGAGGGCAATCCCGGGCTCGACATATCGAGGGAGCAGTCCGCATGCCAATGCCCGCAGTCGCGCGAGACCGCCCGGAGCGGAGCGCGTTTCATTCTCCCCAGATTCTCCCCAGCCGCTTCTGAGACGCCCACGACGCCTGCGGTCTGGAGGCGTCGGCTGGTAGAGCTGTCGCCTCTGGAGGGATTACTCAGAGCCAGTTCCGTCGCTTGAAGATGACGAACAAACTGGTGCATACAACCGCCATCAGGGCGATGGCGAAGGGGTATCCGAGTACCCAGTGCAACTCCGGCATGTGTCTGAAGTTCATGCCGTAGATGGTCCCGACCAGGGTCGGGGCGAAGAGGATCGCCGCCCAGGAGGAGATCTTCTTGATCTCCTCGTTCTGCGCGTGGCTGGCCCGAGCCAGCAGTCTCATCTCCTCGTTCTGCTGCTGGGTGACGAGGGTGGCGTTGACGGCGAGGATGTCCTGGAGCGCCAGCCGGAAGCCGTCGACGCGTTCGGTGACGTGCGTGGCGTGGTCGGCGACATCGCGCAGGTAGCGGCGGAGCTCCTCGTCGATGCCGTACTTCTCGAATCCGGCGGTCAGCCCTTCCAGGATCCTCGTCAGGGGGCGGGTGGCGCGCTGGAACTCCACCACCTCCCGGGAGAGTTCGTAGATACGGCGGGACACCTTCGGGTCGCCGCTGAAGACCTCGGTCTCGATCTCGTCGACATCGTTCTCCACACCGGCCACCACCGGCGCGTAGCCGTCGACGACCGCGTCGAGGATCGCGTACAGCACCGCTTCGGCGCCGCGCTTGAGCAGATCCGGGGTGTCCTCCATACGGCGGCGCACCGACGCCAGATCCGGAGCGGCCCCATGGCGGACGGTGATCACGAAATCGGGTCCGACGAAGAGGTGCAGCTCGCCGAAGTCGACCTCTTCGGCGTCGTCCAGATAGCGGGCGGCGCGCAGCACCACGAACAGGGTGTCCCCGTAGCGTTCCAGCTTGGGACGCTGGTGTGCCTCCAAGGCGTCCTCGACCGCGAGGGGATGCAGATCGAACTCTTCGGCGACGGAGAGCAACTCGGCCTCGCTCGGCCGGTGCAGGCCGATCCACGCCATGCCGCCGTCCGTCTCACGGAGCTCCTGGAAGGTCTCGGCGAGCGAGTCGTACGTGTGGGTACGGCAGCCGTCGCAGTAGACGGCGGCGGCGATCACGCTGCTTCCACGGGGCGACGGTTCCCCGTCCGGCGCGGATGTGCCCGGCTTGTCGGTGGCGGGACCGGGCTCGTCGGGGTGCTTGGCCGGTTTCTTGAACGCGCGCAGGGCGCGCAGACGACGTTCGGACATGACGGAATCCTCCGCAGGCGGAAAGGAGAGGGCGCCGGGGAACGCGCGCGGGCACTCCGCGGACGCCGCCTGCGGATCCGGACACGGCGAAGCTTGCCGGGAGAGGCACTAGAACAGCCCGGTCGGGGCGGCGTCCCACGGGGCGCGACGGGGAGGTTCACCACTCATCGTGGTCTCACCTGCCTTTCGGTACGCGAGGGACGGGGCCTCTGAGCAGGCTATACCCGCCGGACCGCGCCGGGGCCGTCCGGCCGCGGGACGCCGAGTAGGGGCCGGACAGGCCGCCGGGGCAGGGTGCCGGGCGGGGCGCCGGGCCGGGGCGGCCGACGGAGGTCGGGCAGGGGTGCCGGACGGGGTGCGGCCGGGGCGGTGGCTGGAGTGGCGCCCTGAAGTCCGGCGTCGTTGACTGGTGGGAAAGTGCCCGTCGGCGTACCGGGCCCCGGGGCAGCACACGCGCGGCCCGGCCGGAGCCGGCCGGCATCCCGTCCGGGACGTTCACAGCGCTCTCCGCCTTTCCGCCTTCCGCCCACCGCTCTCCGCACCAACCGACAGAGCGGTGACCACAACTGACAGAGGGAGAACGCAGTGCGGGCGACATTCTCACTGGGACGGATCGCCGGGGTCCGGATCGGGGTCCACTGGAGCGTCCTGGTCATCTTCGTACTCATCGCACTGGGCCTGGCGGAGGGGCGTTTCCCACAGGTCTATCCCGGCCACGCGGTGGGGCTGTACTGAGTGGCCGCGCTGATCACCTCCCTGCTCTTCTTCGCCTCACTCCTCGCCCATGAACTCGCCCACGCCATCGTGGCCCGGCACAACGGCGTACAGGTCGACGACATCGTCCTGTGGCTGCTCGGCGGTGTGGCACGGCTCAGGTCGGAGGCGTCGGACCCCGGGGCCGAACTCCGTATCGCCGGGGTCGGCCCGCTGGTGAGCCTCGTGCTCGGCGGTCTGTTCGCGCTGTGCACATGGCTCCTCCTTGTCGGGGACGTCCCGCGGCTGATCGTGGAGGCGGCGGCCTGGCTGGCGGCCATCAACGTTCTTCTCGCCGTCTTCAACTCCATCCCCGCCGCCCCCCTGGACGGCGGACGTCTGCTGCGGGCGCTGCTGTGGTGGCGTACGGGCGACCGGTTGCGGGCGACGGCGGGAGCCACCGCGGCCGGGCGGGTCTTCGGCTGGCTGCTCGTGGTGGCGGGGTTCGTCCTGTTCATCGCGACCCGGGCCTTCGACGGCCTCTGGCTCGCGCTGATCGGCTGGTTCCTGATCACGGCCGCCACCGCCGAAGGCCGGCAGGCGCAGGTGAGGGGCGTCCTCTCCGGCGTTCCCGTACGACAGGCCATGACACCGGATCCCGTCACCGCGCCCGCCGGGCTGACCGTGGCGCGGTTTCTCACCGACCCCCGTTACCGCTACCGGTACTCGGCCTTCCCGGTGACGGACGCGGCGGGTGACGCGGCGGGACTGATCACCCTGGAGCGCGCCCGCCACACACCGGAGGAGCAACGGGAGTCCGCGACCGTCAAGGAGGTGATGCTGCCCCTGACGGACGTCACCACCGCGGGAGCGGACGACGCGCTGGCGGATCTGCTGCCCCGTATGCGGCCCGGCGCCGAGAACCGGGTCCTGGTGCTGGACGGCCGCAGACTCCTCGGCATCGTCTCCTCCTCCGACATCAGCCGTACGGTCTCGCGGCTGATCGCCGCGAAGCACCACCGGGTGGACTGGGGTGACCGTCGATGAAGCCTCCGCGGCACCCGCTGGACACGGACACCCGTGCCCCGGTTGCCGCGGGTGCCGCGGTGCCGGAGCCTCGTAGTGGACCGCGCGTACCGGTTGGCGGACCGCGCATACCGGCCGATCGATTCTGAGCCGAAGGCCGGTCCGACGACGGAGAGCGAGAGTCCGCGGGTCCGTCACCCCTCCACCCCCTCCACCCCCTCACCCCCCGTCACACCGATTCGCCAGGGAGGGCACATGGCTGTACGGCACCAGCTCGTCCACAGCGAGCCGTCCGCGGTCTGGGCGGTTCTCGAAGATCCGTCGCGCTACGCCGACTGGGTCGTCGGCACGGCCTTTTCCGCCCCCGGGGAAGGCCCGTGGCCCGAGGTCGGTTCCTCCCTCTCCTACACCGTGCGTGTGGGCCCCAAAGAGTTTCACGGCAGCACCGTCGTCCGGCGCTACGAACCGCCCCGCTGGCTGGAGTTGGAGGCACGCAGCGGACCGTTCGGCACGGCGCGTATCGCCTTCGACATCCGGTCCTGGGGCGACGAGACGCTGCTGATCGTCGACGAGCATCCGCTGCGCGGCTTCGCCGGCGCGGTCCACAACCTCGCGATCGACGCGCTCCTCCAGATCCGCCACCGCGACATGCTCGCCCGGCTGGCGAAAGTGGTGGAACGGGAGAGCGCGGCGGACGGGCAGGAGATCCGGCGATGACCGACGCGGTGGTGATCGGAGCCGGGCCCAACGGCCTCGTGGCCGCGAATCTGCTCGCCGACGCCGGGTGGAGCGTGGAGGTACTGGAGGCACAGGACGAGCCCGGCGGTGCCGTACGCAGTGACCGAGGGGTCCACCCGGACTATGTGAGCGACGTGTTCAGCGCCTTCTATCCGATGGCCGCCGCCTCTCCCGTACTCGCCGGGCTCGATCTGTACGGGGAAGGACTGCGCTGGAGCCATGCCCCCCATGTGGTCGCGCACCCGCTGAGGGACGGGCGGTGCGCCGTACTCGACCGCGACCGCCGGGTGACGGCGGCCGGGCTGGAGACCTTCGCCCCCGGTGACGGCCGGGCGTGGGACGGCCTCTGCCGGATCTGGGACGGTCTGCGGGAGGACCTTCTCGCGACGCTCTTCACTCCCTTTCCGCCCGTCAAGGCCTCGGTCAGGCTCGCGGCCCGGCTGCGCGCGGCGGGCGGACTGCGGCTCGTACGGAGCATGCTGCTGCCGGTACGGCGCCTCGGCGAGGAGGAGTTCGACGGCGAGGGCGGCCGGCTGCTGCTCGCGGGCAACGCGCTGCACGCCGATCTGGCCCCGGAGTCGGCGATCAGTGGCGGATTCGGCTGGCTGATGTCCATGCTCGGACAGACCTACGGGTTCCCGGTCCCGGTCGGCGGCTCGGGAGAGCTGACGGCGGCGCTGGTGCGGAGGCTGAGCCGGCGCGGAGTCACCGTCCGCTGCGGCGAGCGGGTCACGGAGGTCGTCGTACGGGGAGGCAGGGCGGTGGGGGTACGTACCGCCACGGGCGGCGCCGTCGCCGTACGCAGAGCGGTCCTCGCGGACGTGTCGGCGCCGGATCTGTACCGCGGACTCGTCGGCGCCGAGCATCTGCCGTCGCGCGTCATGGACGATCTGCGCCGCTTCCAGTGGGACTGGGCCACCTTCAAGGTCGACTGGGCCCTCGACGGACCCGTGCCCTGGGACGCTCGCGCGGCCGGCTCGGCCGGCACCGTCCATCTCGCCGACGGGATGGACGACCTCACCCGGTTCGCGGCCCAGCTCGCCATGGGCCGGGTCCCCGACCGGCCCTTCGCCCTTCTCGGCCAGATGACGACCGCGGACGCGACGCGCTCTCCGGCCGGTACCGAGTCGGCGTGGGCCTACACCCACGTACCGCACCATGTCCGGGGGGACGCCGGTACGGACGGTCTGACGGGCCGGTGGGATCCGTTCGAACAGGAGGTCATGGCCGAC
Source organism: Streptomyces sp. NPDC055025 (assembly GCF_053608565.1). Classification (NCBI taxonomy): domain Bacteria; kingdom Bacillati; phylum Actinomycetota; class Actinomycetes; order Kitasatosporales; family Streptomycetaceae; genus Streptomyces; species Streptomyces sp. NPDC055025. The sequence goes on from NZ_JBSGVS010000009.1 coordinate 78,144, forward strand.
CGGATCGAGGAACGGGTCGAACGGTACGCACCGGGCTTCCGCCACCGGATCCGGGCCCGCCGTATCCTCGCGCCGCCCACGCTCCAGGCCGCCGACAGCAATCTGCGCGACGGAGCGGTCAACGGCGGTACGACCAGCCTCCACCAGCAGGCGGTCTTCCGGCCGCTGCCCGGCACGGGCCGCCCCGAGACCCCGGTGCGCGGGCTCTATCTGGCCTCCGCGTCCGCCCACCCGGGCGGTGCGGTGCACGGCGCGCCGGGCGCCAACGCGGCCCGCGCCGCGCTCCGGGCGCACTGTACGGGCCGGGTGCTCGCCACGGCGCAGCGCGTGCTCGCGCGGCGGGGCCGGAGCGGCGAGACGGACGGCCCGTGACCCCGTGCGGGACGGTCGGCCCGTGACCCGTACGGTTGGCCCGTAACTCCGTGTCGGCTCGTGACTGCGTACCGGACCCCGTCAGGGCGTGTGCGGGGCGGGGTAGAGATCGAGGGCCAGGAGCGATCTCATGAGGCCGTCCCGGGTCCTGGGGTCCCAGCCGGTGAGTGCCGTCCAGCGGTCCAGCCGGTACACCACCGTGTTCGGGTGTACGTGCAGCGCGCGGGCGGCGGCGGTCGGGATGAACCCGTGGTCCGCGTAGGCGATCACGGCGGCCGACAGATGCGGGTACGCCTGGGCGGTACGGGCACCGGCGCCGAGGAGATCGCTCAGCCTGCGGGACTGCTCCGCGAGGCTCGACTGGAGCCAGGCGACCGCGTAGCGGACGGTCCCGCCGTCCCGGCGCAGCGCGAGCGACAGCGCGCCGTCGGCGTCCTGGAAGCTGTCGGCGGCCCCGGACAGCCCGGTCCTCGGCAGTCCGACGCCGAGCGGCGGAGCCGCAGGGTCCTCCCGGTCCACCGCGCGGTCCACCGCCTGGCCCACCGTCCGGTCCACCCTCCGGCCTGCCTCCCGGTCCACGGTCCGGCTCACCGCCCTGCCCACCGCCCGGTCGAGTGAGCGCAGGATGGCGTCGTCCGGCACTCCCTGGCTCAGGACCGACAGCGCGCCGCCGTGAATGGTGGCCACCACCACGCCCGGCCCGGTGGCGGTATGTCGGCGGAAGCGCTCCAGGCCGCCGCTCGGCAGGTCGGCGGAGCGCCCGCGGAACGCCTGGAACGCGCCGACCGGGTCGTACCCCAGGGAACGGGCCAGTGTCACCGTCGCCTCGTCGGCCGGGTCGGCGGCGGCCATGGCCTCGATCAGCCGCCGGTACCGGTCCTCCTGCGCCGACAGCTCCGAGCGGAGGACCGTCTCGTACGCGACGGCCACCGCGTCGGTCAGCTCCTGGATCCAGGTCCAGAACGTGGTGACCTGCCCGGCCAGTTCGGCGACCGCCTCCTGTCCCCGGCGGACCGCGCCCCGCATCAGAGCGTTCCAGGTCTCCCGATAGCCGATGTGATACGCGCCGAGAACGGTCTCGACCGGCAGACCCTGCGCCGCTCGCGCCGCGCCCAGCCGCGAAGCCGCCTGGAGATATTCGGCCGAGGGCGCGATTCCGCGGTCCAGTGCGTCCAGCAGCCCATGGAGCTGGATTGTCACAGCGCGAATGTGCTCCTGTTCCGGCACGACCGAGTACGGGGGAATCTCCGTACGGATCATTTCCGTGACTCTCGGTGCGAAGACCGGCAATTCCTCGATCATCTCCCGGAACAATGAATCGATCATGGGTCGCCCCCGAACACTCGCGAACCGGCTCCGGTCACGGTCTCCCTCGCGCCTGTGGAATCACCGTACATCTCCTGTCACGGGCCCGCGTCCCTATCGGCTCACCCCTCCTCACCTTGAGGTTTCCCCAAGAAAAAGGCGCGCCAATTCTCGCTTCCTCCCCTACCGGGAGCGGGCGCGCCCATGGATGGTTGAGAGTGGGACCAGAACCGCGGGTTGGAGCGGAACCGATGACTTCACGTGACATCACGATCGCCGAATACTTTCTCGACCGTCTCGCGTCGCTCGGGGTGGACCATGTGTTCGGTGTTCCCGGAGATTACAATCTCGCTTTTCTCGACAAGGTGATGGAGCACCCCAGGATCGATTGGGTGGGAAACGCCAATGAACTGGGAGCCGCGTACGCGGCGGACGGTTATGCGCGCGTCCGGGGGATCGGGGTCCTGCTCACGACCTTCGGGGTGGGGGAGCTGAGCGCCATCAACGGAGTGGCGGGCGGCTACGCCGAATACGTGCCCGTCGTCCATCTCGTCGTCGGTCCCTCCACCGCGGCGGAACGCACCGGCGCGCTGGTCCATCACACCGCCGGGGACGGTGACTTCGAACGCTTCGAGCGTGCCCAGCGGAGCGTCAGCGCCGCCATGGCCACCGTCACCCGCGCCGACGCCGCCGAGCAGATCGACCGTGTCCTGGTGGCGGCCCTCCGGGAGAAGCGGCCCGTATATCTGCGGATGGCCTCCGATGTCGCGCTCGCCCCGATACCCGCGCCGGTCCGTCCGTTGCCACGGAAGGGACGTTCCTTCCCGGTCGACCCCGGCTCCCTGGAGCGGTTCGCGGACGCCGCGGGCAGGGCGCTGGCCGGTGCGCGGAGCGTCACCGTGCTGGCCGATTTCCTGGTGGACCGGTTCGGCGCGCGGGAGGCACTGGCCGAGCTGCTGGATACGGGCGGGCTGCCGTTCGCCACGCTCTGCATGGGCAAGACGGTCGCCGACGAGAGCCGCTCCACCTCGCTGGGGGTGTACTCGGGGGCCTTCGGCGACCCGCGCGTCCGGCGGACCGTCGAGGACGCGGATGTCCTCATCCGTGCGGGGGTGCGGCTGACGGACACGACGAGCGGCGGCTTCAGCCACCGTATCGATCCCGGCCGGGGGATCGACCTCCAGCCGGAGTCCGCCTTCGTCGACGGCACGGAGTACCCGGGGGTGCCGCTGGGCGTCGCGCTGTCGGCGCTGACGGGAGTGGTGGCGGGGAAACCGCTCGTCGACGCCTTCACCGGTGGCGCGGGAGATCACCCTGCCGGAGCCTCCGCCACTGGAGCTTCGGCCATTGGGCGGAGCCCGCGTCCCGACGAGCCGCTGACCCAGTCGTATCTCTGGCCACGGATCGCCAGGTCGATCCGGGAGGGACAGACGGTGGTCGCCGAACAGGGCACGTCCTACTTCGGTCTGTCCACCCAGCGCTTCCCCACCGGATCGCGGTTCATCGGACAGCCGTTGTGGGGCTCCATCGGATACAGCCTGCCGGCCCTGCTCGGCGCGCAGCTCGCCTCCCCCGGCCACCGCTGTCTGCTCGTCATCGGAGACGGCTCGGCGCAGATGACGGCGCAGGAACTCGGGACCATCGGCCGCTACGGCCTCACACCGGTCATCGTCCTCGTCAACAACGCGGGTTATACGGTGGAGCGCGCCATCCACGGCCCCGAGGCGGCGTACAACGACATCGCCCGGTGGGACTGGCAGCGACTGCCCGCCGTCCTCGGCGTCCGCGACGCGCTCTGTCTGAGCGCGGACACCCCGGCAGGACTGGACCGGGCCCTGGCGGCGGCCGACGAGGCCACGGACCGGCTGGTCCTGCTCGAAGTCCACACCGGCACGCACGACGCGCCCGGTCTGCTCCGTGACATCGCCGCGGGAATGAGCGGCCGCAACGGCGAGAGCTGACCGCGTACGCGAGAGCCGACCGCGTACGCGAGGGCTGACCGTGCGCGCGAGAGCCGACCGCGTACATCCGGGCACGTCATCGGGACGGCGCGGCGGCCCGGACGGCATCTCACATTCGTACCGTGGCCCGCACGTTGTTCCCGATTTCCCTGACCTCTGTTCATGTTCCGTTCGGTTTGGCCCTCAAGACTCGGTCGCCGCCCCCGACGAGTCGAACGAGAGGCTTCACGTGAAGAACAAGAGCAGCGAAGATCCGGAGTACTCGGCCATCTCGCGGCGCAGACTGGTCAAGTACGCCGGTGTCGGGGCGACGCTGGCGGCGGCGAGCCCGCTGGTGACCGGCGGCCCGGCATGGGCGCACGACGACGACCGCAAGCAGGAGAAGTCCGGTGACTCCGGCAAGCGGGTGTGGCGTGCCGGTGACCACCATGTGCACTCGGAGTACAGCGGTGAGTTCGACACGTCGACGACCCCGCCGACGTTCCACAAGGGCGCGGACGCCGTCTACCCGATCGTCACCAACGCGATCATGGCCAAGCACTTCGGTCTCAACTGGGTGATGTGCACCGACCACGGCGGGCCGACGCACTCCAAGGTGAACCTTGAGCAGGCCTACCCCGATCTTCTGCGCTCCCGTGTGCTCGTGCCCGAGGTGCTCCAGTTCTGGGGGATGGAGTTCGACGCCCCGGCGCTGGACCACCACACGCTGATGATCCCTCACCACAGCGACGAGGCACAGCAGCTCTACGAGCTGGAGCGCCGCTTCGCCAAGAACGACGCCTTCCCCGCCGATCCGGGCCGTGACACCGAGGCCAAGATGATCGAGTTCCTGAAGGCCGCGAAGGACATGAGGCGCAAGCCGCTGGTGATCGCCCACCACGCCTCGCGGTCGGCGACCGGCCTCGGTGTCTACGGGCAGGACACCCCGCGCGAGTTCCGCAACGGCAACAACGCCGCGCCGGAGATCTACGTCGGCTTCGAGGGCGCGCCCGGTCACCAGGCGGGCCCCCTCAACGGAGGCGCGCGCGGCGGCTACGGCAACTACCCGACCCACGGCGGCTTCGACCAGATGACGGCCCGTGTCGGCGGCCTCTGGGACTCGCTGCTCGGTGAGGGCCGGCGCTGGTGGATCACGGCGACCTCGGACTCGCATGTGCACTGGACGCGCGGTGGCTCCGACTTCTGGCCGGGCGAGTACAGCAAGACCCATGTGCTGGCCAGGCAGGACTACGCCGACATCATGGACGGACTCCGCAACGGGCGGGTCTGGGTCGGGACCGGCGATCTGATCACCAGCCTCGACCTCACGGCGGGCAGCCGAGGTGACGAGGCCGCCATGGGCGAGACGCTCACCGTCAGCCGCCGCAACCGCACGGACGTCGAGATCGAGATCAGGTTCCGTCCGCTGGAGGGCAAGAACGGCAACGGCGACCGGCCCGAGGTCCGGCGTGTGGACCTGATCGTCGGCGAGATCACCGGCCCGAGCGCCAGCCTCGACACCGACACCAACCCGACCACCAAGGTGGTGGCGCGGTTCGGCCCGCGCGACTGGCGCAAGCAGGGCAAGGAATACGTCATCAAGCACACCCTGCGCAATGTGGAGAGCGACCTCTACGCCCGCGTGCGCGGTACGAGCACCGACGAGGTCGAGCCGCTGGCGGACGGGCTGGAGAGCCCCTGGGACGACCTGTGGTTCTACTCGAACCCTGTCTTCGTCCACGTCCGCTAGGACCTGCCCCGCACGAACCTCCGAGCCATGGGAGACGCCCCGGACCAGGGGTGTCTCCCATGGCTTCACACGCGGCCGGGGACGAGGGCGAGGAGACGCCCTCAGCGGCCACCGGACACGGCGATGTCGCTGCCGGTGACGAACGACGCGGCGGGTGAGATCAGCCAGGTCACGGTGTCCGCGATCTCCCCCGGACGGCCGAATCGTCCGATCGGGCTGTGGGCCACGGCTTCCTTGGTCTCCGGATTGTCCAGATCCGCTGTCATATCGGTGGCGATGATGCCCGGTGACACACTGTTCACCCGGATGCCCTCCGAGGCGACCTCGTTGGACAGTGCCCGGCTGAAGGAGATCAGGGCGCCCTTCGTGGCCGCGTACGGCACGAGTCCCGGCAGACCGCCGGTACGGGCGGCCACCGAGGCGATATTGACGATCGACCCGCCCCGGCCGCCATGACTGGTGGACATCGTGTGCACGGCGTGCCGGGCACACACCATCGGGCCGAGGACATTGATCGCCAGCAGCCGCGACAGCCCGGTCGGCTCCTGGATGTCGAAGGGGGCGGGCGCGCCTGTGGTTCCCGCGTTGTTGACCAGCGCGGTCAGCGGGCCCAGTTCGCGCTCCGCACGCTCGAACATGCCCGCCACCTCGTCCGGTTCCGACACATCCGCGTGCATGGCGCTCGCGCGCCCGCCGTGCGCACGGATGTCGGCGGCCACTTCCTCGGCGGGTTCCGGGTGCGAGGAGTAGTTGACGACGACGCCGTATCCGGCCTCGCCCAGCTCTGTGGCGATGGCCGCGCCGATACCCCGGCTCGCGCCTGTCACGATCACCGTGCCGTGCTCGCCCTCAGCAGTGTTCGACATCGCTGTCTCCGCCTCCTCGTGGAGCTGGTCCCTCGTCGGTCCCTGTGCCCCACGGTGGGAACGCTCCCTGCCCCGTGTCCGTACACGGACTTCGGGTCACGGGTGGAGACTCGGCTCGCTGCGTGGTCGGTTCGGCCTTCCCTTCCAACGTACTCGCACATTCCGAAGCGCGACGGCACGGCGGTGACAGCGCGGACGCCCGTCCCGTCCCGTCCCGCCGCGTCTATTCCCGCGCGGTGGGGGCACCTGGCGGATATTGGTGCGATCGACTGCCAGGACGAGGACGACGGACGAGGAGGGAAGCGATGGCGACACCTGCCCGACCGGGGCCGGGAACCACACCGCCGACCGGTGCGACGGGGACCATCACCACGGCCGTACCGGCCCGGCTCGACCGGCTTCCCTGGTCGCGCTGGCACTGGATGATCGTCATCGGTCTCGGCACGGTGTGGATTCTCGACGGTCTCGAAGTGACGATCGTCGGCAATATCGCGGGCCGTCTGTCCGAGGACGGCAGCGGACTGTCGATCACATCCGCGCAGGTCACGGGCGTTGCCGCAGCGCTGTATGTGGCGGGCGCGTGTGCGGGCGCGCTGTTCTTCGGCCGGCTCACCGACCGTTACGGCCGCAAGAGGCTGTTCATGGTGACCCTGGCGGTGTACCTCGCGGCGACCGCGATGACCGCGCTGTCCTTCGAGGCCTGGTGGTTCTTCGTCTTCCGTTTCCTCACCGGGTTCGGTATCGGCGGTGAGTACGCGGCCATCAATTCGGCCATCGACGAGCTGATCCCCTCCAAGTACCGGGGACGGATCGACCTGATCATCAACGGCAGCTTCTGGCTGGGCGCCGTCGCCGGTTCGCTGCTGTCCGTCCTGATGCTGAACACCGCGCTCCTCCCCAAGGACCTGGGCTGGCGCATCGCCTTCGGCCTCGGCGTCGTCCTCGGCCTGGTCATCCTTCTCGTACGACGGCATGTGCCGGAGAGTCCGCGCTGGCAGCTCATCCATGGACACAGCGCGGAGGCGGAGAAGCTCGTCGACTCCGTCGAACGCGGTGTCGAGAAGGAGAAACACCGGAAACTACCTCCGCCGGCCGGTGAGATCACCGTTCGCGAGCACCAGAGCATCGGCTTCGGACTCATCGCCAGGACGGTCTTCCGCCGCTACCCCAGGCGGGCGGTGCTGGGGCTGTCGCTCTTCATCGGACAGGCGTTTCTCTACAACGCGATCACCTTCGGTTTCGGCACGATCCTGATCACCTTCTTCGGTGTGCACACGGGACACACGGGCTACTACTTCGCGGTGATCGCCGCGGGCAACTTCCTCGGCCCGCTGCTGCTCGGCAGGTTCTTCGACACCGTCGGCCGCCGGATCATGATCTCCTCGACCTATCTGCTGGCGGGGGTCCTGCTCTTCGGTACCGCCTGGCTCTTCGACAGGGGCTCGCTGACGGCCACGACCCTCACGGCGTGCTGGTGCGTGGTGCTCTTCTTCGCGTCGGCGGGAGCCAGCAGCGCGTATCTCACGGTCTCGGAGATCTTCCCGATGGAGACCCGCGCCATGGCGATCGCGTTCTTCTACGCGCTCGGCACGGCGGCGGGCGGTATCAGCGGCCCGCTGGTCTTCGCTGACCTCACGGCGTCCGGGGTGGTCGGCGACACCGTGCTCGCCTTCCAGATCGGCGCGAGCCTCATGTGCGCGGCCGGTCTGGTGGCGGCCTTCCTGGCCGTACGGGCCGAGGGCCGGGCGCTGGAGGACATCGCGGCACCGCTGTCGTCGGTGCCCGGTACGGGCCGCGACGGCGGCGGAGCGGGCGGCCGGGGCTCGGGCGGTGTACGTGCGTGACGTGTCCGCCGCCATGACGTGCCGGCCGCACGGGGCCCGATCGTGTGCGCGTGTACACGACCGTGCGTGACGCCGCCTGTGCGTGTGTACGTGACCTTACGCACGCCGCATGCGTACGTGACCGGGCGTGGCGCGCTCAGTCCGTGCCGTCCCCGGCCGTGCTGTCACCGCTGTGCCGCGGTGGCGCGGGGAGGACGACGGTGAACTCGGTCCGCCCGCCTCCGCTGACCGCGTCCACCGTGCCGCCGTGTGCCGTGACCACCGCGTGGACGATCGCCAGACCGAGTCCGGTGCCGCCGTCCGTGCGCGACCGGCCGCCGTCCGCCCGTACGAAACGGTCGAAGACTTCGGCGGGCAGGAGCCGCGCGGGAATGCCGGGGCCGTCGTCCGCCACGGTCAGCCGGACGGCGCCGGGGCCGGCCGACAGCCGTACGGAGACCTCGGTGCCGTCCGGGGTGTGGGAGCGGGCGTTGGCGAGGAGATCGCCGACCACCCGGCGCAGCCGTCGCTCGTCACCCGTCAGGGTCACCGCCTCCTCGGGCAGGTCGAGCAGCCACCGGTGACCGGGGCCCGCCGCCCGCGCGTCCTCCGTGGTGTCGAGGACGAGCCGCGTCAGATCCACCGGACCCCGGTCGAGGGCCCGGCCCGCGTCGATGCGGGCGAGCAGGAGCAGATCGTCCACGAGCCGGCTCAGACGCTCCGACTCGGACAGGATGCGGGTGAGCGCGCGCCGGACGTCGGCCGGTACGGGGCTCCGGTGGCGGAGCGCCAGCTCCGCGTGTCCGCGTACGTTCGCGACGGGGGTACGCAGTTCATGGCCGGCGTCGGCGGTGAAGCGGCGCAGACGGTCCTCGCCGGTCCGCTCCCGCTCCAGGGCGTTGCCGACCTGCCCGAGCAGACGGTTGACGGCGGTGCCCACCTGACCGGCCTCGGTGTGCGGGTCGCCGACCGGCACGGGACCGGGCAGCGTGGCGGCCTTTCCGCCGGCCAGGGGCAGCTCGGCGACGCCCGCCGCGGCGGCGGTGACCGTGCGCAGCGGCCGCAGGGAGAGCCGTACCCACAGCGCTCCCACGGTGCCGGTGGCCACGAGAGTCACACCGAAGACCGCCGCCTCCACACCTTCCAGCCGGTGCACCGTCTCCTCGACGGGACGCAGTGGCAGACCGGTGACCAGGATGTCCTTGCCGTCGCCCGCCACGGCGGTGACGCGGTACGCCCCCAGGCCCGACAGCCGCAGATCGTGGCCGTTCCCGTCGGCGCGGAGCGCGGCGAGCGCCCGGCGGTCGCCGGGGGTCAGCGGCACCTTCACGTCCGTACGGTCCTTGACGACGGCCGCCCGGGTGGGGGTCCCGTCCAGCAGCCGCGCCCCGAACGTACCCTCCGGCTGGCCACGGGTGTCGGGCGGATCGCCGGCGTCCGATGTGCCCTCGTCGTCCGGACCGGCCGCGAAACGTCCGTCGGACGCGGAGAGTTGCTGGTCGAGGCGGTCGGTCAGGAAACCGTCGAGCGCGAACGCCGTGGTGAGGCCGACCGCCAGACAGGCCAGGGCGACCAGGACGAGCAGCCCGGCGGTGAGCCGGCCGCGAAGAGTGCGGGGCGGATGGGGACGGTGATGGGCCCGAGTGGGGGTCCGTCGCATCAGGGCTCCGGCTTGAGTATGTAGCCCACACCGCGCACGGTGTGGATCATCGTGCTCCCGCCCATGTCCAGCTTCTTGCGCAGATAGCTGATGTAGAGCTCGACGACATGCGCGTGGCCGCCGAAGTCGTAGGACCAGACGTGATCGAGGATCTGCGCCTTGGACAGCACACGGCGTGGGTTGCGCATCAGAAGACGGAGCAGTTCGAACTCCGTACGGGTCAGTTCGACGGGATCACCGCCGCGGGTGACCTCCCGGGCGGCCTCGTCCATCACCAGATCGCCCACGGCCAGGCGGTCGGCGCCCGTCCCGCCCGTCCCGTGCGCCCCGTGTGCCATGCCCGCCCGGCGGAGCAGACCGCGCAGCCGGGCCAGCAGTTCGTCCAGGCTGAAGGGCTTGGTCACATAGTCGTCACCGCCCGCGGCGATCCCGGCGATACGGTCCTCGACGGCGTCGCGCGCGGTCAGGAACAGGACGCACACCTGCTCCAGGTCCCCGCGCAGCTGACGCAGGACGCGCAGACCGTCCATGTCGGGCAGCATCCGGTCCAGTACGACGGCATGCGGACGGAAGATACGGGCCGCGGTGACGGCGGACGCGCCGTCGGCCGCCGTGCGGACACGCCAGCCCTCGCCGGAGAGCAGACCGGAGAGGATCTCGGTCAGATCGGGCTCGTCGTCGACGACGAGGACCCGCACGGGACCGCCGTCACCGCCGTGCGTGCGCGTGCGTGTATGCGTATGCGTATGTGCGGAGGCGTGCGCGTACGCGCGGTGGAGTCCGCCGCCGCCGTACGGATGGAGTGGGTGGCTGTGACTGTCCATGGTGTGTTCCAGGATCCCCTCTGACAGCGAGCGCCGGAGCGGCTGCCCGCTCTGAGTTCTCTCTGAATCGGGCGCCGGCGACGGTGTTGAGAGGTTCGTCACAGGTTGCGCTGCGAGGCTCACGACTCATCGGTCATCGGCATCGGTCATCGGCGAAGAGAGGGCCCATGAGCAGCACCGCGACACAGGCGCACGGGGAGGCGGACACCCGGTACGGCGCCGTGCGGGGCTTCGCCACCGCCAGGGCCGGGGCCGGTCCTACGCGCCAGGGCCCTGTCCGGATCCGGTCCCTCCGGAGGGTGTCGGAGGGGGCCGGTGGCTGACTCCGAGCGGTCCGAGGCCACGCGGTCGGAGACCATGCGACCAGAGGTGCGGGGCTCCGGCTTCAGACAGGGGCTGCGCCATGTCGAGCAGGTGATGGGCACCGTCTTCTCCTTCGACATACGCGACGCGCGTACCCCCGCCATCGAAGCGGCGCTGGCCGAGGCGGTGGTCTGGTTGCACCATGTCGACGAGGTGTACTCCACGTACCGGCCGGACAGCGTCGTCTGCCGGCTCGCACGGGGCGACCTCACGCTCGACCAGTGCTCCGCGGAGGTACGTGAGGTCCTCGCCCTCTGCAAGAGGGCCGTACGGACCAGCGGCGGCTGGTTCAGTCATCTCGCGGGCGGCATTCTCGACCCCTCCGCGCTGGTCAAGGGATGGTCCGTGGAACGGGCCTCGCAGATCCTGCACGAGGCGGGCGCCCACCACACCTGTGTCAACGGCGGCGGGGATCTGCGGCTGCGGGGCGAGGCGGCTCCAGGGGTGCGCTGGCGCGTCGGTGTCGCACACCCCCTGCGCCCCGGCCATCTGTGCTCCGTCGTCACCGGCCGCGGTGATCTGGCCGTGGCGACCTCGGGCACCGCGGACCGCGGCGCCCGCGTCATCGATCCCCACCGCGGTACGCCCGCGGAGTGCTACGCGTCCCTCACCGTCGTCGGCACCCATCTCACGATGACCGACGCCTACTCGACCGCGGCCTTCGCCATGGGCCCGACGGCACGGGAGTGGCTGGAGTCCCTGGAAGGGTACGAGGGCTTCGCCGTGACGCCGGACGGCCGCTCCTGGCGCACGACGGGATTCCCCGGCGAATCGCCCTCCGCGGCCAGGATCCACCGGTGAGGGGAATCGCCCAGGCCTTCGTCCCCCGCGATCCGGGCCACCGAGGCCCGCGGCGGTGACCGTCCCGGTTTCGCGCCGCGGCGGTCACCCGTACCCACTCCCGCTCACTCCCGCCCGCTCACTCCCGTTCGAGCACCAGATGCCGGGGGCCGCGCAGCAGGGCGCTGCGCCGGTACGGGGGCGGGTCCTCCACCAGATGGAAGTCCTCAAGATGGGGAACGAGCGCGCTCAGCGCGATCTGCGCCTCGACACGGGCGAGCGGAGCGCCGAAGCAGTTGTGGATGCCGCTGCCGAAGCCGAAGTGCTGATTGTCCTCGCGTGTCGGGTCGAAGTGGCCGGGGTCCTCGAAACGCAGCGGGTCCCGGTTGCCGGAGGCGAGCATCAGGATCAGCGGCGCGCCCTTCGGGATGGTGACACCGGCGACCTCGATATCGGTCAGCGGGGTGCGCTGCGGCAGCATATGGACGGGTGGCTCGTAACGCAGCAGTTCCTCGACGGCGTTGGGCATCAGCTCGGGCTTGCCGCGCAGCAGCCGTAGCGCCTCCGGGAGGCGCAGCAGGGTGAGCGCCCCGTTGGTGATCAGATTGACCGTCGTCTCGTGCCCGGCGATGAGCAGCAGGGTCGCGGTGCTCTTCAGCTCGTCCCTCGTGAGACGTCCTTCGGGGCCGGTGTCGTTGACGAGGGCGGAGAGCATGTCGTCCGTCGGACGGCCGCGCCGTGTGTCGGACAGTTCCCCCAGATAGTCCGCCATCGCGTCCCGGGCCTCCCTGCCCGCGTTGAGGCGTTCCAGGTGGCCCTCGTCCTGCTCGGGGGCGAAATCGAAGCTGGCGATGATCATGTTCGTCCAGGCGCGGATCTGCGGTACGTCCTCGAACGGCACGCCCAGGAGCCGGCAGATCACGGTGACGGGGAGCGGATAGGAGAAGTCGTCGACGACATCGATCCGGTCCTTGTCGCGGAACGAGTCGATCAGGTCGTCGGTGATCCGGGTGATGTCCGCGCGCAGGGCGTCGATCCGGCCGGGGGAGTGGGGCGGACCGAAGGGCCGCATCGCGATACGGCGGAGCCGGTCGTGCTCGGGGTCGTCGACGCCGATGAAGGCCGGCGGGTCGGACCTTCTGAGGATGTCCTCGTCGGGGTCGGCACGGTTGCGGACGTCCGAGCTGATCCGCGGGTCGTGGAGCAGCTCGGCGATCTCGTGGTAGGTGCCCACCAGATAGCTGCCGTCGCTCTGCCGTGTCACCCCGCTCTCCCGGAGTTCGGCGTAGAGCGGATAGGGGTCGGCGCGGTTCGCGTAGTCGGTGATCCGCTGGAACAGGGTGTCCGGGCGCATGGGTCGGTGGCTCCTCGTCGATGGCGGACGGCGGGTGGACTCAGTCGTGCCGTACCAGGGTCAGGCGGCGGTCCGGCAGATGGCCGGTGAGGGCCACGGTCGGACCGTGCGAGAGCGTCTGCGGGGACGGCACGTCGGAGGGGACGGGCACCCCTGAGTCGGGCGGGTCGGCGGCGCCGCGCTCGGGCGGGAACGGCGCCGCCGTCTCGATGAGCCGCTGGTAGTACTCCAGCCACTTGGCCCGGTTCACACTGACCGCCGCGGTGACCCGTCCCCGGTAGCCGTAGACCGCGACCAGCCGACGCTCCCGCAACGAGCCCTGAGCGATGACCACTTGGTCGGAGAAGGTGGGCACACCGACGGACTTGATGTTCAGGCCGAACTGGCTGGACCAGAAGGCCGGCACCGTCAGATGCGGTCGTCTGAGCGGCCCGGGGCTGACCATGTTGTGGGCCGCCACCTCGGCCTGCGCGACCGCGTTGCCCCAGTGTTCGAGGGCGAGTATCTGGTACTCGAAGAGCGGATGCGGGAAGCGGGCCACATCACCGGCGACGAAGACGTCGTCGGTGACGATCCCGTACATGTCGAAGGCGCGGCACCCCGCGTCGCAGGCCACGCCCCGGGGGCCCGCGGCCAGCCCGGCGTCGGCCAGCCATTCGGTGTTGCGTACGGCGCCCAGGGCGACCACGGCGATATCGGCCTCGATCCGGCCGCCGTCGGAGAACTCGGCGCCGGTGAGCCGGCCGCCGCTGCCCTTCAGGGCGGTGACCGTCACCCCGCAGCGCAGATCGACCCCGTGCGCGCGCTGCACGGTGGCGGCGAGGGTGCCGAGCGCTCCGCCGAGCGCGCCGACGAGGGGCGAGGGTCCGCGTTCGGCGACCGTCACCTCCAAGCCGCGCTCCCGGCAGGCTGAGGCGATCTCCGAGCCGGTGAAGCCGGCGCCGATCACCAGGACCCTGCGCGGGCCGGCGTCGAGACGTTCGGCGAGGCGGGCCGCGTCGTCGGCCGTACGCAGGGTCATGACGCCGTCGAGAGCGGCCTCGTCGGGGTTCGGCCAGGGCCTGGCCCGGGTCCCGGTGGCGATCAGCAGCCGGTCGAAGGGCAGTCGTTCGCCATCGGCGAGGAGTACCCGCTTCGCCACCGGATCGAGACCGACGGCGGCCACCCCGAGCCGCCACTCCGCGTCCACCTCGCGGCGGCTCGGCAGCCCGGCGTCCCGTGCGTCCACCCGCCCGAGCAGCACCTGCTTGGACAGCGGTGGTCTGTCGTACGGGGGCCGGGGCTCGTCCCCGACCAGGGTCAGCGATCCGGCGAAGCCCTCCTCGCGCAGCGTCTCGGCGGCCCGCAGCCCGGCCAGCGACGCGCCGACGATGACGATCCGGCCGTCGCGCCGTTCACCGGACACGGGCGCCCGCCCGCTCCCCGACCAGGATGGCCTGCACCGGACATGCCGCCGCCGCCCGCCGGACGCGTTCATGCTGATCGCCGGGAACGCTCGGCGTGTACATCAGGGCCTCCTCGCCATGCAGCTCGAACACCTGCGGGGCGAGAAACGCGCACTGCGCGTAACCCTGACAGCGATTGAGGTCGACAACGATCTGCATTCCGGTCCGCTCCTCCGTGCCGCCCGCCGTCTCCGTCCTACTGCCTGCCGGGGAGCGGCGCGAGCGGTGTTACTCCGGCGAGGGCTCCGGGCGAGGAGAAGCCACACGCCCGGACCAGCCGAGCGCTGACCAGCCGAGCGGGACCGGCCGAGTGGGACCGGCCGCTCGCCGCCGCCGGGGCGGATAGGCTCGGTGACGCTGCGGTGACACACAGTCAATGAGCGTGGGAGGGGCGGGGGATGCGGGTCCGTATCGAGGTGGAGGCCATGGACGACGCGGGCGGGGAGGGCGGCGAGTGGGAAGACGGCAGCGAGGAACTGCTGTCGCTCCACCGGTGGCTCGGCAGCGACCCGGACGTGGCGGGCGGCAGTGCGCTCTCGCTCGTCCCGCGCGCCCGGACCGGTGCGGACAGTGAAACCGGTACGTACATGGGGCCGGGGCCGGAGGTGATCGAGGCCGTGTTCAACGGGGCCGTCCAACTCGCCCAGCTGACACTGGCGGTGGCCACCTGGCGGCTCGCCCGTCCGCGCCCGCCGCGCGTCCGGATCGAGCGCGGCGGCACGACGGTGACGGTCGAAGGCGGCGACCCGGAGTCGATCGAGCGCCTCCTGAGAGCACTGGACGGTCCCGGCTCGGCTCCCCGCCCAGGCCGGGAGCCGGACGCACGTACGGCCCCCGAGCCGGGCGCCCGCCCCGAGCCCGAGCCGGAGCCGGGAGCCTGCCCCGAGCCCGAGCCCGAGCCCGAGCCCGAGCCGGAGCCCGAGCCCCGCTCCGGTTCCGGGCCCGGCGGTGATACCGGATCCCGGACCAGCCCCGGCCCCTGAAGCCCGGTCCGGTCTCCGTGGGCGATCGCTTCATACCCCCTGGGGGTATTACGTGTATAGTCGGGCCGAGCTCCGGCGTACGGACGACCACGAGGAGAGCATCATGAACACCGCGCTGAGGATCACCGTCTTCGCCGCCGCGCTCGCGGCGTCCTTCGGCGCCGCGTACGGGGTCGGGAGTGTGATCGCTCCCGTCCGGACCGATCCGGAGCCCGCCACGCGCGTGGAACACGGCGAGGGCCACGGTGACGGGACCGAAGGGGAACGCGGGCACCGGAAAGACGGCCACGGCGGACCCGTCGGCGCACCGCGAGTGCCGGAGAGCGGCTACCTCGTCGATCCGACGTAGAGCTCGCCCGGCATGTCCGGTGTGATGCCCCGCGCCGTCAGCGCGTCGGTGTAGTCGCGGCGTATCCGCGGGTCCTCGTCCTCGTACGGAAGCAGGCTGCCGCCCTCCCGGACGCTGACCAGCACGCCGGGACGGCCGTCCACGATCGGGTTGCCGGCCCGCCGGATGCCCGTCGGATGCTTCACCCCGCCCCGGAACGCGAGCTGTCTGGCGGTCCCCGGGCCGGTGTTGAAGTGCTGGTGGAACCACTTGCTCGGCGGGCTGTAGACGGAGCCCTCGCCCCACTCGACACGGACCACCTGGTCGCCGCTGCCGGCCTCGTACGGACGGCTGCCCGCCTCCTGCGGCCAGATGAGTACGTAACCCTCCGACCGCAGGCCGTAGAGAATCGCCCCGCCCAGATGGTGGTGTGCCTTGTGGTAGCGCCCCGCGGGCCAGGAGGTGATGTGCGCGGCGATGGTGTTGCCCGCCATCTCGAAGACGGTCGCGTCCACACCGCTGCCCTTGACACCCAGGGAGTCCAGCGCGATCTCGTGGATATCGGCGATGAAGTTGGTCTCGGCGATACCGCCGAAGTAGTTCTCGTACCGCTTGCTGTCCGCGTAGTACTCCGCGCCGGGGGAGAACCGGTCGGTGAAGCGGTAGTCGTTGGCGAAGACGAAGTCCTCGTTGTGGAAGAGATCCATCACCATGGGTGCGTCGTTGACGGCCATGTACACCACCGGCTCCGACCCGGTGTTGTGCAGGACATAGGCGCAGTTGAGCGGGATCGCGAAGAAGCTGCCCCGCTGCCACTCGAAGCTGGTACGGCGGGAGTCGCCCGGCAGCCAGACATCGGCCGCGCCGCGCCCGGACAGGACGGTGATGAACTGCTGGTGCAGATGCTGCTGACGCTCCAGGGACCGGCGGGCGGCGATCTCACCGATCTGCATGCCGGTGAAGCCCTCCATACCGCGCAGTTGGACGAACGCCGCCCTGCCCCCGGTGCGTGCCCAGTCGGCGCGCTCCACCGTACGGACGTCGGAGATGCCGTACCCCCGGTGGATCGGCGGCCCCTCCTTGCGCATCCAGTTGTCGTAGAAGGTCTCCCGGGCCTGGCCGGACGCTGCCATCTGTCGTTCCTCTCATGCCTCTCATGAAGGGCTGTGCCGAAGGTGAAGGGTCCGCTGAAGCGCACCGAAGTGCTCCGAGGCGCTCTGCCGCGGACGGGGCCTACGGTGTGCCGTGGAACGCCTCCATCCGTGACGTGATGCCGTTCGTGGCACACTCGTCGCGGTATGTCCGCCGGACCATCGGATCCTCGTCCGCGTAGTCGATCTGGTCACCGCCCAGCCGGGTGCTGATCGAGGACATCGGCAGTCCGGTCGCCGGGTCCCGGCGCGCGTTGAGATGGCGCAGGGCGAGATAACGGGCGGGCGAGGCACCGGTGTTGAAATGCTGGTGAAATGTCTCGCCGGGCGGGATCACGAGTGAGCCCTCGGACCAGTCGTAGCGGGTGATCGGCTCACCCTCCTTCCACATCAGGCTGTAGCCGGTGCCGCTGAGGATCACCACATGGGCACCGGGGGAATGCCGGTGTGCCTTCTTGTAGGTGCCGACCGGGAACTGCGACACATGCGCCATCATCGTGTTCCGGGCCAGCTTGAACTGGACGTTGGTGCCCCCCGCCCCGCGTTCCCGGTACTCGACGAGCGGGAAGTCGCGTACGTCGGGGACGAAGTTGGTCTCCCACAGCCGGCCGGTCAGGGTGCCCTCACCGCTGAAGTAGCCGTCCGCTCCGGAGAAGCGGGAAGGGAAGTCGTAGGGGCAGTCGAAGATGAAGCCCGCCTCGTCGAACAGGTTGATCGCCACCGGGGCGTTGGTCACCGCCAGCAGGGTCGCGGGCGCCTCGCCGCTGCTGTTGAAATGCTGGTAGCGGACGTTCAGCGGGATGGCGAACAGGGATCCGCGCTGCCACTCGAAGCTCTGCGGCCGTCCGTCCGGTCCCCACACCGTCGTGCTTCCCCGTCCGGAGAGCACATAGATCATCAGCTCGTGCAGATGCCGTACCGGGTGCAGATGTTCCCCGGGCGGGATCCGGCACACGTAGCAGTCGTTGCTGCGGTCGCTCTCCTCGTGGTTGATGAAACAGCCGTAACCGCCCATCCGCGCCCAGGGCTTGAGCGGAACCGCCCGGAGGTCCGGGATGTGGAAGCCGGGGACGATGTCGATGCCCTGGCCGCGGGACCACCGGGCGTACGCGGTCGGTGGGGTGGCGGACCGGCGCTGCGCTGTCATGAATACCTCCAGGGAAGTGAACGGAACACCGGCACCGACACCGAACGCTGATACCTGCCGTCGAAATGCCACGCTGACGTGTCACGCCGACGTGTCCCACCGATCTGTCCCACCGATCTGTCCCACCGATCTGTCCCACCGATCTGTCACACCGGCGGGCGGCGGGCCGTGCTACTGCGGACCGAGCAGGTCGATCAGCGTCTTCTGGAGC
Source organism: Streptomyces sp. NPDC055025 (assembly GCF_053608565.1). Lineage (NCBI taxonomy): Bacteria > Bacillati > Actinomycetota > Actinomycetes > Kitasatosporales > Streptomycetaceae > Streptomyces > Streptomyces sp. NPDC055025. Next base: position 96,446 of record NZ_JBSGVS010000009.1, read on the forward strand.
CGCTTCACATCCTTGGTCAGTACGTTCCAGCCGTAGCTGTCGTAGTACTCGCTGCCCGCCTCGGGGATGGTCGCGCCCAGATCGGCCGGCACCGGCACGTCCGCGCGGTTGCTCGGCACCTGGAGGGCCTTCGTCCATACGGTGTTGCCGTCCTTGCAGACCAGCCAGTTGACCAGCAGTTCGGCGGCCGCCGGGTGCGGAGCCTTGTTGTCGATGGCCAGCAGGCTGGACCCGCCGGTCGCCACGGGCGGAGCGCCGGTCAGTTTGAGCTGCTTCAGCGGCAGCCCTTCGGCGAGCGCGTCCTCGGTCTCCGCGGTCTGGAGCGAGAGCCCGAAGGCGAACTTGCCGCGGGCGATGTCGTCCAGCTCCTGGCGCTGGTCGGTCAGCAGGACCGGCTTCTGGTCGACATAGAGGGACTTGACGAAGTCCTCGCCGTAGGCCTGTTCGAAGGCGCCCACGTCGTAGATCGCCCCGCCGTTGGAACGCGGGTCGTCCACCACGATTTTGCCCTTCCACTTGGGATCGAGCATGTCCTCGAAGGAGGTGAGATCGCCGTCCTTGACCAGGTCGGTGTTGACGACGACGCCGGAGTCGACGTAGTTCGACAACTGGAGGATCTTCTCCTTCTCGGGATCGACCCACTTGGGCGCGCCGTCGCGCCAGTTGTCCGCGGTCAGCAGCGCCGGGTCGAGCACGTCCTTGAGGGAGCCGATCCATCCCTCGCCGTAGTAGGTGCTCGACATGGTGTTGCCACCGCCGCCGAAGACATCGTGGGTGTAGATGCCGGCCTTGCGCTCGGCCTGGAGTTTGGCCGCGATGTCGCTGTTACGGCCTCCGACATAGGTGACCTTGACGCCGTAGGTCTGCTCGAACGACTTGGGTACGTCGGTGCGCACACTGCCGTCCGGTGTGCCCGTCATGACCACCTCCCCTTCCTTCTCGGCCCGCTGGGCCAGGGCGCCGTCGGGGTCCGGACATCCCGCGGAGACGCTCTTGCCGTCGGCCTTGCCGGAACCGGCGCTCTCGGTGGAGTCGGTGGATGTGCCTCCCGCGCAGGCGCTGAGGAGCAGCACCGCGGCGGCGGGGAGGATGAGCCCGGCCTTCGTCGTCATCGACATGGCCCTCACCTGTTCTCTGTGCGAGTGAGTGATGTGGCTGGGGGGTGTCAGGACCATAGCCATGGAGTTCGCACTCCAGGAATACTCGTGTCAGATATTCCGTCACAAGGAATGGTGAGCGGCTTCCTGGAGTGCGCCGGCACCCCCCGCGCCGGGCCCGCGGCCCCCCTCAGGCCGGGCCCGCGGCCCCCCTCAGGCCGGGCCCGCGGCCCCCCTCGGGCCGGTCGGCGGCTCGCTCAGGCCGGACCGGCGTCGCCCTCGGCCAGCACCGGCAGTGTCATGGCGCCGAGCCGGCTGATCGATGTGTCCAGTACGTCGCCCGGAAGGATCGGCCCGACACCGGGAGGCGCGCCGGTGAAGATCACATCTCCGGGGTTCAGTGTCATCATGCGCGACGCGTAGGCGATGATCCGCGGTACCGGGGTGATCAGCGAGGCGGTGTTGACCGCCTGCCGCCGTTCGCCGTTGCAGGTCAACAGGATGTCGAAGTCGGCCGGGTCGCCCGCCTCGTCGCTGGTGGTGAGCCAGGGGCCCAGCGGGCTGAAGCTGTCGTAGCTCTTGCGCCGCGAACGGTCGGCGGCGCTCCGTACGGTGATGTCGAGACCGATGGTGTAGCCGAGCACATGCTCCAGCGCGTTCTCGACGGCGATGTCCTTGCCACCGGTGCCGATCACCACCACGAGTTCGGACTCGTGGTGGATCTCGCTGCCCGCCGCGAGCACATCGCGCGGCAGCACGATGGCGGACTGGGGCCCGACGATCGACGACGGTGCCTTGAGGAAGACATCGAAGTTCATCATCCAGGACTCGACCTGACCCAGGGTGCGCTCCTGCACCGAGTGCATCTCGTCGACATGTTCCTGGTAGTTGCTGGCACAGGCGATGATCTTGGTGGGTGCCAGCACCGGCGCGGCCAGCCGCACCGAGTCCAGCGGCCGGCGCGGGCCGCTTCCGGCCGCGGCCTCCAGCGCGGGCGCGAGCGTGCCGAAATCCCGGCACAGGCCACGCCACCAGCCCGCGAGCAGCGGATCGGATTCGTACGCCCAGGGCAGCGCGCCGGTGACATCCACGATGGTGTCACCGACGACGGCGCCGAGACGGTGGTCGTCGAAGATCGCGAGTCTCATACGTTCACCGTCTCTGTCGGCGGGAGTACTGCCGGGGTGAAGACACCGGTCACCCGCTGGGGTGCGTCGAGCGTCAGCTCGCGGTGGATTCCCAGAGCCCGCAGTACGGGGCTGTCGCCGATGGAGAACAGGTCCGCGCCCCCGGCGCTGGTGTGCTCGACCGCGGCCCAGGACGGGACGACGAACATGTCCCCCGCCGACCAGTCGAAGCGCTGTCCCTCGATCACCGACGAGCCCGATCCCCGGTGGACGACGAAGACCGCGTTGCCGGTGCGCCGTACGGGCAGGGTCCGCGCGCCGGGTATCAGCCGGTGCATACCGCAGCTCATGGTCGGCAGCACACTGGCGCCGGTCCCGGGATTGACGTATTCGAGGCTCACCAGAGGGTCGTCGCTCTCGGCGGCCAGCCGGGACAGTTCCCGGTCGGTGTCCGCCCATCGGTAGACCAGGAGCGGGGAGTGCTCGGTGGTGAGGACATCGCGTACGGCTCCGCTGACGAAACGCGGCCCGGGGCCGGCCTCCCTCTCCGACCGGTTGTGCGGGTCGGTGTCCGGCTGCCGGATGTCGGGGTACGGCTCGAAGAACACCGCGTCGAGCGCCTCGATCATCGGCAGATCGAGACCGTCGAACCAGAGCATCGGGCCGTCGCTCGCACTGCTGTGGTCGTGCCAGTTCCAGGACGGTGTGAGGATCAGATCGCCGGGGTGCATGTCGCACACATCGCCGTCGACCGTGGTCGCGACACCGTCCCCGGACAGGATGAAACGGATGGCGCCCGGAGTGTGCCGGTGTGCCGGTGCCGTCTCGCCGGGGCCGAGGCACTGGATGGCGCCCCACAGTGTTCCGGCCGCGTAGGGCAGTCCTCCCAGGCCCGGGTTGCCGAGGCTGAGCACCCGCCGCTCACCGCCGCGCTCCACCGGCACCAGCCGCAGCGCTCGCTCGGCGAGTTCGGTCAGTACGGGTGAGCTCCACAGCCAGGGGACCGAGCGGGGGCGCGGTGCGGGCGGAAGGAGATCACGGGTGATCGTCCACAGCGGATGCAGATCCACGGCGGCCAGATCCCCGTACAGGGACGCCAGTTGCGCGTCCTCCCCGGGCGGCGTGCCATCGGTTCGCGCGGGATCGGCCGGGGCGTCGTCGGTTCGCACACGCGGTGTCTTGTCGAGTGTCATGGGTCCTCTTTCACCTGCGCCGCGCCCGGTCCGGCCGGGCCGACGGCGGCAGTTCGCTCATGGAGTGGAGTGGGCCGCCGCGTCCATCCGGCGGCGCACCTCCTGTGGTGGCAGGCCGATCCCGAAGCGGGCCACCGATTCCAGCAGGGAGGCACGCCGGCACCAGGCCCGTGCCCGCTCGGGGTCGGCCGCGATGGCGCGCAGCTCCTGGTGGTTGGCCTCCCGCTTGGCCTCGTCGCGTTCGCTGATCCGCTCGGTGTTGCGCTTGGTGTCGGCCTGTACGTACTCGACGGCGACCCGGCGGCGCACCTCGGCGAAGGTCGCCAGCTCGGCGTCCTCGTCCGCCCCGTCGAGGACGATACGGACGAGCCGGCGGGAGAGGTCGACGGCGTCGTGGATACCGCTGTTGAGACCCACTCCGCCGAGCGGGCTGTTGATGTGCGCGGCGTCACCGATCAGCGCGCACGGCCCGGACAGGAACGAGTCCGCCACCCGCTGATGGACGTGGTAGATCTGGCGGTCGCCGATCTCGTAACCGTCCGGGAGGGGCGCTATGCCCTGGAGACGGCTCTGCATCTCCACCGGATCGGTGGCACTCTCGTATGTCTGACCGGGCGGAACGGGGTACACCGCGCGCCATGACTCCGGTGTGCGCAGCAGGAAGAGCCATTCGTCCGGGTCGGCGACATAGTTGACATCGGCGATGTCGGGGATGAGCGCGCGGAAGTCGGCCGAGGTGCTGGCGATCAGGAATCGCTCGGGGTAGGTGAAGCCCTTGAACTCCACACCCAGCAGTCCCCGGGCCGTGCTGCTCGCGCCGTCGGCGGCGACCAGGAAGCAGCCGCGCACACTCACCTCGCCCGACGGTCCCCGTCCCTCCACGACCACACCGTCGTCGCCGGTCCGGATCGCCGTGGCCTCGATGCCGTAGTGCAGAGTGGCGTTCGGCTCGTCCGCGAGCCGCTCCACCAGCATCCGGACCAGATGCTGCTGGTTGAGCTGGAGCCGGTGCGGATACTTCGTCTCCTCCTTCAGCAGGGTGAAGTCGAACTCGGCCACCAGCCCCGCACGCCGGTCGCGGTACTGGTAGCGCGGCACCGTCAGTCCCTCGGTGTGCATCTGCGCCGCGAGGCCGAGTTCGTCGAGCAGTTCGAGGGTCGGCGGATGAAACGTCGACGCACGCCAGTCGGTACGCGGCTCCGGCTCCCGCTCGATGAGATGGACCCGTACGCCGGCTCGGGCGAGGGCCCATGCCGCGGTGACGCCGACGGGGCCGCCACCGAGGATGAGCACAGGCAGCCCACGATGATTCGACACGAATGTCATAGCTCAAACCTTAATGATTATTCCGTGCGCCGAAAGAGTTGACGCTACTATTCCGATATGAAGAACTCAGTCCACGATGAACCCCACCACGCCGCTCCGTACCCCACGCAGTCCGGCCTCTCATCGGTCGACAACGCCCTCCAGTTGCTGCATCTGATCAGCGAGCGCCGTGTGCTGCGCGTCGCCGAGGCCGCGGACGACTTGGGCGTCGCCCGTTCCACCGCGCACCGGCTGCTGACCGCACTGCGCCGACAGGGCTTCGTGACCCAGGACAAGCCGAACGGTGTCTACCGCCCCGGCCGCGCCCTGCTCGAGATCGGGCTCGCCGCCATCGGCCGTGTCGATATCCGGCACGCCGCCCGACCGGTACTCGAAAAGCTGAGTGAGGACACGGAGGAGACGGTCAGTCTGCTGCTGCTGGAAGGGAATTCCGTCCGGTTCATCGACTGTGTGGAGGGCACACGATCGGTGCGCGTCGCCACCCGTACCGGGATCGTCCTGCCCGCACACTGCACGGCGGGCGGTAAGGCGATCCTGGCGGCGCTGCCGTCCACCGATCTCGGCCGGCGTTACCCCACCCGTCAGTTGGACACCCGTACACCTCACTCCATAGGTTCCTGGAGCGAGCTGGAGTCCGAACTCGACGTGATCCGTGACGTCGGCTACGCGGTGAACTTCGGCGAGGGCGAGAGCAGTATCTGCGCCGTGGGAATGGCGATCCACGACCTCATCGGCTACCCGCTCGCGGCGATCGCGGTGGCCGTGCCCCACTCCCGGCTGGAGACCGTCGACCAGGCGCGGGAACTCGCGCCCATGCTGGTCGAGGCTCAGCTCTCGGTGCACGACGCGCTCAACGAGACGGTCTGAGGCGGATCCCGGCTCCGAGCCGGACGTCCGGCGCCACGGCGGCGGTCTGGCCCACGCCGGCCCGCCGTTCACAGCGAGAACACCATCGACTTGAGCGAGACCGGTACGGTCCCGGACTTGGGCAGCACCGCGCCGATGTCGACGAAGTCGAACTCGCCGACCGTGATGCCGTCGACGGAGATCACCGGCGCCGTGACCCCCTGGTCGAGCAGGATGCCGCCGACGGTCCTGGCGATATCGCCCTCGAAGAGCAGACACAGCGGCCCGCCCGCCGCGATGCGCTCGCTCAGACCGCGCCGGATACCCTCCACGAACGCGTCGAGGCGGGGAAAGCTCGGCAGTCCGCTCCACCGGAATCCCAGGACCAGCACCTCGTCCGGGTCGGCGTCGAGGCGGGCGAGATGCTTCCCGATCGCGTCCGCGACCGCGTGCGGATCGACCGTGTCGGCCAGCTCCACCTCGGGGCGGACCACCCGCAGATTGTGCAGCGGAAGCAGGTCCGGGTCACTGATGTGGATGGTGTTCCCGCTCACCCGCACCGTGTACTGGGACGCCCCGAGCACCGTCGCCCTGATCGCCCTGCCGGTGTCCTCCACCGGGCCCGGCATCCGGCCCGACCGCTCGGCGAGCGCGCGGCCGAACAACGGCCCCAGATCGCCGAATTCCCGGGACTCGCGGCCATGGACGTACTCGGCGACTCCGCCGGAGAACACAACGGCGTCGTAGGGACCTCGCTCGGTCAGTGGTTCCGTGAGCCGGAGCCAGTCGAGACCGTCGAGCGGAGCGGGGGCTCCGTTGACCGTGGCGACGACGGTGTCGGCCATCAGCGCGGCCAGTTCGGCCAGTTCGGCCGTGTGGACCAGGTCGCCCGGCGACCAGTCCAGCCCCAGCGACCGGGCCAGCCGCCGCCCCGCGGGCTCCAGCCGGACGATCCGTCCGGTGCCGTCGACCACGATCAGCCGTGCGCCGAGATGCAGCGCCGCGATCGACCGGACGGTACCCGCCTCGGCCACGGACAGTTTGGTGGTGCCCCCGCCGATGTCGATGTTGAGCACCCGCGCGTGGTCGCGCTCGCTCCTGGCGACCGCGCCCGACCCATGGGCGGCGAGCGTGGCCTCCATGTCATGGCCGGCCGTGGCGCAGATGAAACGCCCCGTCCGGGCCGCGAACAGATCGGCGATGGCGCGCGCGTTGTGACGGCGGGTGGCCTCACCCGTGAGGATGACCGCTCCGGTGTCGACCTCGTCGGCCCGCACGCCGGCGTCCTCGAACGCCTGGTCGACCAGGGCCGTCAGGCGCTCCTCGTCGATACGCAGTCCTTCTGCGTAGGGCGTCAGAGCGACAGCCGACTCATGGACGATCTGCTTGTCCACGACGACGAAGGCGCTGGACAGCTCGCGCCCCCTGCGGCGCAGGGTCAGCCGGGAGAAGAGCAACTGGCTGGTGGCGGAGCCGATGTCGATGCCGACACTGGTCAGGACGATCTGATCGCGCTCCCACAGCGGATGGCCGGGGTCGTCGGATCGGATGGTCACGCCGTGGTCGTGGTCGTGTTCACCGTGGTGTGTGCCGGTCAGGGCGCTGTCGGGCATGTTCTCACCGCTCCCCGGCCTTCTCGGCCTCTTCGTCGGTCAGCCGGCGGTAGAAGCGCCAGGCGGAGTCGATCAGTTCGGGCCGGGTCCGGCCGGAACCGACGATCTCCTCACGCTCCGCGCGCTCGATCTCCCTCGGCTCACCGAGCAGTCTGGCCCGGTAGTTCAGCTCGGCCAGCTCGCTGAGTTTGATGACGTTCAGTGCCGCCTCCTCGGGACTCGCGCCCACGGCCGTCACACCGTGGCCGCGCATCAGACAGGCGGAGCTGGTCCCGAGCACGGCGGCCATCTCGTCCCCCAGCCGCGGGGTCGTCACCAGCACACCGCGCTCGAACGTGGGTACCCCCCGGGCCAGCAGCCGCAGGGCGTACGGGTCGTAGGCGCCGATCAGCGGCAGCAGCGGCACATCACAGATACCGAAGAGCACCGGCATCAGGGGATGGACATGCACCACACTGGTGACATCGGGGCGCGCCCGGTACACCGCGAGATGGATGGCGAGTTCCCGGGGCGGCTCCAGCCCCGGCGCCTGTGAGCGCGGTGTACCGTCCGGACCGACCACCACCACATCGGCGGCGCCGGCGAACCGGAGACCGGACTCCGAGGGGCCGCGGGCCTTGATCGCGACGGTTCCGTCGTCGAGCAGCACGCTGATGTGACCGGCCGGTTCGCGGGTGAGACCCAGCCGGCCGAGGACCCGGCAGGCCGTCGCGATGCGCTCGGCCACCGCCCCGAGCCCGGCCGGCGAGGTCATCACACCCGGCCCTCGGCCACGGCCACCCGGGCCTGACCACGGGACACGTCGAAGGTGACCACGGCCTCGGCGGGATCGCGGATCAGCGCCATCGGGTCCTCCCCGGCCTGTACCCGCTCGATCTGCTGCCGCAGCAGCCTGCGGTACATGGCGATGCCCTTGTCCTCCGCGCCGAGCATTTCCCTGGTGCGGTCGTAGATGGCGCCCTGGGTCTCCCAGGCCATCCGGTCCTGGCTGGTGAAGGTGGTCATCGCGTGATCGCCCTCGGCCGTCATCTCCGACGGGACGCGTACGACGGAGGGTTCCTCGTCGTGCACCCGCTCCTCGCCCGGCTTGTCCGGCAGCAGACCGGCCCGGATGAGCATGGTGTGCTCGTCGTCCACCGGCACCCGCCAGTGCATCGCCTGCAACGGGCCCTCGGGCAGCCGCAGGATATTGGGGAACACCAGCGGATGTCCCGTCTCCTCCTCCAGTTCACCGGCCTGGTCGCGGTAGACACGGCGCTTGATGATGCCCCACTCGAACTGCTCGAAGGAGTACTTCTCGATGGGGCGGTAGTAGTAGCTGCCGCGGTCGATGCCCTTCATCCGCATGGTGTGTCCGTGCAGCCAGAACGTGTGCACGGTGTCGACGGCGTTCTCCATCGGCTGGAGCCAGTTGCACTCCAGATCCTCCTCGACGAAGAGGGTGAGATGCCCGTCGCGCCGGTCGAGCACATCCCAGCGAGGCAGTACGGGCGGCTCGCCGGGGCCCAGATAGGCGAAGACGATGCCGCGGTAGGCCTGTACCGGGTAGGCGGCGATACGGGCGCGCTCGCGGGCCCGCCGGTTCTCCTGCTCGAAGGGCTGCTCAAGGCACTGGCCGGTACGGTCGTACTTCCAGCCGTGGTACGGGCAGCGGATCTCGCAGCCCTCGACAAAGCCGTAGTAGAGGGACACCCGGCGGTGCGCGCACGACTCCGCGACCAGCGCGTAGGTGTTGTCGTCGGTCAGATAGAGCACCAGGTCCTCGCCCAGCACCCGGATCCGCTTGGTCCGCTTGTCCGTGGAGAGATCGGCGGTGACGGCGACGGGCTGCCAGTACCGCCGCAGCAGGTCGCCCGCCGGGGTACCCGGACCGACGCGCGTGAGAAATTCGTTCTCGGCTTCACTGATCATGGTCATGCTCCTCTTGATTCCGCAGTGCCTGCCGCAGCATGGCGGCGACCCGTCGCCGGAGGTCGTCGCGCTCCCCGGTGCCCCGCGCCGCCCAGGTGTCGACGAGTCGGCGCAGATACGGTGTGGCGTCCGCGTCCGGGAGGCTCTCGATGAGCGGCTCGATGTCGCGTTCGAGTTCCTCCAGGTACTCCCAGGTCCTGTCCTCGGCGGGGGACCAGCCGAGCCGTGCCTGGAGCGCGTTGAGATAGCTCCAGAAGTCGACCGACAGCGTCGGTGTGTCCGCCGCGGGGGAGAAGTCCTCGTCGAAACTCCGTTCAAGGCTGATCATCGTCAGCCGCTCTGCCCGGCGGCCCGGTCCTGGAGCCGCCGCGCGGCCCGGTCGTAGACCTCGCCCATACGGCTCCGCGCACCGTGCCCGGCGAGCTCGGCCTCGAATGTGGCGCGTACCGACGGGTCCTCGTCCTGGTACTCGATCTGGTCGCCGCCCTCGGTGGTGGGGCGGTCGATGAGGAACTGCTTGAACAGCGGGTACTTCTTGCTGCCCCAGCGCAGTGCGAGATAACGGGCGGGCGTGGTACCGGTGTTGAAGTGCTGGTGGAACCACCGCTCCGGCGGCACCACGATCGAGCCCTGCCGCCAGTCGACCTTCCGTACCGGTTCGCCCTCACGCCACAGCAGCGAGAAGCCCGTACCGCCGAGGATGATCACATGGGCGCCCGCGTTGTGCCGGTGGGCCTTCTTGTACGTACCCACCGGGAACTCCGAGACATGGCCGCACAGGCTGTTGTCGGCGATCTCCAGCATGACGTTGCTGCCGCCCGCGCCGCGAGCGGCCCATGACTTCAGCTCGATGGCGGCCGCGTCGGGGATGAATCTGCTCTCCCACACGCGGGACTGGTAGGCCGTGCCCGTCCCGCTGAAGTCGTCCTTGTCCGACCCGAACCGGTCGGTGAAGTCGAAGTCGCAGTCGTAGATGAACGAGCGGTTGTGGAACATCCGCATCACCAGCGGCGCGCTGGTCACGGTGTAGAAACGGGCCGGCTGCGACCCGCTGCCGTTGAAGTGCTGTGCGTAGGCGTTGAGCGGTACGGAGAACACACTGCCCGCGTTCCACTCGAACGTCGTCCGTGTCCCGGCCGAGTTCCACACCGTGGTCGAGCCCCGGCCGGAGACCACATAGGTGATCTCCTCGTAGAGATGGCGCTCGGGTGCCACCTCACCGCCGGGGGCGATCTCGATGATGTGGGCGTCGTTGACGTCCTCGGTGCCTTCCAGCCGGGCGACCGCCGCCCGGCAGCCACGCCGTTCCCAGGTGCCCAGCTCGACGGTGCGGAGGTCTTCGATGAACAGCCCTTCCACGACCTTGAGTCCCTCATCGGTCAGCCACTGCTCATAGGCCGTCGGGCGCTTGATCGTGGGCAACTCGGTTTCGGCCACGGTCATCTGATGTCTCCTTGTGCGCTAGTTCGAACCGATGAGGCTTTTGATCAGTTCTGTCGCGTCCGTCACGCCCTTGGTGAGGAACTCCCAGGAGTTGGTGTTGAAGTAGTCCACACCGTCCTGCGGGACCTGCCAGGCGGGCAGCTCGGCCGGCGGCTTGACGTCGGAGCGGGCGCTGATGCTTCCGTACGCGTCGTTCCACGCCTTGTTGCCGTCCGGGCAGGCCAGCCACTGGGCCAGCACCTTGGCGGCCTCGGGGTGCGGCGGCTTGTCGGAGACGGCCAGGAAGCCGAAGCCGCTGGTGGTCTGGAGCAGGTCCGGCATGACGACCTTGACCGGCAGCCCGTCGTCCGACGCCGTGTCGACGTCGAGCTGGCCCAGCCCCAGGGCGATCGGGTACTTGCCCTTGGCCAGATCGTCGGTTCCCTGCCGGGAGTCGGTGATGAGGATCGGCTTCTGGTCCTTGTAGAGCTGCTTGACGAACGCGTCGCCGTAGCCGTCGGCCGCCTGGAACATACCCACGTTGTAGATCGCGCCGCCGGGGCTCCGCGGGTCGATGGTGGCGATCTTGCCCTTCCACTTCGGGTCGAGCAGATCCTTCCAGGAGGTGATCTCGTCCGCCTTCACCTGGTCGGTGTTGATGACGATGGGGACACTGACGTACCGGCTGATGCTGAGGATCTTCTTGTCACCGTCCACGAACGGGACGGTCCCGCCCCGCCACCCCTTCGGGTCCAGCTCCGCCGCGGGCAGTACGTCCGTCAGCGGGGCGATCCAGTTCTGTGCGTGGTAGGTGTTGGCCATGGTGTCGGCGCCGCCGAGGAACACGTCCTGGGAGTAGATCCCGGCCTGCCGCTCGGACTGGAGCCGGGCCGCGTTGTCCTTGCCGCTGGTGCCGATGTAGTCGAGGCTGATCCCGTAGGTCTGCTCGAACGCCTTGGGCAGCTGCTGCCGTACGGTGTCGGTGGGCGGGCCCGACATCACGACCGTGCCCTCCTTCTTCGCCTTGGCGACGAGCGCGCCCGAGGGATCCGGGCAGGAGCTGCTGACATCAGCGGGGGCGCTGCCCGCCGTCGTGGTGGACGAGCCGTCGCCGCACGCTGTCGCGACGAGGGCCACCGCGGCGCCCGCGCATATCAGCTTCCAGTTGTGGTGAGCGATGAATCTTTTGATGACGCACCTGCTTTCGTTGCGGAGAGGGGCGACGGCGGGGTACCGCCGGTCACCCGGAGACGGCGTCCCGGCCGCGGCTTGCGCAGCCGGCCGCCACTGAGCACCCGGGACAGCAGGGCCACCCCGACGGTGAGCGCGCTGATGAGAACGCCCAGCACGGAGGCCTGTTCGAGTACGCCGCTGGTGCTGTATTCGAGAAGAAGGATCGACAGCGGCCGGGAGTCGTTGCTGCTGAGCAGGACGACGGTGCTCACATCACTCACGGCGGAGTGGAAGGTGAGAACTCCGGCCGCGGCCACGGACGGACCGAGGAGCGGGAAGAGGATAGAGGTGTACGCGCGCACCGGACTGGCGCCGCAGATACGTGCCGCCCGGTCCAGATCGGGGCTCACCTGGAGGATCGCGGCCTTCAACTGCTGCGTACCGGTGGCCATATGGCTGATCACCAGCGCGATGATCAGGCCGAAGAGATTGCCGTAGAGCACCGTGCGCAGCGGGGTGCCGAGATAGACCCAGAGCAGTCCGAGGCCCAGCAGCATGCCCGGTACGGCGGCCGGCAGCCAGGCCATCACATCGATACCGCCCCGGGTGGGCAGTTCGCTGCGGACGATGACGAAGGAGATCACGAAGTAGACCAGCACCCCGACCAGGGTGGCGATCAGACCGATGACCAGTGTGTTGCGCACGGAGGAGGCGAACAGGTTGTCGGCGAAGAGCGCCGACCAGTGCTCCGTGGTGAAGGGATTGGTCAGCTGGAAGAACCCGAACCGCCGCATGAACGAGCCCAGGACGATCGCGCCCATGGGAAGCACCACGGTGATGATCGCGTAGAGCGAGAGCAGCCCGGCGGCCACCCAGCGGCGTACCCGGCCCAGCCGGATCGGCTCGTCGTTGTAGGTGTGCGCGCCGATCGTGACGTAACTGCGGCTGCGTACGGCGTACCGCTGCATGATCGCCAGCATGATGAGGATCGGGATGAACACCGAACCCAGCGCGGTCGCGGTGCCGAACTGCGGGGGCGACGACTGGAGCCAGTTGTAGATCTGGGTGGAGTAGACGTTCAGTCCGATCGGGGTGCCGAGCAGCAGCTCGATCTCGAAGGTCTTCAGCGAGTAGACGAAGCTGAGCAGGGTGGCGGCGATGATGGCCGGACGCATCATCGGGACGGTGACACTCACCAGGGTGCGCATCCGGCTGGCGCCGCAGATCTGCGCGGCCTCTTCCATCGACCGGCTCATCCTGCGGAACGCGGGCACCAGCAGAATCACCATGATGGGTACGGTGGTGGCGGTCAGATGGGTCCAGATGATGCCCCAGTAGCTGTAGATGTTCAGCGGGCCCTGAGTGAGGTCACCCAGCCCCGGAATCGTTCTGATCACCTGGTTGACCACACCGTTGGCAGGGTCGAGCAGCAGGATCCAGCCCAGGGTCATCGACAGCGAGGGGATGAAGAACGAGAACCACAGGAACACCTCGATGACCTTGCCGCCGGGCATGTCGGTGCGCGCGATCAGCCAGGAGACGACCGTGGCGATCACCATGCCGAGCAGCACTCTCGGTACGCCCAGACGCAGTGTGTTCCAGGCGGACTCCCACATCGCGCCGTTGGCGAAGGCCTGCCGCCAGTTGTCCAGGCCGTAGGTCGCCGGATCGCCGGGATCCGCGACATTGAGGCTGTTCAGCAGGAGCAGTGTGATGGGGACGACGGTGACCGCGGCCACCAGCAGCAGTACGACGACGCCGGTCACCCGGGAGCCGCTGGAGCGGCGCGCGCTGATCAGTCTTCTCACCGGACCCGGGAGCGGCTCGACGGCGTCCGGGGCCACCGGGGGCAGGACGCCGGTCACAGCGGCCACACCATCGCGCGTCGCGGGTCTACCTCGACGACGACCGCGTCACCGGGCTGGTGCACCACCCGGCGCGGGGCGCTGAGCAGCACATTGGATCCGGCGATGTCGAGTACGTACTCGAAGCTGTCGCCGAGGTAGACGGAGGACAGCACCCGGGCCGCCACCTGGTTCGGCGCGGGGCCGTCGGGACCGGCCGGTCTGATGTCGACGTCCTCGGGCCTGAGATACACACCCACCCGGTCGCCGTCGCCCAGTTCCGGCGGCACATCGGGGCCGTGGATCTCACCGGCCCGCTCGCCGCCGGTGCCGAGCAGGACCCGGCCGTCTCCCGTGAGTACGCCCTCGACGACGATGAGCCGGCCGAGGAAGTCCCGTACGAACGCCGTCTTCGGACGCTCGTAGAGGTCCATGGGCCGGCCGATCTGCTCGACCTTGCCCTTGTTCATCACCGCGAGACGGTCGGCCAGGGACAGTGCCTCGTCCTGGTCATGGGTGACGAAGAGCATCGTGATGCCCAGTTCCCGGTTGAGTCTGCGGATCTCGCGGCGCATCTGGATACGCAGCTTCGCGTCCAGATTCGACAGCGGCTCGTCGAGCAGGAGCAGGTCGGGGGTGTAGACAAGGGCCCGAGCGAGCGCGACCCGCTGCTGCTGACCGCCCGACAGCAGGGTGGCCGGCCGGTCCGCCAGCGCCTCCAGACCGGTGACCGTCAGGATCTCCTCGACTCTGCGCCGCCGTTCGGCACGCTTGACCCGGCGCATACGCAGCGGAAAGGCGACGTTCTGCGCGACGGTCATATGGGGCCAGATCGCGTAGGACTGGAAGACCATCGCGATATTGCGCTTCTCCGACGGCAGGAAGGTGCCCCGGCCGGCGTCGGCGAGTGATCTGTCCCGCATCGAGATCGAACCCTGGTCGATCTTCTCCAGGCCCGCGATCATCCGAAGCGATGTGCTCTTCCCGCAGCCGCTCGGGCCGAGGAGGGCGAATATCTCGCCCTGCTTGACGTCGAGGTCGATCTGGTCGACAGCGACGACGTCGTTGAACTTCCTGGTCACACCGGACAGCTGGAGCTGTACGGCGGGCTCACCGGAAGCCTGGTCCGCCGGGCCCGTGATCCGGCCCGCGAGGCGGTCCGGTGTGGTCGCCCTCATCGACATCCTGCACTCCTCGGATCAGTCCTGGTTCACGCGACCTTAACCAGGAATACCTCATAGAGAAATAGTTGTTCTCTAAGTTCTTCGATAGGGAATAGGGACCGTCAAAGGTCCAGTGTGAGCAGCTCCGAGGCCGACCGGCCGACGCAGATCATCATGGTGTCGCCGCGGTCCCGTTCCTCGTCCGAGAGCACGGTGTCGTGGTGCTCGGGCACCCCGGCGAGCACCTTCGTCTCGCACGAGCCGCAGTAGCCCTCCTCGCAGGAGAACGCCACCTCGGGGGCGGCCTCGCGGACCACGTCGAGCAGTGTGCGCTCCGGCGGGACGTCCAGGGTCAGACCGCTGCGCCGCAGTTCCACGGTGAAGTGGCCCGCGCCGGGGGACGGACCTCGCGCGTCCGCCGCGCCGCCGCCCGGGGGCGCGCCGAAGCGTTCGACATGCAGCGCGCCGGGCCTGGCCCGCGCGCAGACCTCGCTGACCGCCTGGACCATGCCCTCCGGGCCGCAGCAGTAGACCGCGGTACCGGCGGGCGCGGCGTCCACGAGCGCGGCGACCGGCAGCATGCCCTGCTCGTCCTGCGGCACGATATGGACGCGACCGGCGTCGATGGCCGACAGCGTTCCGGTGAACGCCATGCCGGCGCGGGTGCGTCCGCCGTAGTACAGCTCCCACGAGGCGCCGTCCGCGGCGGCCTGACGGGCCATCGCCAGGATCGGTGTGACACCGATACCGCCGGCGAGGAAGAGATAGTGCGGCGCGTCGACGAGGGCGAAGTGGTTGCGTGGTCCCCGGACCCGCAGCACCCGTCCGACCAGCGCGGTGTCATGCACCTCCGCCGACCCGCCGCGGCCGTCCTCCTCACGCAGCACCGCGACGGTGTACGAGCGGGGATCGTCGGGCGGACCGCACAGCGAGTACTGACGGACCGTGCCGCTGGGCAGCCGCAGATCGATATGCGCGCCCGGTGTCCATGGCGGCAGTGTGCCGCCGTCCGGATCGACCAGGGTCAGCGAGACGACACCGGCGGCTTCCAGACGAACCTGCTCGACCAGCACGTTCCGGGTGGCGAGGAGATCCAGATCGTTCATGGCGGCTCAGTCCGTGCCGGCCGGTCGGAAACCGTAGATGTCCAGGGTGAGTTCGCCCCCGGCGATCCGGCTCATATAGCCCGCCTCGGCGGCCTCGCGCGCCAGGCCGCGCTCCAGTACCGATGCGACCGACGCCTGTGGAATGACCACGACGCCGTCGCTGTCGGCCACGACGAGATCCCCGCGGCTGACGGTGGCGGTGCCCAGGGTGAGGGGATCGCCGACGGTGCCCGTGTCGTCCTTGACCGTCGTACGCACCGCGATCGAGGAGCTGAAGACCGGAAAACCACGCTCGCGCAACTGGTCCACGTCCCGCACACCGCCGTCGATCACCAGCCCCAGCACCCCGCGCGCCCGCGCGGCGGCCGTGAGCACCTCGCCCCAGTAACCGCAGGCCTCGCGCTGTCCGTCGACCACCAGCACATCGCCCGGCGAGGCGTGTTCGAGCGCGATGTGCAGCGGCAGGTTGTCGGCGGCCGCGGTGGTCACGGGAAGCGCCCGGCCGACCACGGCGGCGCCCGGCCAGACCGGTCGGATACGCGACGGAAGGAAGCAGTCCAGCTTCGACGCCTCGTACAGGGTGGCGGTTCCCAGCCGTAGGAAGACGGCGGTGTCCGTGAGATCGGACGGGGCGGTCGTCATGCCTGGTTCCTCTGCAGCAGGTGATAGCCGTGGGCGGCGCGCGCCTCGGCCAGGGAGCGGCCCGCGAGTATGTCGTCGACGATGCGCGACTCGCGTTCATGGATGGTGTGGCAGATCTCCGCCACGTCGTCCTCCACATCGGGCGGTACGGTGACCGCGCCGTCGGCGTCGGCGATGACGAGCTGACGGGCCGCGATCCGGACACCGCCGACGCTCACCGGGCACTGGACGTCCCGGACCTCGACCCGGTCCTTGCCGGTGCGCATGTACCGGCCGCGGGTGAACAGCGGATAGCCCACGTCGAGCGCCCGCCGCACATCGCGGCAGACCCCGTCGATCACGGTGCCCGCGATACCGCGGTCGTCCGCCATGGCGGTGAGGATGTCGCCCCACACCGTGCAGTCGGTACGGCCGCCGTTGTCGAGCACCGCCACATCGCCGGGCCGCATGTCGTCCAGATAGTCGCCCACCGTGCCGGCCGGGCGCCCGGCCGTGGTGTACGAGACGGTGTAGGCCCGCCCGAAGATCCGCGCGCCGTCGAACAGCGGGCCGATGCCGGGCAGACAGCCCTCCCGGCCGACGCGGTCGAGCGCGTCGGCGATCGTCGCGGTCGAGTAGCCGTACAGGGGATGGGCCGTGCCGTCGGCCGCGGCCGGCTCACGGGCGGCGGGTTGGTCGTTCACGCGCCGTACTCCTCGGTCGTGGGGAACTGACTGTCGTGCATGACCTCGGTGACCGGCCGCCCCTGGGCGACTGCGTCGGCCATGACGGCCTCGCGGGCGACGACGCGCTCGGCGAAGCCGATGACGCGCTGGACGTCGGCCCCGGGTACGAAGGCGACTCCGTTGCCGTCGGCGATGACGTAGTCGCCCGGCTCCACGGTGATGTCACCGAACCGGACCGGCTCGTCCATCGCGTACTGGACGACACGTCCGCGCGCGCTGACGGGCACCACGGCCCGCGCGAAGACCGGCAGACCGAGCTCGGCGCTCTCGCCGGCGTCCCGGCAGGCGCCGTCGACCACCACTCCCGCGATGCCCCGGGCGAGCGCGGCGCGGCTGAGTATCCCGCCCCAGCAGGACACGTCCAGACGTCCGCCGTTGGCGATGACCAGCACATCGTCCGGTCCTGAGATGTCCACGGCGGCGGCGGCGACATGGTCCGCCGGCCTGCCGGAATCGCGCGGCCCCACCGTGACGGTACGCACGCGTCCCGCGACGACATGCCGGACCGGCCAGACCGGCACGGGTCCGAGTGTCACCGTGGACAGGCCGTAGGCGTCCAGGGCGTCCGAGACGGCACAGGAGTCCAGCGCCCGCAGCCGTTCCACCGCGGTGGCGGCCGGGGCGGTCGTCCGCGCCTCGTTCTCCGTCGTCATTCCGCGTCCTTACGGGAGTCGGGCCGTGCGGCCGTGGCGTCCTGCCAGGTCATGAACGCCATCGCGCAGCCGGTGCCCGCCTCGGCCCGGTAGCACGGCTCGTAGCCGACCAGTTCGGCGCCGAGCGAGGAGGAGTGCAGCGCTCCCGCGACCACGATCCAGTTGCGCATCTCCGAGGTCCCCGACCGCAGCACCGCGTCGGGCAGGGAGCGCAGATAGTCACTGTCCCGGCTGGTCAGCGCGGCGATGAAGGCACGGTCGAGCTCCTCGTCGACGACGAAGTGACTCAGCCCGCCGGAGGCGACGATCCCCACCCGCAGCGGAGCCGGGAAGGCCCGGATCGCCTCGCCCAGGGCGACCCCGAAGTCGAAACAGCGGGCGGCGGACGGCGGGTTCGGCTCCCAGAAGGTGTTCACGAAGACCGGCACGGTCGGCGGTATCGCGTCACCGCCGAGCAGCTGCTCGAAGATGAAGCCCCAGCCGTGCGGGATCCCCGAATTTCCCCACTCACCGGGCGGCAGCGCGCGGGACGCGGCCGGGTCGAACCCCGAGGCCGAGGTCCGCTCGATCAGATGCCGGGCCAGCGCGGAGTGCCCGGGACGCACGGTGCTCGTGGCGGGCACATTGGCGACCTCGGCGATGGCCAGCCCCGGCTTCATACCGTCGAGCTGCTCCTGGGTGAAGGGCTCGTGCCGCATGGTGTCGCCCCAGTAGAAGGCGAACTGCGGCAGCAGTTCATCGCCGAACACCTCCTTGTGGTCGCTGCTCACGACCACCAGCACATCGAGCGCGGCCGCCTCGATCCGCCGGCCCAGCTCCTCGATGTCCTCACGGCAGGCGCTGTGACGCCGGCGGCGTACGTCCAACTCGCATTCGGCCGCGAACCCCGGTGCGCGCAGTGCCAGCAGGTCGTCGTACGGATACTCCACACCGCGGTAGACCAGTGCCCTGTTGGCGCGGTCCGCCTTCGCCCGCTGCCCCCAGTCCTCCGGCGGTGTGTTCAGCAGGGGGCCGTGGGAGGTGCCCACGCCCAGTACGAGGTCGCTCACGCTTCCTCACACCTCCAGCCGGAACAGCTCGACGGCGTTCGTCTCGAACAGCGCTTTCCTGTCGTCGTCGGTCAGCCAGTCGATGTCCTCGATGAGCAGATGGATGTCATCGATCCAGCGGCCGGTCTCCGGGTCCTTCACCGAGCCGGTGCCGGGCTTCTCCGTACCGAACAGACAGCGGTCGACACCGACGGTGCGCAGGAGGAACTCGATCGAGTCACGTGTATAGAGGCAGGTGTCGTAGTGGAGGCGGCGCAGGCGCTCCTCGAAGGTGGTGCCCGCCCGCAGGGCCGCCGGGTAGAAGCGGCCCTTCTGGTACGGGATGGCCCCGCCGCCGTGCGACACGACGATCTTCAGCTCGGGGAAGTCGTCGAGGACGGTGGACTGGAGCAGTCCGGCCACCGCCAGGGTCTCCTCCTGGACGAAATGGAGCGAGTAGCTCTCCCTGGCCGGCGGACGGCAGGCCGCCGAGTGGATGATGGCGGGGACGTCGAGTTCGCAGAGCGCCTCCCACACCGGGTACCAGAAGCGGTCCCCGATGGCCGGCGGCTGCCGCAGCCCCTCGTACGGGTCGGTGTTCAGGGTCGCGCCGACGAAGCCCAGGTCATTGACACAGCGGCGCAGCTCCCTGGTCCACGCGGCCGGATCGAGCTCCATCGACTGCGGCATCCCCGCGACACCGCGGAAGCGGCTGTCCGCCGCGCAGCACATCGCGATGACGTCGTTGGTCTCCTCGGTGAACCACTCGACGAGCTTGGCCGGGCTCTCGCTGTGCATCATCTGGAACGGCCGCGGCGAGATGAACTGGATGTCGACACCCGCCTCGTCGAGATGCCGCAGATGCGAGATCTTGCCGAAACTCGGATGCGGCGCGTTGAGCGCCTCCACGACATGCTGCTCGGTCACTCCCGACCGCCCGCGCCCGTGCGCGCCGCGATGGGAGAGGAGTCCGGCTTTGTACGCGTAGAGCTTGTCAGGGGCGGTGACATGCCCGTGGACGTCGATATAGATGGTGCTGCCCTCCTTGTGGCCGGAACGGGCGATGCCCGCCGTGGCCGGTGGAGCCGCTGAGAGAGCTCCTGTCCGGGTGTCCTGAACCATAGAGATGGTGTGCCCTATACGGAATAGGTCGCACGAGAATTCCGTATAGCGGCATGCGGTGGACCCGGAGGCCTTGCGTTCGCCCTGTTCTCCTGTCGGGCCTCGCGCCGGACCGGGCTCCCCGACCGAGGGCCAAACGCGCGCCAAGAGGGAGGAAAGGCGCACACCGGTGGACGGAAAGCGCCATCGATACGCGGTCACCGGCCGGTAGAACGTCACATTAGGCGAAATTTCCGTCGGTGGACCGGTCGCGTACGAACTTGGCCATCCCGGAATGGTCTCGGGCGGCGCGCCCGGTGGTCCGGCGGTGTCCCGGGGCTCCCGCGCGAGGGATCGGTTGGAATGTCAAACTCGCTGCACCGGGGTGTGCGCCGGTGTGTTCCGGACCCGTCGGCGGGCTGCCGTCGGCGAACCGAACCCGGCACCGGCACCGACACGGGAACCGGTGTACCGCGGAACCGTACGGTCCCGCGGTACACCGGCGTGGTCAGATCTCAGGCTCAGACCGGGACGATGCGGTACGTCCGGTCCACCGCCGTCTGGACGGAGATCACCCCGTTCGCCGTGGTGAACGGCACCGCCGCGCCATTGGCGTCGGTCACGGTGAAGGCGCCCGTGGACCACGGGTTCTTCAGCCGCAGTGTGCCACCGGCCTTGCTGGTGACCTCGACATAGCTGACGCGGTCACTCTCCTTCGCGCTGGACACCACGAACGCCCCCTTCTGGCGGAGCTGCCAGAAGCTCGCGTCCTTGCCCGCCGGCCAGACCGGGAACAGGGTGATGATCCCCTGGTCGCTCTGGACGAGCATGCTGTTGACCGCCTCGGTCGCCCCGGACTTCTCGATGCCGTGGAACGAGTCGGCGATCCGCAGATTCGGCGCGAGGTGCGAGTTGATCACCTGCTTGAACTTGTCGATGAGCGACTGCGCCGGATATCCCACCCGGACCGCCTGGTTGAACACCTTGGGGAAGCTGTTGTCCTGGCCCCAGGAGTTCATGGCGTCGAGGGTGTCCACACCGATGCGCAGCTTCGCCGGGTCCGAGTTGATCCCGAGCTGGTCGGCCGGCTGGACGAATTCGAGGTTGATGGTGTTGTCACCGGGGTGGATGTCCCGTGTGTCGGACCCCTGCATGGTGCCGGGGCTCACCAGCGAGTACACGGTCTTCCCGTTGAACACCGTGGTCGGCTGCGCCGGCAGGTTGTCGAGGATGTTCTGCCAGGTGGCCCGGCGGTCCGCGTCGACACCGAGCTTCTGGCTGCCCGCGATCAGGGTGGACAGCACCTGCTTCAGCAGACCGATGTCGGCGGAGGAGTTCTTGCCCCAGGTGCCCTCGTGCGGACCGCTCCACATCGAGTACTTGCCCGCGGAGTCCCGTTCGAGATAGCTCTCGAAGAACTGCGCGACCTGGCCGAGGAAGGGATACGCCTTGGTCCTGAGGAACTCGGTGTCCTGCGTGTACTCGTAGTAGGAGATGAACTGGGAGGCGGAGAAGAGGGAGTTGGAGACCTGCTGGTGGTACTGGTCGTCGGTGGTCGTGCCGTACGGGCCGATCCCCACGGGGAAGAGCACACCGGCCGGCACACCGCCGCTCGGGAAGCGCCCGCTGATGTAGTCGGACTTCACCCGGGTCAGATCCTGCCTGGCCCGGCGCTGCGCCTCGGGGACATACGCGAGGATCGTCTCGTGGAACGGCAGGGAGAGTTCCGGGCGGTTGCTGGAGTAGACACCGTAGAACGGCGCCTGCGCGTTGTAGTTGAGATGGTAGTCACCGCTGAACTGCGGGGAGTCCGTGGTGGTCCAGATCCCGTAGAGGGCGGGGGCGGTCTTCCCGGCCCGGCTGGACGCCCCGATGAAGTACTGCGCCGCGTAGTAGAACTTCTCCAGTACGGTGTCGCCCAGTTCGACGGCCGACCGCATCCAGTAGTTCTTCCACCAGTCGGCGCGCTGGGTGTCCAGCGTCGCCAGCGAGGCCGCGGTCTGGGTACGCACCTGTGTCACCGCGTCGTTGTGCGGCGCCGACGGGTTCTGTCCGCCGCCGCCGATCTGGGTGACGACACGTACGGTCGCGCCCGCGGGAAGGGTGAAGACGGTCTTCGCGGTGGCGCCCGAGACGGTCGGTGTCTGCACGGCGGACGCGCCGAGGACCGTGGTCGCCAGTGCCCCGCGCGACACCCACCTGCTGCCGGAGGCGGTGGCACGTTCGGCCCACATCACCTGACCGTCCACCCCCGCGGAGTTGCTGTAGGCGGAGTTGGGCGTGGTGGCACCCGCGTAGGTCGACGCCTGGAGCTGTACCGGCTGGCTGCCGGTCGAGGTGACGGAGGTGACCAGTACGTTCTTGTCGGCGGCCAGCCAGGTCTTCATCGACACGGGGGCGTTGGACAGTGACATCGTTGTCGCGATCGTGCCGTCGACGATGTTCTGTTCCTCGCGGAAGGACGGCGCCGGCGGGGGAGTGCCGCCGCCGCTCTGCGCGTACAGCTCGATCTGGCCGATCCGCGCCCGGGGGTTCTGCGTCGAGTCGGAGGTCGTGCTCTGTGTCGGCTCGGTGACACTGACCCTGATGTACCGGGTCTGTACGGCCGTGACGGTCCGGTCGATGACATCGGCGGTGTTGTTCTGCACCGTGTCGACACTGTTCCAGTTGGTGCCGTCCGCGCTGGTCTGGAACGCCATGTTCTTGGTGTTGAAGGCGGCGTTGCCGGGGCGCGCGGCGTTGTCGTTGCGTATGACATAGCGGGCCACGGTCTTGACGGAGCCCAGGTCGAGGGTGATCCACTGCGGCTTGCCGACCTGGGAGACCCAGCCCTCGTACCCGCTGCCCCACTGGCCGTTGACCGCCCGGTCGGGCGTGAAGGAACCCTCCGTGCTGCTGGCGGTCGCCCGTGCGCCGATGGCGAGGTTGGTGCCGGTCTGCGCGGTGGTGCCGGTGATGGTCACACCGCCGATGGGCGCCGGCTTCGGGCTCGGGTTGGCGTTCCAGAAGTCCCCCTTGGAGACATAGAACGTCTTGACGCCCGTGCTGCCGCCGGAGGTCACACCGACGTCACCGTTTCCGAGCAGGGCGGTGTTGGGCATCGCGTTCGAGACCGAGCCCGAGTAGGCCTGGTCGGTCCAGACTCCCTTGATATCGGCCAGCTTGGCCCTCAGGGTGTCCCACTGCTGGGCGGGCGTCGGCGGTCCCGCCGCCAGGGCCCGTACGGACTCGTTCCCGGCGCCCGCGGCGTTCCCGGCCACCGCGCTGCCGGGAATCGCGAGCGGTACGGCGACGGCCAGGGCCACCGCCACCGCGTACCCGCGTGGTCCTCCGAATCCGCGGATCACTCTCCGCGTCGTACTCTCCTGCCCCATTGCGGCTCTCCTTCGAGTCGGGGTCCTGTGAGTCGGGATGGTGCGAGAGGGCGGTACAGGTGTTTCCGTGCGGTGCGGCCGTGCGTTCCCACGCACGGCCGCACTGTTCCTCCGGGACCGGCCGGGGCGTGTCGCGAGAGTCCCGCCCGGCCCGCGACGGCCTACCTCGGTGATCTGGGCAGGCCGAAGCCGATGGCCCGGACGTTCTCCAGCCGTCCGTACGGGCTACTGGTCGTCCCGATGTCCTTGCTCAGGGACTCGATCCCGGCCTCGATACCGAAGAGCCCGGCGAGGACGGCCTCCGTCACGGCGACGGCGGCGTTGCTGTCCCGGTTCGCCACGCCCCGGCCCGCGACGCGGTAGCCGCCGTCCGCGGCGACCTCCATGGCCTGGCCCCACAGCCCGCCGGAAGTGGCCCGGTGCGCGCGGCGCAGCACCCCCGCCGCGATATCGGGACGTCCGAGCCGGCACAGCCCGAACGAGGTGGCGCCGGGCCAGGCAGCGAAGGCGCCGGCGGCGCCGTGGTCGGGCCGGTCCGAGAGCGGCGCGACCGGGTCCCCGGGGTCGAGGGCGCGCATCCAGTCGCCGTCCAGGAGATGTTCGGTGACGAAGCGGACCATCTCCGCGCGCTGGTCCGCCGACAGGTCCTCGCCCATGTCGGCGGCGACCAGCTCGAAGTCCAGACAGTGGCCGATGACCTCGTCGCCCTCCGGATGGGAGATCATCCACCGGCCGTCGCCGGCGTACTGCCCGAGCACGGCGGCGGAGAGCTCGGCCGCCTCGGCCTCGGCCACCTCGGCCTCCTCCTCGTGCCCGTCACCGAGCGCGCGCAGCAGCGCGGCCAGGGAGCGCAGCATGCCGACATAGCCGGCGTTCAGCGAGACCACCGCGTCGCGGTAGTTCGGCACGCACTCCAGCAGTTCCCAGGCGTCCCGGCCGAAGTCGGCCAGCACGCCCCCGCCGAACGTGGCCCGCAGTGTGTTCGGGCGGAACGCCATCTCCCGCAGATGCTGGAGCACACGGCGTCCGCCCGCGCTCTCGTCGAGCAGCCCGAGATCGCCGGTCACCCCCACATACGCCTTCACGGTCCTGAAGAGCGAGTGGTCGTTGGCCGAGTAGTGATTGCCGACCGGCAGCAGATTGCGGGTGTCGAAGGAGTGGCAGCGCTCGTACGGCTGAGCCAGCGCCGCGAGGATCCAGCGGCGCAGACCGTCGGGTTCGAGCAGGGCCGCCGTCCTGGCCCACTCCGAGATGTCCCAGAAGAAGGTGGTGGTGGCGCCCAGGCGCGGCCCGCCGGTCAGGAACACCGGACCGACCGGACTGACCTTGGTGTTGCGCAGATAGACGGCGAGCAGCGCGCCCAGATAGTACGTACGGGCGAGGTCCGCGTCCTCGGTCCGCAGGGTCGGCAGATGACCGGAGAACTCGGTGTTGCCCGGCTCGAACGCGCTGTCCCAGGTCCGGCGCCAGCGCTCGGCCACGGCGTCGAACTCCGCGGTGAAGGAGGCGGCGGCCCGCGCCGCGTCGCGTGCGACGGCCCCGGCCGAGTCCCCGATCTCCAGCACCACGCCCAGTACGGTCTCCTCGCCGGGCTGGAGTGTGATGTCCCAGCGGGCGGTGCCGCGCGCCCCCGCCGTCCCGAGGGAGCCGGGCGGGACCGAGAAGGCGTACGCGCTGCGCGCGGGCGACCGGGAGTCGGCGATCGAGACCGTGCCGCCGTCGGCCGTGGCGGTCCAGCGCTGTCCCTCCCACCAGGCGGCGGTCGTCAGCAGGGGCGCGTCGTCCAGCAGCAGTTCGGCGCCCGTGTCGGCGACCAGGACCGCCACACCGTGCCAGGTGCCGGGGGCCAGCGGCTCCGGCGCGACCAGCCGCTCGCCCGCGATCCGCAGGGCGGGACACCCGTTCTCCAGGGAGACCTGGAGCGAGTCGGGGTGGTTGCCGTGGGTGAGGATCACCCCGGTCTGCCCGGGTGTGTCCGTGCGCACCGAGAACAGGAGGACATCGCCGTTGCCGAGCCCCGCCGTGCCGATCCGCAGATCGGTGTCGGGCCGTACCGCGTACTCCGCGGCGTCTTCGCCGGTGTGCTCTCCCGCGCCCCCGACCGGTTCCGTCGCGCCGGTGGCGGCGCGGCGTACGGCGACCTCCCTGACCCGGCAGGCCGCCCCCGGCGCCCGTACCCGTCCCGAGTCCGGAGTGGAGTGGTCGGGCAGCTCCGACTCCAGCAGCATCGGCTCGGAGTCCTCGTCCCGCTGGATACCGGGGACACGGGGGCTGCCGAGACGTATCCAGCGCTCCCCGACCGGCAGGAACTGCACCTGGCGGGGCCGGTCGGCGACGGCCTCGTCGCGGATCCGCTCGGTGGTGAAGTAGTCGTGGTGGTGCCCGTCGTTCCACGGACTGCCGTAGAGCCAGCCCCAGTCCACCTCGGAGTGGGCGAAGGGAGCCAGCAACTCCTGCTCCACCGCGGCCGTCACGGGTTCGGACGTGGTGTTGCGCAGCGCGAGCCGCCACAGCAGCCGGCTCCGCTCGTACCCCATCCGGACCTCGGTGGTGACCGTCAGCGCGCCGGCCGCCGCCGCGCGCCCGACACCCCAGGGTGCCCAGCGCAGCCGCTCGGCGAGCGGTACGGAACCGTCGATCCGCAGCGCGCCCGTGTGGTAACCCCCGCTGTACGGCGGAAAGGCGAGCCAGGACAGCGAGGTGAGATCGCCGTTGACATGGCCCTGGCCCCACTGGTTGCGCAGGGACGGCAGATGGTTCAGCTCCGCGCGCTCGGTCCACCCGCCCGCGAGCTCGTCCAGGGCGGGGACGCCGTCGGTCGGCCGGTTCACTTGGACGCTCCTGACATGAGTCCGTGGATGAACTCGCGCTGGCTGACGAGATATCCCACGACGGGGATGACAGCGGCGAGGAACATGATCCCGAAGAGCTGGCTGTAGTCGGTCGAATAGGCACCGAGCGAGACATAGATGCCGGTGGTGATCGTCTGGCCCTGGAGCGGGCCGAGGATGAACTGCGGGTTGAGGAAGTCGTTCCACACCCACAGGCCCAGGAAGATCGCCACGGTCGCGGTGGCCGGGCGTACGACGGGGAAGACGATGCGCCACCACAGCCGCAGATCGCCCGCGCCGTCCATCCGCGCGGCCTCGATGACCTCGCGCGGGATCGTCCGCAGGAATCCGACGTAGACGAACACGGCGAACGAGAGATAGCCGCCGCCCACATTGGACAGGATCAGACCCGCGTACGAGTTGGCGAGACCGATCGAGCGCAGCAGCGTCACGATCGGCAGCAGCACCACCTGCGGGGGCACCATCAGCCCGAGCGCGAACACGGCGAGCAGGGCGCCCCTGATCCGGGGTGAGCGCTCGGAGATGTAGAAGGCGAGCATGGAGCTGAGCGGGACGAGGATGACCAGCGTCGCCGTGGTCACCATGACCGAGTTGAGCAGCCCTGCCTGGACCAGGTTGTCCGGCCGGCTCAGCGCGTTGACGATGTTGTCGAAGGTGAACGGAATCGGCGGGGCGGCCGGATTCGAGACGATCTGGTCCTGCTTCTTGAACGCGCTGACGAAGGCGACGTACACGGGCAGGATGAACGCCAGTGTGATCAGCCAGGCGCCGACGAGATGCGTCCTGCCGCGCAGCCGGGACCCCGGGGCCCGGCCGGAGCCGCCCGGCCCGGCCGACGGCGCGGACCCGGCGGAGGCCTTGGTCCCGGTGGGCTTCGCGGTCCTGACGGGCCGTGTGGTGGGAGCGCTCACAGGTTCGTCTCCCTTCGGCGGAGCAGTGTGGTGACGCCGTACGAGACCACGGCGGTCAGAGCCAGCAGGAACATGGCGATGGACGAGGCGTAGCCGAACCGGTTGTCGGTGAAGGCCACGGAGATCAGATAGAAAGCGGTCGACTGGGTCGACTCCGCCGGGCCGCCACCGGTGAGGACGGCGACCACGTCGTAGAGCTTCAGTGTGGTGATCAGACACAGGACGACACTGATCGTCGTACCGGGCGCGATCATGGGCAGGGTGACATGCCGGAAGCGGCCGAGGACACCGGCGCCGTCCATCCGGGCCGCCTCGTACAGCTCCTGCGGTACGGACTGGAGCGAGGCGGTGTAGACGACGGTGGCGAACGCGATGGTGATCCAGCTGACGACCGCGCAGACCGACACCACGGCCAGCTGTGAGTCACCGAGCCAGGCGACGGGTTCGTCGATCAGCCCCACCTGGGCGAGCGCGCTGTTGAGCAGGCCGTTCTGGGTGAGGATGCTGCGCCAGATGAATCCGACGATGACACCGGACAGCACCTGCGGGATGAAGATCAGGGTCCGCATCACCCGGTAGTTGGCGGAGGAGCGGTTGAGGACGATCGCGAGAAGCAGGCCCACCGCGTTGGCGATGACCGTGACCGCCACGACCACGATCATCGTGAACAGGAGGCTCGACATGAGCCGGTCGTCCGACAGCAGTTCGCGGTAGTTGGCGAGTCCGACGAAGGCGCTGCCGGCCTGAAGGGGATTCTTGTCCGTGAAGCTGAGGAAAAGGCTCTGCACCAGCGGGTACAGAAGGAACATCCCGTACAGGATGACCGCGATCCACGCGACGGGCGCCAGCCCGAGGCTTCGGCCTGTTCGTAGAGATCGTGAGGGCACAGCGTGATCCTTTCTGCCCCGGGGGCGGGAGGCGGGGCCGCGGGGTCCGATGCCGTACGGAGTCAGGGCCGTACGGCGGCGGAGGGCCGGAATGCATATGACAACGATGTCAAAGCAGCCCGGACCGCGACCCCGCCCGTCACTCCCGACGGGCGCCGGCTACTTGGCGGCCTTGTCCCAGCCGGCGTCGAACGAGGCCAGCTCATCCTTGACGTCGGAGCTGGTGAACAGCTTCTGCGCCAGGGAGTTGAACTGCTCGACCACACCGGGCGGGAGCGCGTCGTCGTTGTTGACCTGACCGAAGGCGCTGACCTTGGTGTTGTCCTCGGTCACCAGCTTGAAGCCGTCGGTGTAGACCGGGGTCACCTTCGCTCCGAACTCCTCGAAGGGGACGTTCTTCAGCATGGGGAAGGCGCCGTCGGTCTCGATGAGCGTCTTGAGATTGGCCTTCGACAGCGACCATGCCTGGGCGAACTTGGCGGCGTCGGCGACATTCGACGACTTCGCGCTGACCGCGGTCGTACCACCGGTGTTGAACGGGACGATCGCCTCGCCGGTCGCGCTCGGCAGCAGGAACGTGCCGTAGTCCTTCGCCGCCGCGGCGGGGATCTGGCCGATGAACCAGCTTCCCATCGGATACATGGCGCTCTCGCCGTCCAGGAACTGCTTGTTGGCGTCCGCGTAGCTCACGCTCAGGGCGCCCTTGTCGAAGGCGCCGGCGTCCACGAGCTGACGGTACTTGCCGACCGCGGCCGTCATACCGGGATCGGTGAACTTGACCTCGTTCTTGTACCGCTTCTGGATCCACTCGGGGTCCGCGCCCAGCACATCGGCGGTGATGATGCCCGACAGCGGGATCGCCGCCGACCAGGGCTCGCCGCCCGCCATCTCGACCGGGGTGACACCTGCCTTCTTGAGCGTGGTGACGACATCGACGAACTCGTCCCAGGTCGTCGGGGGCTGGAGACCGTTGGCCGCGAAGATCTTCTTGTTGTAGAAGATCATCGGGATGACCTGGGAGTTGGTGGGCGGTATGTAGGACTTGCCGTCGATGGCGTTGCCGTCGGGGTCGGTGAAGTTGTCGTCCAGCCACTTCTGGTCGAACGGCTTCAGCAGCCCCGCCGCGGTGAAGTCCTTCGGGTTGATGGAGGAGAGGATGTCGGGGAACTGCCCGGACGCCTGGAGCTGCTTGGCGTAGGCCGTGCGGTCCGCGTCCGGCGAGACGATCTTCTTGATCTTGGTGTCCGGGACTTCCTTCTGCGCCTCCGCGATGGAGGTGTCCCAGAAGGTGGCGGTGAGCGCCGGGGTCTCGAAGGTCATGAACGTCAGGCCGCCGCCGCTGCCACCGCCCGCCGACGTGGCGCTGGTGGAGCAGCCGGTCAGCGCCAGGGCGCCAGCCAGACCGGTGGCCGCCGTCATGAGGGCAGGTCCACGCTTCATGTCATCCTCCTTGATGCTTCACGCGGGACGTCCGGAGACCGGCCGCGCCGCGAGCCGTCGAGCGAATTACCTGGTCCTGAAAACCCGCCCGCGGAGGGGGCGGGGTGAGATGTTCCATGAGGGTGGGACGTTCCATGGGACCGGGAGTCCGGGCGGGAGGCAGGCCACCGGGCACCCCGTCCGCGCCCGCCCGCCGTGCCGCCCGGCATGGGTGTGTGTCGCTCCGCAGGCCCCGGTCGGGTCCGGCGAACACCCTTGTTTCGTATACTTTTCAGAAGAGTAGCCAGCATCATGACGCAGTCAAGACTCGTACCGCCCGTTACCGGATCGAGACCGGACATCCCGTGTCACGAAGCGGACTCCATCGATATAGACGCAGCTCGCAAGGGGTCTTGACGGCAGGGCCGGGGTGGGTTCGACTCTGCGGGGGACGAGGGCGGGCGGAAACCGTGCCGGGTACCTCGGACCAGGGAAAGAGCCGGAAAAAATAGAATCGACGGATCACGGCATCGGGAATCGGTCCGGAACCAGGAACGGGAGCGGGAGCGGCACGATGGCAGGCACGCCTCGACGACAGGCACTCGCGGACACCGCCTATGACACGATCCGTCAGCGGCTCGTCGACCACGACATCGAGCCCGGGTCGAAGCTGAACATCAATACGCTCGCCCAGGAGTTGACGATCTCACCGACCCCGTTGCGCGAGGCGCTCGCGCGACTGGAGGCGGAGGGGCTGGTGGTGAAGCGTTCGCTGGCCGGCTACACGGCCGCGACACTGCTCAGCAGCCGCAGTCTGCGCGAGCTGTTCGAGGTACGGCTGCTGCTCGAACCGGCGGCGGCCTCGGCGGCCGCCCTCCAGGTGACCGAGTCCGATCTGCGGCAACTCGCGGACCAGCTCGCGGAGATGAGGGAGACCGCGCGGGACTTCAGAAGCCGCTCGACGCTGCTGCTGTATCTGCACCACGACTCCGTCTTCCATGACCGGATCGCGGCTCTGAGCGGTAACGCGTTTCTCCGTCTGACGCTGGAGCGGCTGCACGCGCACGCGCATCAGTACCGGCTCTCGTTCCGTGAGGGCTGGGCGGAGGAGACCTGCCGTGAGCACGAACGCGTATTGGAGGCGCTCAGCGAGAACGACGACGAGACGGCGGCCGCCCGTATGCGTACGCATCTGCGCAGGGCGCAGACCCGACTGATCGAGGCGGCGACGGAGTAGGCCCGGTGTGCCTGTCCGCCGTGCCGGCGCGGGGCCGGCGCGGGGTCGACGCGCGTCCAGCGGCCCAACACTTTTCATGTCCACGTCATGACGGTGGCGGGGTGGGCGTCATCCGGCGACCGGAAAGTGGTGACCGTTCGCACACCGGACTGCCCCCGGTCGTCCGACGACCGGGTCCGACCTCTGGAGAACCCCGTGAAACTCCGGCGATCCGCCCGTGCCGCCCTTGTCGCCCTCCTGCTCTCCGCGGGACTCCTCGCCGTGCCCGTCCAGGCGCAGGCCGCCGGGCCCAGCGACGCCGATCTCGCCTATCGCTGGGCCCCGGTCCACTACCAGGACAGCGCGTCGTCCTCCTACACCGCCGACTATCTCTCGCGCGTCGACTACGACGGGGACTGGAACACCCTCAACAACTGGGAGAACCTCGACGCCAACGCCGCACGGTTGACCGGCACGGCGTACTACTCCGTGGTCGAGACCGCGACGCACTGGTACATCACCTACGCGTTCTACCACCCGCGTGACTGGAAGCTGTCCTCGCACGAGAACGACATGGAGGGGGTCCTGGAGGTCGTCGTCAAGGACGGCAGCACCTACGGCACTCTCCAGGCGGCCGTGACCCAGGCGCACAACAACTACTACTCGTACATCCCGGCGGGCAGCCCGTTCCAGGGCAACCGCGAGAACATCGACGGCACCCTGCTCACGGAGACCCATGACGGCGCCCAGCACCCCACGGTCTTCCAGGAGGCCAAGGGCCACGGGATGTACAACTGGAGCGG
Source organism: Streptomyces sp. NPDC055025 (assembly GCF_053608565.1). Classification (NCBI taxonomy): domain Bacteria; kingdom Bacillati; phylum Actinomycetota; class Actinomycetes; order Kitasatosporales; family Streptomycetaceae; genus Streptomyces; species Streptomyces sp. NPDC055025. The sequence continues at coordinate 127,878 of NZ_JBSGVS010000009.1, forward strand.
CGGCGGTTTCCCCGGGAGCGACGGTATCGTCTACCGCCCCAGTCGCGGCGCCGGTTCGGTGCCCACGGGCGGCAACGACCGTGCCGCGTCCTACGAGCTGGTGGACATCTTCTCCTCCGGCGGCCTCTGGGAGCGCCGCAACTCGAAGCCCCCGTACGCCTCCTGGGGCACCTTCGCCGGTGACAACGGCACGGACAACGCCGCGCACACCCCCTGGGCCTGGGACGACTCGAACGACGGCAGCGACCTCCAGGCCGGTTCCATCGCGGGCGACCCGGCCTATCTGATCAGCAAGTACTTCAAGAACACCGGGACGTTCAACCTGACGTACACCCGCAACTCGTACCTTTCCTGAACCATCCGCCCGTCCGGGCGGTGTGGACGGTACGGACACGGGCGGCGGCCGGCCGGCGGGCCGTCTGCCGCTCGTGCGTGGGTAGCCCGCCGTTGGGGTGTACGTCATGCGCTGTCTCTACCGTCCGTGTCATGAACAAGCTCTTGATCATGCTCAGTGCCGCCGCGCTGACCGTCGGCCTCGCCTCGCCCGCGGTGGCCGACCGCGACCACCACCACCGTCCCGCCGAGTTCGGCCGGGCCACCCTGACCGGATTCGCCTCCCTCCCGGTCGAGACCTATGTACCCGGCAGCCCGGTCTCCGGCACGGCCCTCGACCCGGCGCCCGTCAACGGCATCGCCGCGCCGTTCCCCGGCCAGCCGGTCCAGGGGTTCAGCGGCATCCTCAACCGTCACGACGGCACCTACGACGTGCTGTCCGACAACGGTTTCGGCAACAAGGCCAACAGCGCCGACTTCCTGCTCCGTGTCCACCACATCAAGCCGGACACACGCACCGGCAAGGTCAAGGTGCTCGGCGGCTTCAACCTGAGCGACCCCTACCGCCATGTGCCGTTCGCGCTCACGCGCGCCGACCGGGTGCTGACGGGCGCCGACTTCGATGTCGAGTCCATCGTCCGGGCCTCCGACGGCACGTACTGGACCGGCGACGAGTTCGGCCCGTTCCTGCTGCACTTCTCGTCGAAGGGCCGCCTCCTCCAGGCCCCCATCCCGCTCAAGGGCGTCCAGGCGCCGGAGAACCCGTATCTGAACGGCGCGGCCCCCAACCTGCCCAGCAGCAAGGGCTTCGAGGGCATGGCCCGCGGGGTCGACGGCCGTCACCTCTACCCGCTGCTCGAAGGCTGGGTGGCCGGCGGCACGCCCGGCGACCTGCGCATGAGCGAGTTCGACCTGCGGACGAGCCGCTACACCGGCAAGCGCTGGGTCTACCGTCTGGCATCGCCCGACAACGCCATCGGTGACGCGATCGCCCTGGACGCCCACCGCTTCCTGGTCATCGAGCGCGACGGCGGCCAGGCCGACTCGGCCAAGTTCAAGCGTATCTACCTGGCCGACAACCGCGACCGGAACCACGACGGGGCCATGGACAAGACCCTGGTCGCCGATCTGCTCGACATCGCCAACCCCAAGGGCCTCGGCGGCTTCGGGAAGACCTTCCGCTTCCCGTTCACCACGATTGAGGACGTCGTGCTGATCGACGACCGCACCCTGGCCGTCATGAACGACAACAACTTCCCGGGCTCCTCGGGCCGTACGCCCGGCAAGGCGGACAACAACGAGTTCATCACCCTCCGCCTCACGGACCCGCTGAACGCCGACAGGCGCGCCTTCCACTGAGGCCCGGCCGCTGATCCGGTCCCGGCCGACGGGTGATCCCACCCCGGCGGGCGGGCGGGCCACCGGGTGATCGCCGTGAGGTGTCCACCACCTCCGCGACCACCCGGTGGCCATGCGACGGTCGATGGAGCGGCCACGGGTTCCCCGATGCGAATCCGAGGGCCTTATGTCACCCCTTCGTTATCCCCCGACAGGTATCGATCCCCGTGGCCGGGGCACCGAGTCGGTTACCGGGGAGCACGGGGTCCCGCGTTCCGCGGCTGCGTCGCGAAGGCGTACGCAGACTCCCCCCTCGCAAGTGTTGACGCCCTCCCATTCCGTGACGGACCATCACATCAGGTGCACAACGCGGAGTTGGGCACCGTGATGTCGAAGGAGCGGCTCATGAGCGGAACCGTCAAGAGCGACAGCACCTCACGCCGCAAGCAGGCCACCATCAAGATCCGTCGACTGGACAGGAAAGAGACAACGGGCGACAGCAACTCCACCGGCTCCTGAACGGGTCACCGTGCCGGGGCGATATCCAACGGTCGATGAACTGACCTCCGGCGCCGCGGCCCTGGCCGCGGCGCACCCCGACCGGGTGGTCCTGCGGTCCATCGGGAACTCACGGGCGGGGGAGCCGATCCGGCTGATGTCCGTGGGGCGGGGCAGCCGGCACGCGCTGGTGGTCGCCGGACCGCACGCCAACGAACCGGTCGGGGGGCTCACGGTGCTGCGCCTGGCCCGGTATCTGCTGCGGCCCGGCAGGCCGGCCCGGTTCACCGACACCACCTGGCACTTCGTCCTCTGTCTCGATCCCGACGGGGCCCGCCGCAACGAGCGGTGGCTCAAGGGCCCGATGACGTTCTCCCAGCACTACCGGAACTTCTTCCGCCCCGGCTTCGACGGACAGCCCGAGTGGCTGCCCACCGAGCCCGGCGCGGAGCCCATGCCGGAGACCCGGGCCCTGCTCGCTCTCCAGGACGAACTGCGCCCCTATCTCCAGTGCTCGCTGCACGGCGTGGACGTGGGCGGCAGCTTCGTACAGCTCACCCGTGCCCTGCCCGGACTCTCCGACGAACTGGCACAGTCCGCCGCCGATCTGAGGATCCCGGTGGAACTGGGCCCGTACGACGCGTTCTTCTGGCCGAGCCCGGGACCGGGCGTCTATGACATGCCACGGCCGCAGGAGACAGATCAGTTCGTCTCGCTGCCCGCCGCCACCGCCACCTCCACCTGGTTCCATCCGCACGCGTACGGCACCGTCACCGCGGTCGTCGAAGCGCCGATGTGGGCGGCCGACGGGGTCGGCGACACCTCATCGCACCCCGATCCGCACGGCGCCCTGGAGACCATCAGCCGTACGCTCCGACAGGACGCGCGAACGCTCGCCCGGCTGCTGGAGCGGGTCCGGCCCGATCTCCTCGCCACCGTGGATCCACTGCTCGCGCCGGTCGACGAATATCTCGCCGTCAGTCCGGGACTCGCCGACGAGTGGTCGCCGGAAGCGGCCCTCGGCCGGTCCGGCGGCGCGCGTACGGGCGGCGACACCGGGGCCCGTACCGGCACCGGAACCGGCGCCCGCGGCGGCACCGGTACGGGCTCCGGCGCTCTGCCGCCGATGAACCGGGCACGGATCATGGCACTGCGGATCGCCGCGCGGCGGCTCGTCGTCCGTACGGCAGGACTGCTGCATCAGACGCTCGTTCCCGAATCCGTCGCCCAGCCCCGTTCCGCCACCGGGACCCTCCCCCCGCCCGTACCGCTCACCGGACCTTTCCCCGGCTTTCCGGCGGGAGCCCTCCCGGAGCCGCTCGCCGAAGTACGCTCCACCCTGGACCAGTTCCTCACCGAGCGCTGCGCCGCCTTCGAGGCCGACTGCCGCGCCCGCTGGATCCCGGTCCGTGACCAGGCGGAACATCAGTTCAGGATCGTGCTGGCCGCCGCGGAGCTGGCCGAGCGGTCCAGGGAGCCGAGGGCGGTACGGGCATGACACCCGACGGACGGTCGGAACCGCTGTCCGGATTACGGCGGCCACGGGTGAAGCCCGAGCACCGGGCCTACCGCACCGTGGACGGAAACGTACGGATCGGCAGCGTCGTGTACGGGATCGGCGCCGAGGTCACCGACCCCGACGGCTGGATCTGGACACTGACCGAGGCGCTCGACGGGACCCGCGCCCCCGCCGAGGCGGTCACCCAGGTGGTCACCCGCCACCCCGGAGTCGAACCCAGCTCGGTCACCGAGGCGATGGGCGACCTCTACGAGGCGGGATTCCTGGAGGACGCCGGGGCGGAGCCCTCCGCCGCGCTCACCGCGGAGGACCGTGAGCGCTACAGCCGCGGTGTGACCCTGCTGCGCTGGATGGATCTCTCACCGCGCGCGACGGCCTGGGAGCTCCAGGCACGATTACGGTCGGCCCGGGTCCTGCTGCTCGGTCTCGGCGGCACCGGGGGGTTCGCCGCCCAGGGCCTCGCCGCGTCGGGTGTGGGCCGGATGCACTGTGTGGACGGCGATGTCGTGGAGCTGTCCAATCTCAACAGACAGCCGCTCTACCACGAGAGCGACATCGGCCGGCCCAAGGCGACCGCCGCGGCGGCGGCCCTGAAGGCGGTCAACTCACGGGTGGCGCTGACCGCGGAGCGGCGCGAGGTGCGCGGTCCCGACGATCTCGCCGCACTGCTCGCGCCCGGCTACGATCTGCTGCTGCTCTGCGCCGACCGGCCGCCGGAGATCCGCCGCTGGGCCAACCGGGTCTGTCTCGCCGCCGGAATCCCCTGGCTCGACGCCGGCTACCGCGGCCCCCTGGTCACGGTCGGGGTCCATGCGCCCGGCCGTGGCGCGTGCTGGGAGTGCCACCGCGCGGGCGAGGTCGAGCGGCGCGATCTGCGGCTCGGCGCGGGCCAGGACGAGGAGGCGGCCTCGCCCCGGATGGAGTGGAACCCCGTGAACGCCGTCACCGCGGGGCTCTCCGGCCATCTCCTCGTCTACGCCGCGATCGCGCTGCTGACCGGCGTACCGGAGATGGAGCCCGGCTTCCGGTTCGGCCTCAATCTGATGGCGCTGTCCGAACCGCTGGAGGAGCGCTTCGAGCGCAGACCCGACTGCCCGGCCTGTGGCACACCCCCACGCCGGTGACGAATCCCGCCGCACCGACGGACGATGACGCCCTGTACTCCCGGCCCGGCCCGACGCGCAGTCGAACGGCCGAATTCGTGCGGATTCAGATCCACTCGGGGCACTCCGGGGCTAGGCTCGACATGTGACCTGCGCACATTGTTCGAGAGGAGGGACACCGGTGCACCGGGCTGAACACCCGATCGCCCTCCCTTTGCTGGAGCGCGAGCCCGAACTCGCGGCGGCGGCCCGCGCGGTCGACGCGCTGTGCGCGGAAGAGCCCACCGGCGGAGTGCTCGTCTACCGGGGCGCGGCGGGACTCGGCAAGACCGCGCTGCTCTCCGAAGTACGCCGGATGGCGACAGGACGGCGCGCGGTGTGGTCCGCGCGCGGCGGTGAGACCGTCACCTCTGTCCCGTTCCATGCCGTACGGCAACTGCTCCTGCCCGCGGTGACGGTGGACGGGCGGGACGGCGAAGGGGCCCCGGACGCACGGGAACTCCTCGGTGACCGGTACGAGATCGTCGGTCCCGCACTGGGCATAGCGCCGCCCGGCGAACAGCACGCCGACCCGCAGGGTGTCAGGGACGGGCTGGACGCGCTGGTCGGACGGCTCGTCGAGGCGCACGGACCGCTCGTCCTCATCGTCGACGACGCGCAGTGGGCCGACCTGGAGACACTCGCGTGGCTCGCCTCCTTCGCCGGGCGTCCGGCCGGCGGTCTGCCCGTCCTCGTCGTCATCGCGTACCGCACCGAGGAGGCCGTCGGCGAGACCGAGGGATATCTCCAGACCCTCGGCGCGGCGGCCAAACTGCTCGTCAGTCTGCGGGCGTTGACCTCCGACGCCACGGCCGGCCTGACCCGCGCCGCGCTGGGCGAGCACGCGGACGACCCATTCTGCCGCGAGGTGTGGGCGGTGACCGGCGGCAACGCGTACGAGACCGTCGAACTGCTGGCCAAGGTCAGGGACTGCGGACTCGAACCCGTCGAGGAGTCCGCCGGTGAGCTGCGCGCCCTCGGTGCCTCGGCGCGGGGCAGGGGACTGATCGCCCGGCTGGAGGAACTGGGCACGGCCACCACGAAGTTCGCCTGGGCCGCCGCGATCCTCGGTACCGACATCTCCCTCGATCTGGCCGTCTCGCTGGCGGGTATGAGCCATGAGGAGGCCGCCGAGTGCGCCGAACGGCTGAGGGCCGCGCGCATCCTGGCGGGTGTGGACCCGCTGGAGTTCGTCCACCCGCTGATCGCGGGCGCCGTCTACCGCGCCATTCCCGCCGCCGTCCGTACCGCCATGCACGGACTCGCGGCGTGGGCGGTCTCCCGCAGTGGCAGGGGAGCGGCGGCAGCGGCGCCGCACCTGCTCGAAGTGCACCCGGACGGTGACGCCGAGCTGGTCGAGCAGCTCCGCGAAGCCGCCGCCGAGCATCTCGCGGTGGGGGCGCCGGACGCCGCCCGGCGCTGTCTCGAACGCGCCCTGGCGGAACCACCGCTGCTCAGTGTGCGGGCCGAGGTGCTGTACGAACTGGGCTGTGCCACCCTGCTCACCTCACCCGCCACCACGGTCGGCCATCTGCGCGCGGCGCTCGACACCCAGCAGCTCGACGACGCCCTGCGGGTCGATGTGGTGTTCCGGCTCTCCCAGGCCCTGACCCACAACAACCAGACCGGGGACGCCGCCCATGTGGTGGCCACCGAGGTCGCCCGTACGGAAGAGACCCAGGCCAGGATGCGGCTCCAGGCCGCGCACTTCCTGTGGGAGGGAGTACAGGCCATCGAGGACGACGGCCCGGGGCGCTCCCGCCGCCTCGACCGGGTGGCCGCCGGGCTCACCGGCCGTGACAACACCGAGCGTGTGCTGCTGATGCTGCGCGCCTTCGACGGCACGGCCCGGGGCGAGAGCGCCGAGGAGATCGTCCAGATCGGCGAACGCGCCCTGCTGAACGGGGGATTGGCGGCCGGGGTCGGCTGGACCGACACGGCCTGGGGCTTCGAACCGCCGGCTCTGCTCGGACTGTCCTATGCCTTCGCCGACCGGCTCGACCGCGCGGAGAGTCTGTTCACCGAGGGACTGCGGGCCTTCGAGATCTCCGGCTGGAGCGGCGGTCATCTCGCCTTCGCCCACGCGCTGGTCGGCCATGTCCACCGCAGACGTGGCGATCTCACCGAGGCCGAGGCCTATCTGCGCGAGAGCCTGCGGCTGGCCGACCGGGTGGGGAACGGGCTGCCGATGCACTGGGACGCCGCTTCCATGCTCATCGACACACTGCTCGCGCGCGGCCATGTCGACGAGGCGCGGGAGGCCGCCGAGCGCCACGCGTTCCTCCCGCCGTACTCCTCCTCGATCGTCATTCCCGACGCGCCGTCCGTACGTGGCCGGCTGCTGCTCGCACTCGGCCGCCGGAAGGAGGCCGTCGCCGAACTGGAAGCGGCCGGGCTGGCGTTGATGGAGCGCGGCCGGCACAACATCGTGATGGCTCCCTGGGCGTGCGACCTCGCCTACGCGCTGGCGGAGGACGACCCGGCACGCGCGGCCCAGCTCGCCGCGTACGCCCGTGACCGGGCCGAACGCTTCGGCACGCACACCGCCATCGGGGTCGCGCTGTGCTGTGCCGCGTCCCTGCGGGAGGGCGCGGCGCGGACCGGGCTGCTGACCCAGGCCGTCGCGCATCTCGAATCGTCGCCCTCCCGGTACGAACTCGCCGTCGCCCGTGTCGAGTACGGCATGGCGGCGGGCTCCCCGGCCGAACTCTCCGCCGGGCTGGAGCTGGCCGAGCGGTGCGGCGCCGACGGGCTGGCGGCACGGGCGCGCCGGGCGCTGGAGGCTCCTCACGCACGACGCTGAAAACCAGTGGCCGGGGGCCGACCCGGCCCCGCAGTATCGGAACCTCAGCACCTCAGTACTTCAGCAACCGAAGCAGCAACGTCAGCACCTCGGTACGCGGGCAGCTCACGGCCGGCGCCTTGTCACCGGCGGACGACGCGCACCTCTGACAGGAGACCGGAACCCTTGCCCGTGCAGCCCGACGCCCCGCACCCGGACCGGTCCGCCGGACAGCCGGGCCCCGGGCCCGATCCCGGCCTGCGCGCCGACTGCGAGAACTGTTTCGGGCTGTGCTGTGTGGCGCTGACCCTCTCGGCCTCGGCCGACTTCCCCGTCGACAAGGCCGCCGGAGAGCCCTGCCACCACCTTCGGACGGACTTCCGCTGCGGTATCCACCAGCGCCTCAAGGAGCGGGGCTACCGGGGATGCACGGTGTACGACTGCTTCGGCGCGGGGCAGAAGGTCTCCCGGATCACCTTCGGCGGACAGGACTGGCGGCGGGCGCCCGGGAGCGCCGAGCGGATGTTCGCCGTGCTTCCGGTGATGCGACAGCTCCATGAGCTGCTCTGGTATCTCGGCGAAGCCCTGACGCTGGAGCCCGCCCGTCCGCTGTACGGCGAACTCCGTGCCGCTCTCGACACGACGGAACGTCTTACCCTGAGCGACGCCGGCACCCTGCTGGAACTGGACATGGCGGCCCGGCGAGGGGCGGTCAACCCGCTGCTGCTGCGGACGAGCGAGCTGGTACGGGCCCAGGTCCCCGGCAGGAGGAAGAACCGCAGAGGCGCCGATCTCCTCGGCGCGAAGCTCAAGGGCGCCGACCTCAGAGGCGCCGATCTGCGCGGGGCGTGTCTGATCGCCGCGGATCTGCGGGGCGCCGATCTGCGGCTGGCCGATCTGATCGGGGCGGACCTCAGGGACACCGATCTGCGGGGCGCCGATCTGACCGGAGCGGTCTTCCTGGTCCAGACACAGGTCAACGCGGCGAGGGGCGACGCCGCCACCCGGCTGCCCGCGGCGCTCACCCGGCCCGCCCACTGGTAGACCGCCGTGTCCCGCCCGGCGATCCGGGTGTGCACGGCGGTGGTACGGACGGCGGTGGTACGGACGCTCGCGGGGCGCTCCTCGTACCGGCGAGGGCGTACCCCTCGTACCTCACCCCTCGTACCTCAACCCCTCGTATCTCAGGCCGCCCGGCGCCGGGCGGCGCGGCGCAGGAAGTAGAGCGCGACGGCCGCGAGACAGGCCGAGCCGATGAAGAGCAGGGGCATGAAGTACCCGTATCCCGGATCCTCCTCGTCCGCTCGCGCGGGCGGCGCCTGGGCCGCCACCGGCTTCGGTGTCGGCCTGGGAGCGGGCGCCGGGGCGGCCGCGGCGGCGAGCGCCCGCGCGACCGGCCCGGGAACCGGCCCGTCCTTCACCGGCGGCCTCGGCGGCAGGGGCGCCGGCGGCGGCTTGAGCGAGCCCACGGGAGTCACCCGGCCCGCCGCGCGGAACCCCCAGTCCAGCAGCGACCTGGCCTCCTCGTAGACCTCGTGGACACCGCCCCACTGCGGGTTCATGACGGTGACCAGAATGGTCCGGCCGCCGCGCTTGGCCGCCGCGATCAGGGTGTAGCCGGCCTCCGAGGTGTAGCCGTTCTTGATACCGATCAGCCCGGGGTACTCCTCGACCCCGTCCTCGCCGGTGAGCAGCCGGTTGGTGTTGACGATGCCGAAGGTGCCGCCGTAGCCGGGGAACTGGGCGTCGACGGTCGAGCTGTACTCGACGAACTCGGGCAGGGCCAGGCCCGTACGGCCGAAGACCGCCAGATCGAACGCGGAGGACACCTGTCCGTCGGCGTCATAGCCGTCCGGGGACACCACATGCGTGTCGTACGCGCCCAGCAGCTTCGCCTTCACCCGCATCTGTTTGACCGTCGAGTCCCAGCCGCCGTTCATCTCGGCGAGCGCGCGCACCGCGTCGTTGCCGGAGCTGAGGAAGACGCCCCGCCACAGGTCCTCCACCGCGTATGTGTCGCCGGCGACGACCCCCACCTGACTGCTGCCCTCCCCGACGTCGTCCAGTTCGGCCTCGGTGACCTCGTGTTCGCCGTCCTTGGGGAGATGGGGCAGCGCGGTGACGGCGAACAGCGTCTTCAGGGTGCTGGCCGGGGGCAGCGGAAGGTGTGCCTCGTGTCCGGCGAGCACATCACCCGACCGGGCGTCGGCGACCAGCCAGGACAGCGCGGACACATGGGGCGGCGCCGGAGTGCCGCGCTTGGGCCGCACCTGTGTGCCCGACCGGTACAGGGTGCCTTCGACGGGGCCCGTGGCGGCGGCGGGGGCGACGGGGGCGGCCGAGGGACGGGGTGAGCGGCGCGGCGAGCGGCGCGGTGAAGGGGACGCGGAGGACGCGGCGGGCGAGGGGGACGCGGAGGCGGAGGGGGACGCGGAGGAGGTCCGTGACGTGGGGGACGCGGAGGACGCGGCGGCGACGGGCAGGCCCTCGGCCCGTACGGAGGGATCGGTCCGGGGATCCGCGACGGCCGGTGCGGGCGCGGGCGAAAGGACCAGCAAACCGGTGGCGAAGGCCACCGTCGCGGAGAACGCGGAGCGCGTCACGGATCTGGTGATCATTCCGCCACGGTAGGAACGGACCGCGCCCCGCGCATCGCCGCATGAGCCGACCGGCCGTATCTTCGCCCCCGGTCGGTGGGTGCGGGGGTCCGGCGGCTCGGGCCGGTCGGGGCCGTCCCGGACACCAGTGAGCGTTCAACGACCTCCAGGCACCCGATCGGGTGACGCCGGTGGCACCGCGGAGGCGACGCTCACCGGTCGGCGGGAGCGGCGGCGGGATCGCATCCGGCGGCCGGGTGGGAGACGGGGGCATGTCCTGGGCCCTGACCGGGGTCCCACGCCGGGTCGGCGGCCCGGTCGCGCATCGGCTCGGCGCCGATCACGTCGAGCAGCCTGAGCTTGTCCGCGGCGGCGGTCCCGGGCGCGGCGGAGTAGGCGGAGACCCGGAGATCGCACCCCGGGACGGCGAGCGTGTCGCAGTCCAGCGTCAGCGGCCCGACATCGGGATGGTGGACGGTCCTGATGCCCGTGTCGTGGAAACCGGCGATACGGGAGTTCCACAGCCCGGCGAACCGGCCGCTCACCCGCCGCAGCTCCCCGATGAGGAACCGCAGCCGTACATCGGTCGGGTAGTGCGCCGTGGCGGCCCTGAGGTCGGCGACGAGGGCCGCCTCGAACCGCGCCTCCTGCTCCTCGGTCTGGGTGATCCTGCTGGGCAGGCCCCTGAAGTGCTGCCAGACGGCGTTGCGGTCACGCCCCGGGAGCGCCGACGGATTGCCGAGGAGCGCGGCCCAGAGGGGATTCCAGGTGATCAGGTTCCAGGCCGCGTCATGGACACCGACCGGAGTCCCCGCGAGCCGGCCGAGCAGCCGCCGCACGCTGGGGGGAACGGTCTCGGGAACACGTCCGAGACCGGGTGGTGACTGCCCGGCGAGCAGGAAGAGATGCCTGCGTTCGTCCTCCGACAGCCGCAGGGCGCGCGCCAGCGCGGTCAGCACCTGTACCGAGGGGGAGGTCGCCCGTCCCTCCTCCAGTCTGACCAGATAGTCCACGGACAGCCCGGTGAGCTGGGCCAGCTCCTCGTACCGCAGCCCGAGCGCCTCGCGGGTCCCGCCCGCGGGCAGTCCGGCCTCGGCCGGTGCGATGCGGTCACGCCAGCGATGCAGAGCCGTGCCCAGCTCTCCGTGTCGGGTCATGTGGTCAGTATCAGCGCGTCCGGCGAGCCCCGCCCGACAGCGCTCCCGAGCCTCCCCGGGCGGAGCGTCAGATGTCCAGAGCGGCCTCGATCCGCTTGAGGCCGTGGCGGGCCAGTGCCAGATTCGCGCGGGAGCGGTCGAGCGCGATGTAGAGGAAGAGCGTGCCGCGGCTGGCGGTGAGCGGGCGGATCAGGTGGTACTGCCTGCCGAGAGTGATCAGGATGTCCTCGATGGCGTCGTCGATGTCCAGTGTCGCGAGGGTGCGGACCTTCGCGCGTACCACCTCGGTGTTCCCCGCGGCGGCGACCTCCAGATCGAGGCCGCGGCCCCCGCCCAGGGCGCCGAGCGACATGCCGCTCTCGTAGTCGACCAGCGCCACACCGATGGCGCCGTCGATGGTCATGGCCTCTTTGAGCGAGGTCTCCAGGTTCATGGCGTGGTCCTCTTCTTCGAACTGGCGGCGGTCGCCCGCCCTTGGCGGAAAGCCAGGGGACCAAAGGCGTCAAGATCGGTCACTAAAGCGCAAGTTGCGGATTAGGATACTGATGGATGTGGCTGAAAATGAAGGGGTACACGTGTCAGCGATCGAAGCGTCCCTTTCCCGGCTTCTGGGGACCCCGGGGGTCACGGGAGCCGCGCTGGTGGACGCGGTCACCGGGCTCACCTACTGCGTGGTCGGAGATGTGCTGGAGACCGGGGACGGTGTGGGGACGGCCGAACTGGCAGCCGTGATCACCGACCGGGTGGGCGGGGCGGGGGCCGGGAGCGAACTGGAGAGCGTGGTCGTGACGACCACGCGTCGCTATCACGTGATCCGGACCGTACGGCGCACCGGTGATCCGCTGCTCCTGGTCGCCGCGCTGGACCGGGACCGGACCAATCTGGCGCTCGCGATGCGGCATCTCGACGCTCACGCTGCGGAGGTGCTGGCATGACCGAGGACCCGGCCGGCCACGGTCCGCCGCAGCCGGACGCGTCGCCCCGGAACATTCCCGCGCTGCTGCGGCGGCTGCGGCGGGAGGGATTCAGCGGCACGGTGACGGTCTCCGCGTCGCCGGGTGGCACGATCCATCTGCGCGACGGGCTCATCGGCGCGATCGAGACCCCGGGAACGCCCTCGGCCGAGTCCGTCCTGCTGAAGTCGGGCCGTATCGACGACGCGGGCTGGGCGGCCGGGCTGACCGCTGTCCGGCACCGGGACGATCACGCGGCGGCGCTGGTCGGCGCGGGCCTGATCGGCGCCGCCGAACTCGAAATACTCTGCGTGGCAACGGTTTTCGAGGGAGCGTTCGCGATGTCCCTCGTCCGGCCCGAGGGCTGGGAGGTGGGCCCGGTGGCGCCGGCCGTGCTGGCTCCGCGCGGCATCGAACCGCGCGCCGTCGCGGAGGAGACCGCGCGCCGGCTGGCACTCGTCTCCCGGCAGTGGGGTTCGCCCGCCGATCTCGCCAGGGTGAGGATGCGGCCCTCCGCCGGCGCGGACCGGGCCGCGGGCCGGCTCACCGGCCGCTATCAGGCCCTGCTCGCCGTCGCCAACGGCCGCCGTACCCCACGGGATCTCGCGTTCACCCTGGGGCGGGGCCTGTTCGGGGTCATGGCGGACCTGATCCGTATGAACGGTCTTCAGCTCGTCCAGTGGGAGAACGGGCTCCCGGCCGACCGGCCGAGTACCGCGCCCCGCGTCCTCCCCGGCGCACAGGACGTGGCCACGGCCGCCCGGACACCGCAGGGCGCGCTGCCACGGCGTACCCCCGTCACCCGTCCGTCAGGACATTCCGAACACCCTGTTTGAGTGAGTTGTATGGAGTGGAGAACCCGGAGCCTCTGTACGGCATCCCTCGGCAGGAGCTCGGCAGGACCCCAGCCGGAACGTCATCAAGGAGCGCACATCATGTATGTAGGTTCGTCCGTCAGTTCACTTGTCGATGTTCTGGCGTCGCTGCGGGAGAACGTGATGGGAGTGTCCGAGAGCGTCCTCTCGACCACCGACGGGCTGCTGGTGGCCGCCGACGCGGACACCGTCCAGCCGGAAGCCGTCGCCGCGCTGGCGGCGGCGACGCTCGGGCTCGGTGCGCGTATGGCGGAGCAGGCCGGGACCGGCGCGCTCCGCGATGTCGTCGTCCGCTGCGGCGGCGGGCATGTTGTCGTCCTGGCGGTGGGGGAGCGGGCCCTGCTGTCGGTCCTGGGCGACGAGGGACTCGATGTGGCCGCGCTCCAGCGGGCGACCCCCGCGCTGGCCGAGGAACTGGCCGGACTCCTCGAAGGGGATGTGCCCGTCTGATCTCGTCGAGGAGAGAGACCTGAGAGCAGGGGCCGTTCCCGGCAGGGGGCGGTCCCTCGCTCGTTCCCGCGGGCCGTTCCCGCCGGGGGACGGACTCTCGCTCGTTCCCGCGCGAAATCCGTCACTCGCTGTGTGTCAGGGCGAGCGCAGCGTGCAAACGCGCGAGTCTATGCCCGGCGCGGTGGCGCGTGCAGGGGGTTACGGGAATATGCCGAAGCTCTTATCCGATCGGGCTAAGCTCACCCGGAGCGCGCCGAGTTGACACGAAATCAGGCATATGTTCGCCATGTGTAGTGATCGTGCGAATGACCCGATCTGAATCGACCGCCAGAGGGCTTACATGGTTCGTCTCGAAGCACCCCCGAATGATCAAGCGTCTCCCGCCGTCCGCGCGTTGCTGCTCCCCGCGGCCCTGATGGCGGCGGCGACGGCCGTGGCGGTGGCCCTGGCCGCGGACACCGCGCGGATGCCGCTCGTGCTGTACGGGACGGCCGCCACGGTCCTGGTCACCTGGTGCGCCGTCGAACTGTCCAGGCGGCGCAGGACCGTCGGCGTCCTCCATGAGCACTACGCCCACCGGCTCACACAGCTGGAGCGGCGTCTCGCGGAGCACGACGAGGGGACCGTACGGCTGGGCAAGGAGCTGATGCCCGCCGCGATCCACCGGCTCCGCCAGGGCGAGTCGCCCGCCGAGGTGATGCGCGCGGTCGTGGACGGCGACGAGCGGTACCGCGAACTCCCCTCCGCCCAGCGCTCCCTGCTCCGCTCCGTGCTTCAGATCGTGGACGACGAGGAGGCCATGCGCGACTCCGCGCAGCGCTCCTTCGTGAACATCGCCCGTCGCGTTCAGGCCATCGTGCACCAACAGGCGGGCGAGCTGCGGGAGATGGAGGAGCACCACGGGCGCGACCCCGATGTCTTCGACGATCTGCTGCGCATCGACCACGGCACCGCGCTCATCGGCCGGCTCGCCGACAGTATCGCCGTGCTCGGCAAGGCCCGCCCCGGCCGCCAATGGCCCAGGCCCGTACCGCTGTTCAGCGTGCTGCGCGGGGCGATGTCCCGGATCCTGGAGTACCAGCGGGTCGATCTGCACTCCATCGCCAAGGTCGCCATCGTCGGCACGGCCGTCGAACCGCTCATCCACGCCTGTGCCGAACTCCTCGACAACGCCACCCGCTACTCACCGCCCCAGACCCGTGTCCATGTCACCGCGGTCGAGGTACAGACGGGGATCGCGATCGAGATCGAGGACGGCGGAGTCAGCCTGAGCGAGGAGGCACGGGCCAGGGCCGAACGGATGCTCGCCCAGGCCCAGGCCGGTATCGACCTCAACGACCTCGGCGAGACCCCCCGGCTCGGGATGGCCGTCGTGGGCCGGCTCTGCCAGATGTACAACTTGCAGGTCTCGCTGCGGCAGTCGGCGTACGGCGGTGTCCGGGCCGTCCTCATCGTGCCGCGCGATGTCGTCACCACCGGACCCGCGCCCGGTATCGCCCATGGCATCGGCGCCGCCGCCGGACCCCGGGGCAGCTCGGTCGATCTGCCCACCAAGGACATGCTGCGCCCCGAGAAGCGGGTGCCCAGGCCGGTCACCGGACCGAGGCGGGCCGCGCCGGTGCCGTCGGCCGCGGCGGCCATGGAGGACGGGGCTCCCGTGGTGACGGAGTGGACGGAGAACGGGCTGCCGCAGCGGCGCAGCCGTGGCCGCGCCCCGCTCGGCTCCCACAATCTCGGCCTCCGCGCCCCGGGCCGGGGCGCGGCTCCCCGGAGCAACGGGCAGAGCGGCGACGTCCGTCACAACGCAGGCCGTGCCGAAGGATCCGCCGGCGGTCGTGCCGGCGGTGGCGGGCAAGCCGGAGGGGATGGTGAAGCCGGAGGGAACGGCCGCCATGGGCGGACCGGCACCCCCGGGAACAAACCCGGACCCGGCGTCTGGCTCGAAGCGTTCACCAAGGCGGTCAACGGCACCCCGAGGGAGCCTTCCGCCGAAGCGGGGGACACGCAGGCCGGGCCCGGTGACCGTGGCGAATCCGACGACGTGTGGGGCAAGGGAGAGCTGAAGTGATCCAGCAGCGGGCCGATCGGGCCAATATGGACTGGATGCTCAAGGAACTGGCCGACGGAGTACCGCAGATCCAGCAGATCGTGGTGCTCTCCGCGGACGGACTGCGGATCGCCAGACACGGCGGTGACCCCGATGTCGCCGACCGGCTCGCCGCGGCCTGCGCGGGACTCCAGAGCCTGGCCGCCGCCGTCGCCGCGGAGATCCCGCACAGCGACGGACGGATGCGGCTCGTCGTCATCGAGATCGGGGGCGGCTTCTTCTATCTGATGGAGGCCGGGGAGGGCGCGTATCTCGCGGTGCTCGCCGACGAGACGGTCGACGCGGGTCTGGTGGGCGCCCGGATGAGGGACATGGTCGTCCGTATCGGCGCCCATCTCACCAGTCCACCGCGCCATGACGGGCGGGCCGGATACGACGGGCAGGCCGGATGAGTACGCCTCCCCAGCGGGAACGCAGAAAACCCGAGGCGGACGTGGGAGATCCGGAACGGCTGTACGTGATCACCGGGGGACCGGACGGCGCCGAACGCGTACCGCTCGATCTGGTCACCATGATCATGGCACGTGACGAACCGTCACCCACGGTGCAGCCGGAACAGGCCGCCATTCTGCGGCTGTGCCGCGCACCGCTCTCCGTGGCCGAGCTGTCCGCCTATCTCACCCTCCCGTTCAGCGTGGTGACCGCGCTGCTGACCGAACTCCTCACGGCCGGACTGGCCGAATCGCGGGCGCCCGTCGTCCGCGCGGCCCTCCCCGACCGGTCCCTTCTGGAAGCGGTGATGCATGGACTTCAGAGACTCTGACACGGTCACCGGCCCCAGGAGCGAGGACATCCTGCCCACCACGGCCACCTCCGCGGTGAAGATCGTGATCGTCGGCGGATTCGGGGTCGGCAAGACGACGATGGTGGGCTCGGTCAGCGAGATCCGTCCGCTCACCACCGAGGAGACCATGACCCAGGCCGGGGTCGGGGTGGACGACAACTCGGGTGTCGAGAGCAAGACCGCCACCACCGTCGCCATGGACTTCGGCCGTATCAGCATCACCGAGCAGCTCGTGCTCTATCTCTTCGGCACCCCGGGCCAGGAGCGGTTCTGGTTTCTGTGGAACGGCCTCTTCGAGGGCGCCCTGGGGGCCGTCGTACTGGTGGACACCCGCCGACTCGAAGTGAGCTTCGACGTGATCGGACGCCTGGAGGAGCGCGGCATACCGTTCGTCGTCGCGGTCAACACCTTTCCCGACGCGCCGCACCACCCCGTCGAGGCGCTGCGGAAGGCACTGGACCTGCCCGACGAGGTCCCGATGGTCGACTGCGACGCCCGGCAGCGGGCCTCCTGCCGCGATGCCCTGCTGACCCTGACGCGCTATCTGCACTCGCTGGCCACGTCCCCCTGGAGTGACTGCCCGTGACCACCCCTTCCTCCCACCAGTCCGGGTCCGACGACCGTCCGGCGCCGCCTCCGGGCTGCCCGGCCCACACTCCGGGCACCGCCCGTCCCCGGGCCGCCGGTACGGGCGTCGACGGACTGCGCCGGCTCTACGGACCCGAGGCCGAGAACGACCCCATGGGTCTGTACGAGAAGCTGCGCGCCGAACACGGTTCCGTCGCGCCCGTGCTCCTCCACGGCGACGTACCTGCCTGGCTCGTCCTCGGGCACAGCGAGAATCTGCATATGACGCGTACGCCGTCGCAGTTCTCCCGGGACTCACGGCGCTGGAGCGCACAGCACGACGGCACCGCGCCCCCCGGCCATCCCCTGGCCCCGGTCTTCACCTGGCAGCCCATCTGTGTCTTCGCGGACGGCGCGGAGCACGAGCGGCTGCGCGGCGCGGTCACCGACTCGATCGCCCGTATCGACCACCGGGGTGTGCGCCGTCATATCAACCGCTACAGCAACAGGCTGGTCAACGAGTTCTGCCAGGACGGCAGGGCCGATCTGGTCAGCCGCTTCGCCGAGCATCTGCCGATGATGGTGATGGCACAGATCCTCGGGATGCCCGAGGAGTACAACGAGCGGCTGGTGCAGGCGGCCCGCGACATGATCAAGGGCACCGAGACCGCCAACGAGAGCAACGAGTACGTGATGACCGTGCTGCGCCGGCTCGTGGCCCGCCGGCGCGACACCCCCGAGGAGGACTTCGCCACCTGGCTGACGGAGCACCCGGCGGGACTCACCGACGACGAGGTCGGCCAGCATCTGCGGCTGGTGCTCATCGCGGCCTACGAGACCACCGCCAATCTCATCGCCAATGTGCTCCGTATGGTGCTCACCGACCCACGGTTCCGGGCGCGGTTGAGCGGTGGGCACATGACCCTGCCGGAGGCGGTCGAGCAGACGCTGTGGGACGAGCCGCCCTTCACCACGATCTTCGGCCGCTGGGCGGTCGGCGACACCGAGCTGGGCGGCAAGCGCGTCAAGGCGGGTGACGCGCTGATCGTCGGAATCGCGGCGGCCAACGCGGACCCGGTGGTACGCCCCGATCCCACCGCCTCCATGCGCGGAAACCGCGCGCATCTCGCCTTCAGCGGCGGCCCCCACGAGTGTCCGGGGCAGGACATCGGACGTGCCATCGCCGACACCGGGATCGACGCGCTGCTGCTGCGGCTGCCCGATCTCCAGCTCGCCGTGGAGGAGCACGAACTCCGCTACTCGGCCGCGCTGATGTCCCGTCAGTTGCTGGAGCTGCCCGCGACGTTCGCCCCCCGGCCGCCGCAGGATGTCACAGGACCGCCGGACGCGACGCCCGCTGCCCGGCGACCGCAGTGGCGGGTGGATTCACCGCGTCCGGTCTCCGGATCCCAGCCGCCGCCGCACTCCCCGCCCGCCGAGTCCGTCGCGGAGCGCGCGGTGCCGGCGCGGGAGGCGCCGCGCGAGGTCCCGGCCTTCACGGCGGCGAGCGCGGAGCCGCTCCCGGGCAACGCGCCTCGGCGTGCCTGGCGGGCGGTGACCCGCTGGTGGAACGGACAGTGACGGGCCGTCGTATCTGACGGCCGTCACCCAGAGCCCGTCCGGCGGTGTCCGTCACCGCCGGACGGCCGGCGCTACTGCCCGTACGGTCCGGTGCGAGCCGTACGGTCAGTACGCCGGGTCCAGTTGGTCCCACCACCAGGAGATCGTGGGAATGGGCAGCGGCTCCTCGCTGTCGTCGGCGGGCCGCTGCTTCCACCAGCCGCCGGGCGCCGCCTTCGGCCCCGACGGCACGGAGTAACGGGGGCAGATCGACGCCCAGTCGAGATGGCCCCGCACGAACTGGCCGAGCCCCTTGACGTACCGGCGCAGATCGTTGCCGGCCTCCTTCAGCACCTGTGCGGCCAGCCGGTCGAAGAGCACCATCACCCGGTCCCGCATCGCCACCACGCGGACGAGCGCACGCTTCGGATCGAGCCCCTCCTCCTGGCACAGGACATCGATCAGATTCAGATTGTCACCGGCGCGCAGCAGCTCCTTGTTCCGCGAGTAGAGATCGTTGTCCCAGCTCACCAGCGTCCAGGTGATCTCGGTGAGCGCGCGTATCCGGGCGTCCTGCATATCCTCGTCGGCCACGGAGAAGCCGCCGACGATCTCGATCATCGCGGTCGAGGGCGCCATCCCGATGGCGCGCATCCACAGGGTGATGTAGTCGTCGAGCGAGGGCAGCCGGGAGTTGCGGCGCCAGGACGCCTCCCACACCAGCCCCGAGGTGTAGACACGCATCGCCTCCGTCAGCCGGTGCAACTGGCGCGGTGACGCGAACCGCTCCGTCTCCAGCCGCAGCCGGCGCAGCGCGGCCGTGTGCGGCGAGTCGCCGGACCCCCGCGCGGCGGGCGCCTCCACGGCGCGCATGATGCGTGAGGTCTCCTGGGCGAGCAGATCCGCCGTGGCCCCGGACTCGTCGCACACACCGTCGTCGAGCGAGAAGAGCACGGCGTGGAACCTGGCCATGAGGATGAGCCGTTCGAGCTCTCCGTAGGGCATCGTCGACGCCGTCAGACCGCCGAAGTCACAGACGGCGAGACGTTCGAGCTGATGCTCGTCGCTGTCGAGCCGCTGTTTGAGCATCCACCGTACGGTCTGGTCGTTGAGCGCCTCCACCGCCGGATGCCGCGCCGGCGGGACCGGGCAGTAGAACGGCACAGCCGGAAGCTGCTGGACCGAACTCTGCTCCGAGACACAGGTCATGATCGGCCTCCTGGTACGGCGAGGGGCGGAAAAGCGACGTGCGGAAAAGCGATGTGCGAACATCCCGTGGGCCGTTCGGGTGGAGCGTATATGCCAGTGTCGGACCGCCGACATCTATGCAATTGGCCAGTGCCTGGCCGGAACTGACGGTCCGTGAGCTGATTCGGCCGACTCGAACCGGCCGTCCGGCGCGCGGGCGCCGCCGACGTGGCGAAAGTCCCGCTGTCCGGGAAGCGCTCCTGTAACGGCTTGTACAGGACAGGGAGATGTCCGGATCGCTACCGGTACGCCATTGGACGGGCCGGATACGAGACGGATGTACGGCTCCGGCCTCGAACGGCTCCACGGCCCCATACGCCGGTGGGCCCCTCAGCGTGTGAGGGGCCCACCGGACCGGGAGTCGCGCCGCCCCCGTCCCCACGGTGCGGCGCGGACCGACCGACCGTCGTCATCCGCTCGGGCGACGGTCCGCCGTTCATACGGGCGAGGTGACCTCCAGCCCGAGCACGGGGAAGACCGAGGACTCCAGGAAGCGGATCAGATACGGCTCGTCCGCGTTCCGGCTGTCCAGTATCGGCCGCGCGCGCATGACACCGATGAGCTGGGCGGCCACGAACTCGGCCGCGGGATTGTCCGCGGCGACCTCGCCGCGCTCCACGGCGCGGCGGACCATCGTCTCGATCGCCTGGATCTCCGGTTCGATGACGGCCTCGCGCAGGGCCCGCAGCAGCTCCGGATTCTGGAGCGCGGCATGGGCGAGCGCGTGCAGCAGCGCGGTGTCGCGTCCCGCCCCGGTCGCCGCCGCGCAGACCGCCGTCCGCAGATCACCCGCCAGGGTGCCGGTGTCGATGTCCGCGAGTCTCACACAGCTCGTGCCCCGGAGCGCGGCGGCGACGAGCTGGGGCTTGGTGCGCCACTGACGGTAGAGCGTGGACTTGCCGCAGCGTGACCGGGCGGCGACACCCTCCATGGTCAGCGACTCGTAGCCGCTCTCCCTGACCAGGTCCAGAGCGGCCTCGTAGAACTCCAGCTCCCGTTCCGGTGTGATCTTGGAGCGGCGCTGCGATGTCATCGTCTCTCCCTGTCCGATTACCGCCCCCGGGCTGCCCTTCAGGGGTTCCGATACGCCAGTGTACCGATACGAATCCGTATCGGTACACTGGCGTATCGATAGGGCGCGGTCCTGACCGCGTCGCCGCACCACCACGCCGTCACACGCGACGTGCTGTCCTTGCAAGGGGGTCGGGTGATACACGCCCGCACTGGGCCCGCCGAACGGGAGCAGGACACTCCCGCCCGACCGCCCCTCGTACGAGAACTGCTGCTCGTCGCCGGACTCTTCCTCGTGTACAAACTCGGCAGGCAGGCCGCGACCGGCCACACCGCCGAGGCGTTCCGCAACGCCCACCGGGTCTGGGACTGGGAGCGCGCGCTCCGGCTCCCGGACGAGGGCACCGTCCAGGGTGTGCTGCTGCACGGCGGCACGCTCGTCCAGTGGGCGAACACCTACTACACGGCGGTGCACTTCCCGGCGACGCTGCTCTTCCTCTGCTGGCTCTACTGGCGCAGCCCCGGCCACTACGTCTGGGCCCGCCGGGTGCTCGCCGCACTGACCGGCGCCGCGCTCGTCCTGCATCTGCTGATGCCGCTCGCCCCGCCGAGGCTGCTCACGGCGACCGGTCTGGTGGACACGGGCCGGGTGTACGGCCCGACGGCGTACAGCGCGGCGCCCGCGACCGACTCCATGGCGAACCAGTTCGCGGCGATGCCCTCGCTCCATGTGGGCTGGGCCCTGATGGTCGCGGTCGGGCTCATCGCCGCCACCCGCTCCCGGTGGCGCTGGCTCTGGCTGCTCCATCCGCTGACGACACTGTTCGTGGTCATAGGCACCGCAAACCACTACTGGCTGGACGCGGTAGTGGCCGTCGCCCTGCTGACCGTCGCGCTGATATGCGTACGGGCGCCGGGCCGGCGCGGTTCCCGGATCGTACGGACCGGCCCCGGTGTATCCGGCACGGCGGCGGACGCGCGGCCGGGAGCGGCGAAGGAAGCGGAACCGGCGCGGGCGTCCGGCGTCCCGGCGTCCGGAGTCCCGCTGGCCGCGTCGGGAACGGCCCGATGAGCGGCGCGACAGTGGTCGCCGTCACCCTGTCCCTGCTCTCCGCCGTCGCGTACGCCGCCGCGGCCGTGGCCCAGGAGCGGCTCGCCGCCCGTACGGCACCGAAGGCCGGACTGCTCGCCCTGCTCGGCAGCGGCGCCTGGTGGTGGGCGGTCGGGCTCAACGCGAGCGGCGGGCTGCTGCATGTGGTGGCCCTGGCGTACGGGCCGCTCACCGTGGTCCAGCCACTGGGCGCGCTCACCCTCGTCGCGGCCGTACCGCTGGGCGCGCGCCGCGCCGGGCGGCAGGTCAGCCGGAAGGAGTGGCGGGGCACGGCGTTCACCCTCGTCGGCCTCGCGGCGATCCTGCTGACGGCGGCGGGCACGGGCGCACAGCCGAACGAGTCGCTCACCCTGCCGCAGGCCCTCGGCGTGGGCGGCGTGGCCCTGACGCTGGTCGCGCTGCTGGCCAGGCCGGGAGCCCGGCCGGGGCTGCCGCACGCGGCGGCCTCGGGTGTCGCCTCGGGTGTCGCCTCCGCCCTCACCCAGACGATCACGGTCGCCGCCGCCGGGGGCGGTATGCCGGGCGGCCCTGGAGCGGGCACGGACGGACTGCCGCTCTGGCAGGTGGTGGTCGTGGCGGTGCTGGTCGCGGCCTTCGCGGTGGGCGGGCTGCTGCTCTCCCAGACCGCCTACCACGGCGGCCTGGGCGCGCCCCTCGCGGTGCTGACCCTGGCGAATCCGGTGGCCGCGGCGGTCATCGGGCTGACGCTTCTGGGTGAACGCCTCCAGGGCGGCGCGGCGGGGATCGCCGCGGCGCTCGTCGGCGCGGTGGTCGCGGCCCGCGGGGTGGTCCTGCTGACACACACACCGGCGGCACGGCTGCTGATGGAGGCGCCGGCGGGGGCGGATTCCGGACCTGCCCCCGGTCCCACCGCGCGGACCGAGGACCCGAGGGACGCCGACGTACCACTGAGCCCCGACGTACCGATGACTCCCGAGGCGCTGACGGCTCCCGAGGCACTCACGGTCCCCGACGCGCTGACGGTCCCCGACGGGCGGATCGCTCCGCTCGTGCCGGCGCCGGAAGGTGCCCTCACCCGGTCGGCCGAGCCGACGGTCACTTCCCAGCCGGTGCCGACCCCCGTGATGTTCTTCGCGGGCGGGTTCGCCGTACAGATCCCCGGTCCCCGTGGGCCCGTCGACGAGGAGACCGCCGTACCCGTACGCCGCTCCCGGCGGCGACGGCGACGCTGCCGCGCCTAGCCGTGAAGCTGTTAGCCGTGAAGCTGCTGGCCGTGAAGCTGCGCTGTCGGGCCGCTTAAGAAATCCTCGATGGACGGTGCGGCCGGTGATCGGCAGATTGGTGTCCGACCACCGAACAGTGATCACCGGCGACCGGCCGCGCCGTCGCCGATGCCGATCGCTGGTCACCGAACAGCACCAGCACGCCGGGAGCCGCGCCCATGAAGGCACTTGTGAAACAGAAGGCCGAGCCGGGGCTCTGGCTCATGGACGTGCCGGAACCGGAGGCGGGCCCCGGTGACGTACTGATCAAGGTACTCCGAACCGGCATCTGCGGCACCGATCTGCACATCCGGTCCTGGGACGGCTGGGCCCGGCAGGCCGTCACCACGCCCCGTGTCCTCGGCCACGAGTTCGTCGGCGAGGTCGCCGCCGTCGGTGCCGACGTACAGGACATCGCCGTCGGCGATCTCGTCAGCGGTGAGGGCCATCTCGTCTGCGGCAAGTGCCGCAACTGTCTCGCCGGCCGCAGACATCTCTGCCGCAGCACCGTCGGACTCGGCGTCGGCCGCGACGGCGCGTTCGCCGAGTATGTCGCCCTGCCCGCCGCCAATGTCTGGGTGCACCGCGCGGAGGTGCCCCTCGATGTCGCCGCGATCTTCGACCCCTTCGGCAACGCCGTGCACACGGCGCTCTCCTTCCCGCTCGTCGGCGAGGATGTACTGATCACCGGCGCGGGCCCCATCGGCATCATGGCCGCGGCCGTCGCCCGGCACGCGGGAGCGCGCAATGTCGTGATCACCGACGTCAGCCCGCACCGCCTCGCGCTCGCCCGCAAGGTGGGCGCCACGCTCGCCCTCGATGTCTCGGCTCCCGGCACCGGAATCGCGGACGCGCAGCGGCAGCTCGGCCTCAAGGAGGGCTTCGACATCGGCCTGGAGATGTCCGGCCGCGCGGAGGCGCTGCGCGACATGGTCGACAACATGACGCACGGCGGCCGGATCGCCATGCTCGGCCTGCCCGCGCAGGAGTTCGCGGTCGACTGGTCGAAGATCGTCACGTCCATGATCACGATCAAGGGCATCTACGGCCGTGAGATGTTCGAGACGTGGTACGCGATGACGGTCCTGCTCGAAGGCGGACTCGACCTCACGCCCGTCATCACCGGCAGCTACCGCTACCAGGACTTCGACGCCGCGTTCGACGAGGCGTCCACCGCGCGCAGCGGCAAGATCATCCTCGACTGGACCACCTGACCGCCCCCCGGGGCGCGTTGACGTTCCGGCCCCGCACGACCGCCGGCGAGTGAGCCGAAGGGGCGCGTCGGTGCCGAAAGGGAGAGCGCGCGCAGGTCCGTGAGGTACGAGCGGACCGAGCACGGTCGACCGTCGGCATCGGCAAAAAGCGCCCCGGAGGCGAACCGAGCCCAAAGAAGAAGGAGAGTGCTGTTTATGTACGCGTCCGTCCGGGACGAACTGTCCGCCACCCTCGGCGAGATCCGCGACGCCGGTCTCTTCAAGCCCGAGCGCGTGATCTCCACCCCCCAGAGCGCCTCGGTCGGCGTCACCGCGGGCGGTGGCGCCGGTGAGGTCCTCAACTTCTGCGCCAACAACTACCTCGGGCTCGCCGATCACCCCGAGGTCGTCGCCGCCGCCAAGGACGCGCTCGACCGATGGGGGTACGGCATGGCCTCCGTACGCTTCATCTGCGGTACGCAGGAGGTCCACAAGGAGCTGGAGCAGCGCCTCTCCGCGTTTCTCGGCCAGGAGGACACGATCCTCTACTCCTCCTGCTTCGACGCCAACGGCGGGGTCTTCGAGACCCTGCTCGGCGCCGAGGACGCGGTCATCTCCGACGCCCTCAACCACGCCAGCATCATCGACGGCATCCGGCTCTCCAAGGCCCGCCGCCTCCGGTACGCCAACCGTGACCTTGCCGAGCTGGAGACCAGGCTCAAGGAGTCCCAGGACGCGCGCCGGCGGCTGATCGTCACGGACGGTGTGTTCTCGATGGACGGGTATGTCGCGCCGCTGGCCGAGATCTGCGATCTGGCCGACCGGTACGACGCGATGGTCATGGTCGACGACTCGCACGCGGTCGGCTTCGTCGGGCCCGGCGGTCGCGGCACCCCGGAACTGCACGGTGTGATGGACCGCGTCGACATTCTCACCGGCACGCTGGGCAAGGCCCTCGGCGGCGCCTCCGGCGGCTATGTCGCGGCCCGCGCCGAGATCGTCGCCCTGCTGCGGCAGCGCTCGCGTCCGTATCTCTTCTCCAACTCGCTCGCCCCGGTCATCGCCGCCGCGTCGGTCAAGGTCCTCGATCTGCTGGAGAGCGCGGGCGGACTGCGGGACCGGCTGAACGCCAACACCAAGCTCTTCCGTACGAAGATGACCGAGGCGGGCTTCGAGATCCTGCCCGGTGACCACGCCATCGCGCCGGTGATGATCGGTGACGCGGCGGAGGCGGGCCGGATGGCGGAGCTGCTGCTGGAGCGCGGGGTCTATGTGATCGGCTTCTCGTACCCCGTCGTTCCGATGGGCAAGGCCCGGATCAGGGTCCAGCTCTCGGCGGCGCACTCCACGGCGGACGTGGAACGCGCGGTGGCGGCGTTCATCGACGCGCGGGAGGCGATGGGCCGACAGGCCTGACCGGGGACGCCCGGGGGAGGCGGACCGGGCGGACCGGGCACGCGCCGGACGGGCCGGGCCGAGGGGCCCGGCCGGACGGGCGGCAGATGCCCGAGACCGTGCCCGCCTGGCAGGATGGCCGGGTGATCGACGCACGGCGGCTGCGCATACTGCGGGCGGTGGCGGACCACCGTACGGTGACCGCCGCGGCCGCCGCGCTGTATCTGACTCCCTCGGCCGTCTCCCAGCAGCTCGCCGTACTGGAGCAGGAGACCGGCCACGCCCTGCTGACCCGCAGCGGGCGGGGCGTACGGCTGACGGCGGCCGGCGAGATCCTGCTCGGCCACGCGCACGCGGTACTCGCCCAGCTCGAACGGGCGGAGGCGGAGCTCGCGGCGTACGCGGGCGGCTCGGCCGGCGAGGTGACGGTCGCGGCGTTCGCCACCGGCATCGCGGAGGTACTGGCCCCCGCCCTCCAGCTCCTGGCCGGGCCGTATCCGGACATCCGGGTACGCGTACGGGACGCGGAGGGCGACGAGAGCCTGCCCATGGTGCTGGACGGTCAGGCGGATCTGGCGGTCGCGGTCGAGTACCGCGGCGCCCCGCGCGAGGACGATCTGCGGCTCTCCCGGGTGGCGCTGTACGCCGAGCCGTTCGACGCGGTCCTGCCCGCAGCGCACCCCCTCGCGCCGCACGCCGAGGTCTCGCTCGCCTCGCTCGCCGACAGCGAGTGGGTCGGTCCCTACCCCGGCAACCCCTGCCATGACGTGATACAGCTCGCCTGCGAACTGGCCGGCTTCGAGCCGCGCCTTGTGCACTCCTCGGACGACTTCCGTGCCGTCGTCGCGCTCGCGGGCGCGGGCGCCGGGGTCGCGCTCGTCCCGCGGTCGGCGCTGCGGGGGATGGAGCTGAAGGGCACGGTCGTACGTCCCGTGTCCGGACCGGCCGCGACCCGCAGGGTCTTCGCCGCCGTACGCCGTGGCGCGGAGGACCATCCGCTGATCCGCCCGGTCCTGGACGCCCTGGCGCGGGCCGCGGGCGCTCTGCCCACCGGCCGGACGGCCCCCGGAGCCTGACCGGCCCCACGGCTCGGCGCACACGTACACGCACACGTACCCGCACAGGCCCGGCGCGGCCCGGCGGGGCCCGGTTCGGCCCGGCGCGGGCGATCCGCCACGCGCCCCGCCGCACCCGTACCGCCGCTACGAGAGCAGGCTCGGCGCCGCCCGGTCCAGCACCGAGCCCACGCGCTCCCAGGTCTCCATGTCCCGCTCCACCGGGGGCAGTTCCTCGCCCTCGCCGGTCCGCCAGGACGCCGCGATCGCCACCGCGTCCTCCTCCGTCGCCGCCCCGGCGGCGAGCGCCGCCGCTCCCAGGGCGACCAGCTCGCCGCTGGCCGGGACGATCAGCCGGCGGCCGGAGAGCCTCCGAACCGTATCCACCCACATACGGCCCTGGGCACCGCCGCCGACCAGTCGCAGCGGCCGGGCCGCGACCTCCGGGTCGGCGGGGTCGAGGCCGCAGGCGCGCAGCACCTCGTCCAGTGCGCGCAGCACGGTCACGATCGCGCCCTCATAGGCGGCGCCCAGCAGTTGCTGCGGTGTGGTGTCGTGGCGCAGCCCGGTCAGCAGACCCGAGGCGGCCGGCAGATCGGGGGTGCGCTCGCCGTCCAGATACGGCAGCAGGACGGCCTCGCCGCCCGGCACCGCGTCCTCCCGGTCCAGCCGGAGCAGCGCCGCCACCTTGTCCACGGCCAGTGTGCAGTTGAGGGTGCAGGCCAGGGGCAGATACGTGCCGTCCGCCGCGGCGAAGCCCGCGAGCGCGGGGGAGTCGGGGCGGGTACGGGTGGCGGCGAACACCGTGCCCGAGGTGCCGAGACTGAGCACCGGATGGTCCAGCAGCCCGCCGCCCCCGAAGCCGAGGCCGATGGCCGCGCTCATGTTGTCGCCGGTGCCCGCCGCGACGGCGATGCCCGCGGGCAGTCCGAGCTCCGCCGCGGACCCGGCGGTGAGCGAGCCGACCCTGACGGCGCCGGTCGCGGCGACGGTGGGCAGCAGATCGGCGTCGAGGCCGAGCAGTGCCAGTAGCTCGGGGTCGTACGCCCCCGTGGCCGTCGAATACCAGCAGGTGCCCGAGGCATCGCCGGGGTCGGTGGCGGCGACGCCCGAGAGGCGCTCGGTGAGGAAGTCGTGCGGGAGCCTGATGGCTGCCGTGGCGCCCGCGATGGCGGGGTCGTGCTCGCGCAGCCACTGCCACTTCGAGGCCGTCATCGACGCCACCGGCACGGAGCCGGTCCGCGCCGTCCAGGCGGCGGGGCCGCCGAGCGTCTCCGTGAGCGCGGCGGCCTGCGGGGCGGAGCGGGTGTCGTTCCACAGCAGCGCGGGGCGCAGCGGGCGGCCCCTGCGGTCCAGCACCACCAGTCCGTGCTGCTGTCCGGCGACGGCGATGCCGACGACGGCCGAGGCATCGACACCGGACTCCTTGAGGCCTGCCGCCACCGCCTCCCGCAGCGCGTTCCACCACACCTCGGGATCCGTCTCGCGCGCACCGCCCTCACCGGTCACCCGGTGCGGGGCGCGCCCCACGGCGAGCAGCCGGCCGGTGGCGGCGTCTGTGAAGGCCGCCTTGGTGGACTGGGTGGAACTGTCCACGCCGACGACGACCGGGCCGACCACCGGGCTCTGCGACATGGACGTACCTCTTCCCTGGCTGGAGCTGTTTTTGACGTGGGAGAAACAAATTACGCGATGGCGCGGCTCACCGGAACGGGGGTGGCGGATCCTCGCCGGTGGCCGAACGTGCGCGTTCATGTTCGCCGGGTGCGCATCCGTGTTCGCCGGGTGCGCGGCCGATGAGCGGCCCCCGGGGGTTTTGCGCATCCGTGCCGACGTGCATTATTAGTCATGTCAGGAAACAAAAAGGTCGGCACGTGCCGGACCTGAGGTATCGAAGGCGGCCAGAGAATGACGGAACGCTTCACTCCCACCCCGGCGGACAAGTTCAGTTTCGGTCTCTGGACCGTGGGCTGGCAGGGCAGGGATCCGTTCGGGGACGCGACCCGCAGGGCCCTTGACCCCGTCGAATCCGTACAGCGCCTGGCCGAGCTGGGTGCGTACGGCGTGACCTTCCACGACGACGACCTCATACCCTTCGGTTCGTCCGACGCGGAGCGCGAGGCGCACATCAAGCGGTTCCGGCAGGCGCTGGACTCGACGGGTCTCGTGGTGCCGATGGTCACCACCAATCTCTTCACGCATCCCGTCTTCAAGGATGGCGCGTTCACGGCGAACGACCGGGACGTCCGCCGCTTCGCGCTGCGCAAGACGCTCCGGAACATCGATCTCGCGGCCGAGCTGGGCGCCAAGACCTTTGTGGCCTGGGGCGGACGCGAGGGCGCTGAGTCGGGCGCCGCGAAGGACGTACGGCTCGCTCTGGAGCGGATGAAGGAGGCCTTCGACCTGTTCGGCGCGTATGTCACCGAGCAGGGGTACGACCTCCGGTTCGCCATCGAGCCCAAGCCGAACGAGCCGCGCGGCGACATCCTGCTGCCCACGGTCGGCCACGCTCTGGCGTTCATCGAGCGGCTGGAGCGGCCGGAGCTGTACGGGGTGAACCCCGAGGTCGGCCATGAGCAGATGGCGGGGCTGAACTTCCCGCACTCCATCGCCCAGGCCCTGTGGTCGGGCAAGCTCTTCCACATCGACCTCAACGGTCAGAACGGCATCAAGTACGACCAGGACCTGCGTTTCGGGGCGGGCGATCTGCGGGCCGCCTTCTGGCTGGTCGACCTGCTGGAGAGCGCGGGCTGGGACGGGTCGAGGCACTTCGACTTCAAGCCGCCGCGGACCGAGGACTTCAACGGTGTCTGGGCGTCGGCCGCGGGCTGCATGCGCAACTACCTGATCCTCCGGGAGCGCGCCGCCGCGTTCCGCGCCGACCCGGTCGTCCAGGAGGCGCTGCGCGCCTCGCGCCTGGACGAGCTGGCGCTGCCCACGGCCGCGGACGGAGCGGCCGGACTGCTCGCGGACCGCAGCGCGTACGAGGACTTCGACGCGGAGGCGGCGGCGTCGCGCGGCATGGCCTTCGAGCAGCTCGACCAGCTCGCGATGGACCACCTGCTCGGCGTCCGCTGACACCGAGCCCCGACCGGGGCCGGGCCCGCCGGCCCGGCCCTGAGCCGCCCCGGAGCGGCATGTCACGCCCCACATCGGTGCCACCCACGCGCCGGAGTGGGGCGTGACGCATGTCGGGGTGGGGCGTGACGCATGTCGGGGTGGGGCGTGCCACGCGTCGTACGTCGGCCGCGTCCCGCGCCGGCTGGGCGGGCGTTCCCACCGCGGCCTTCGGGCCGTGCGCCCGTACCGAACGGCCGTGCACGACGCCCATCGCCGCCGTCAGACGCCTGCGCCGCCGTCAGGCGCCATGCGCGGCGTTCTGCGCTGCCGTCGACCGGGCCGCCCCGTACGGCTGTGGGATGCGCCACACCACCTTCGGGGCATGTCCTTCGTCACATACGGAGGCTCCGGCGCCGGTCGCCGGCTGAGCCGCGTGCCGGGCATCGGCCGCCGTCAGTCCGCGGTCCGCCGGACATAGGCCACCGGGTCCGCCAGAACCGCCCGTACCACCAGGGCCGCCGCGCCCCGGGCCGCGTCGCCCGCCGAGGAGGACGCGCGTAGGCGACCGCTGTCGCGGGGCCACAGACCCGAGACCACGCGGGCCGTGAGTTCGCGGTCCGCCGAGGGGGACAGCCAGGGCATCAGAGCCCGGTAGATCCCGCCCAGCACGACCGCGTCCGGGTCGAAGAGATTCACCGAGCCCGACAGCACCCGGCCCAGCATCACCCCGGCCTGTTCGACGGCCGCCACCGTCCGGGCGTCGCCGTCGCGTGCCCGGCGTTCCAGTTCGGCGACGCCGGGCACCCCCGAGTTCTCGTCGATGCCGGCCGCGCGCAGCAGCGCGGACTGGCCCGCGTACTGCTCCAGACAGCCCCGCGAGCCGCACCGGCACAGCGGACCCTTCGCGTCGACCACCACATGGCCGATCTCCCCGGCGAACCCGTGCGCCCCGCGCAGCAGTTCACCGTCCAGCACCAGCGCGCCGCCGACCCCGATCTCACCGGTGAGATACAGGAACGTACGCAGGGGGCCGAGCCCGCCGAACCACAGCTCGGCCAGCGCCGCCAGATTGGCCTCGTTCTCCGAACTCACCGGCAGCGCGGGCACCTCTGGCCGCAGCTCCGCCAGCGCCCGCGCGAACAGCTCCTCCGCCGGGACCCGGTTCCAGCCGAGATTCGGCGCCTGCCGGACCGTACCCCCCGACACCAGCCCCGGCAGGGCGAGTTGGACCCCCACGGGGATCAACTCCTGCTCGGCGGCGGACTCCAGCGTACGGGCCGCGATCCGGGCGCCGCGCGCCAGCACCTCGGCCGGGAGAGTGCCGCGGTTGTCGATGTGTTCGGTGAGCCGGACGCGGTCGGTGCCGGACAGATCGACCACGCACACCGACAGATAGTCGATATTGATCTCGACCCCGATGCCCGCGGGCCCGGAGCGCGTCACCTTCAGTACGGTGCCGGGGCGCCCGGCCTGTCCGCTGAACGTCTTGCCCGACTCGGAGAGGAACCCGCTCTCCAGCAACTGCTCCACCAGCGACGACACCGCGGCCCGGGTCAGTCCCACCCGCGCCGCGACCCCCGCCCGGGTCGCCTCTCCCTCGTCCCGCACCGCCCGCAGCACAAGGCTCAGATTGTGCCGACGCACCGTCTCTTTGTCGGCCTTGGGGCCGAGCGATGTGTGGTTGGTGTTCATCTCGCGGCCGAGCCTATGTGATGCGCGTCGCGTGGGGCACAGGGGCGGTCGGGTGAGGGCCCGGCCCGCCGGCTGCCGGGCCTGCTGCCGAGCCCTCACCCGGGCTCTCACCGGGCCCGCACCCCCACCCGGGCCCGTCGCGTAACAAGTCTGCTGGTGCTCTCAGTGCCTTGCCGGGACCGTGCCCGGCTCCGTCCGGGGGCCCCAGGACGGAGTCGTGCCCGTGAGCTGGCAGACCATGAGGTAGAAGGGGATCGGCGGGGTGTACGGGGTCGGCGCCTCGGGCCAGTGGATCAGCCGGGGATGCGCCGCGGGAACGGTCGTCCCCGAGACGTAGCGGGCCGGCGAGGGCCAGGTGAGATCGAGGTCGGAGCCGGCGGGCACGATCCACCACCACCACTCGGCGTCGGCGAAGACACAGCCCTTCTTGGGCAGCCGCGCCATCAGCCGGAAGCCGTGCTCGGCCGGGACTCCCACCGCGTCACAGCCCAGTGAGGCGGGCAGGGTGGGCGGCAGAGGCAGCTTGACGCGACGGGGTGCGAGGTCGCGGCCGTCGCGCAGACCGCGTGCGAGCCGGTCCAGTGCGGTCCTCAGCACGGTTGCTCCGTTCCGTGTGGCGATTCTCCGTGGGGCAGTTCGGCCCAGACCACACGCCCGGGGCCGTATCCCGATGTGTCGTGTGCCCCCCAGCCGCTGCACAGGGAGTCGACGAGGAACAGTCCCCGGCCCCCCTCGCCCTCGGTCTCGTCCCGGGCGGCGTCGTGGAGCTGCGGTCCCGTCGGTCCGTAGCCCTGGTCCTCCACGGATATCCGCAGCCGGCCCTCTCCCTCACGTATCTCGCAGATGACGCGGTCCCCGGCCGCGTGCACGATCGCGTTGGTGACCAGTTCCGAGACGACGAGCACCGCGGTGTCGCGTATCTCCTCGTCGATGTCCCACCGGGTGAGCCGGTCGCGGGTGAGCTGTCTCGCCCGAGCCACTGACTCCGCGTGAGCGGGCAGCTGGAACCCGTAACGCCGGACAACGTTGCCAGGGGGGCACACGGCTATGAGCGGGGGGGTGAGCGCGTTACCAGGTGCCACGACCGATTCCTAACGGTGGGGGAGCAGCGGCCGAGCGCGAAACTCTCCCATGGCAGAGCCCGACAACCGCGTGAGCTGGTTCACCGATCCACTCTCCACCCGTCGGCGACACTTGGCAAGGGGCACTCTGAATTTTTCAGAGTGCCGTGTTCTTCGTGGCGTAGACGTGGCAGACTGCTGGTAACCGTGCGTGGGGAGGACCCAAAGTGAGTGAACCGCGGTCCGCCCCGACCGTGGGTCAGGTCGTACTCGGCAGACGTCTGCAAGATCTTCGTGAGCGCTCCGGACTGAAGCGCGAGGAGGCCGCCAAGCTGCTCCGGGTGGCCCCCGCGACGATCCGCCGGATGGAGACGGCCGAGGTCGCTCTCAAGATCCCCTATGTACAGCTCCTGCTGCGGGCGTACGGGATCCCCGAGGACGAGACCGAGGCCTTCGTCGAGCTCACCGAGGAAGCGAACAAGCCCGGCTGGTGGCAGAGGTTCCACGACATCCTGCCGGACTGGTTCAGCATGTACGTCAGTCTGGAGGGCTCGGCCTCCCTGCTGCGTGCCTATGAACCGCACTTCGTCCCCGGGCTGCTCCAGACCGAGGAGTACGCGCGGTCGGTCATGCACGCGGGGGCTGTGGGGCAGGCGCAGCCCGAGGACATCGAACGCCATGTGGCGCTCCGTATGGAACGCCAGTCGCTTCTCGTCCGTGACAACGCACCCAGATTCTGGGTGATCATGGACGAGACCGTACTGCGCCGCCCGGTCGGCGACAGCGCGGATGTCATGCGGGAGCAGATCGACAAGCTGCTCGAAGCCTCGGTCCTGCCGAATGTCACCCTGCAGATCGCGGAATTCTCGAGCGGGCACCATCCCGGTACCTACGGGCCGTTCGTGATCTTCCGGTTCGCCGAACCGGAACTGCCGGACATGGTCTACAGCGAGTACCTGACCGGCGCCGTCTATCTGGACGCACGTCCCGAAGTGGCCACCCACCTGGAGGTCATGGACCGGATGGCGGCTCAGGCCGCAACTGCACAACGCACGAAGGAGATCCTCAAGGATCTCCGCAAGGAGCTGTGAATGGATCCCATATACAACGGCATGCCCGCCGCCCACCTCGGTGCCGAAGGCTGGCGCAAGCCGTGGAGTGGTGGCAATGGCGGCAACTGCATCGAGGCCATGAAGCTGGCCGACGGCAGAGTCGCGGTGCGCCAGTCCGCCGACCCTGACGGCCCCGCACTGATCTACACCACCAGCGAGATCGCCGCGTTCATCCAGGGCGCGAAGGCGGGTCAGGCAGACTTCCTGCTCACCTGACCGGCCTCTCACCCCCCCCACCGTCCCCCACTGTCCCTCGTCCACTCCCCTCGTCCATATCCACTCGGTACGTAGTCCCCCGTTCTTCCGCAGACACTGTGTTCCACAGACCCTGCTCATCGACCCTGAGACTCATGGAGCGCACATGACCGGGAACGACCCCATCGACACCAGCAAGCCGCATCCGGCGCGGGTGTACGACTGGTTCCTCGGCGGCAAGGACAACTACCCCGTGGACGAGGAGATGGCGAAGCAGTTACTGGCAGTGGACTCCCGGGGACCGGACATGGCGAAGGTGAACCGGGCGTTCATGCACCGCGCCACCCGCTGGCTCGGCACCACCGGCGGGGTGCGCCAGTTCCTGGACATCGGCACGGGCATCCCCACCGAGCCCAATCTCCACCAGATAGCCCAGGAGGTCGCCCCCGACTCCCGGATCGTCTACACGGACAACGACCCGATCGTCCTCCGGCATGCCGAGGCGCTGCTCCGCAGCACCCCGGGCGGTGTCACGGAGTACGTCCAGGCCGATGTCCGCGAGCCGGAGGCGATCATCGAGGCGGCGGGGAAGATCCTCGATCTGGACCGTCCGGTCGCGCTCTCCCTCGTCGCGCTGCTGCATTTCATCTCGGACGAGGACGGCGCGTACGAACTGGTGCGCCGACTGCTCGACCCGCTGCCGTCCGGCAGCTATCTTGTCCTCTCCCATGCCACGGGCGACTTCGACCGGGACAGCGCCGACCAGGCACGTGAGCTGTACCAGAAGCGGGCGCTCACCCTGGCCCTGCGGTCGCGGGAGGAGTTCGCCGCGTTCTTCACGGGTCTGGACCTGGTCGAACCGGGGGTCTCACTGGCCACCGACTGGCGCCCGGAGCTGGGTGAGGTCGTACCGGTCCCCGGCGACGAGCCCATCCCGGGGTACGCGGGAGTGGCACGCAAGCTGTAAGTGGAATACGGGGGCGCGGCGCCGCAGCACTTTTCAGGTGCGCTGCGGCGCCGCGCGTATTCACCCCCGGTGCGGAGGGGCCCGCGTTGTTCACGCCCTGTGGCCCTGTGGTCAGGCGGTGTCAGGCGCCCACCCTGCGCTTGTTCCAGACGTCGAAGCCCACCGCCGCCAGCAGCACCAGTCCCTTGATGACCTGCTGGTAGTCCGGGCCTATCCCGACCAGCGACATTCCGTTGTTGAGCACCCCCAGCACCAGCCCGCCGATGATCGCGCCGAACACCGTGCCGACACCGCCGCTCATCGACGCGCCGCCGATGAACGAGGCCGCGATGGCCTCCAGTTCGAAGTTGACGCCCGCCTGCGGCACCCCCGCGTTGAGCCGGGCCGCGTAGACCATCCCCGCCAGCGCGGTGAGCACCCCCATATTGACGAAGACCAGGAAGGTGACCCGGCGGTCCTTCACGCCGGACAGCTTCGCCGCGGCGCGGTTGCCGCCGAGCGCGTACACATGACGGCCGACGACGGCGTTGCGCATGACATAGCCGAAGCCGATGAGCAGCGCGGCGAGCAGCAGCAGAACCACCGGGACGCCCCGGTAGCTGGCCAGTGTCAGGGTGAAGGCGAGCACGGCCGCCGCCAGTCCCGCGCACTTGAGCAGGAACCCAGCGGCACGGTCACCGAGGCGTTCACGGTGACGGTCGGCAACGGCACCGGCTGGAGCCCCGACGGGCGGACGATGTACTACATCGATTCGGCGACCCGCCGTATCGACCGGTTCCGCACCGACGGCGAACGGATCATGGACAGGGGCACCCTGGCCACCGTCGAACACGGAGCCGGCGTCCCGGACGGGCTCACCGTCGACGCGGACGGCTGTGTCTGGGTGGCCCTGTGGGACGGCGCCCAGCTCCGGCGGTACACACCGCGCGGCGAGCTGGACCGTACCGTCGAACTGCCCGTACAGCGCCCCACCGCCTGCGCCTTCGGCGGTCCCGGGCTACGGGATCTCTACATCACCTCGGCCCGGACGGGCCTCGCGGCCCGCGTCCGCTGTCCGGCTCACTGCTGGTGCTGCCGGACGCCGGACAGGGAGTGCCGGGGACGCCGTTCGCGGGCTGAGGCCGGTACGGCGGCTCCACGCGGCGCGGGCGCTCAGAGGGTATGGCCGGTCGTGGCGTCGATATGGTCCGGTACGTCGTCGTGCCGGTCCCCGACCGACAGGGTGCCGCTCGGCTCGAAGAGCAGCAGCGACGCGCCCGCGGCCGACGACGGCTTGTGCCAGATACCGCGCGGTACGACGAACACCGAGCCGCGGGGCAGCGCCACGGTCCGCTCGCCGCCCTCCTCACGCAGTGCGATCAGCAGCTCCCCCTCGATGACCTGGAAGAACTCGTCCGTGTCGGCATGGACGTGCCAGATATGTTCACCGGCGACCCGGGCGACCCGTACGTCGTAGTCGTTGACGCGGGTCACGATCCGCGGACTCCAGAGCGCGTCGAAGGACGCGAGTGCCTCGGACAGCGCGACCGGCTCGGCGGGGATGGCGGGCGGGGCGGGCTCGGCGGGGATGGCGGGGATGGCGGTGGGGGTTTTGGCGGGTTCAGTGCTCATACGACGATCATGGGCGTTGGCACGAGGAGAGCGTGAGTGCTAGGAATCGCATATGGCGCAAGATTCCTCGCACCGGGTGGTGATGATCGTCGCGGACGGCTCCAATCCGTTCGAGATGGGGGTCGCCACCGAACTCTTCGGCCTCGCCCGCCCCGAGCTGGACCGGCGCTGGTACGACTTCGAGCTGTGCGCCGAGCCCGGCCCCGTCCGTATGCACTCCGGGTTCTTCCAGCTCTCCGGGGTGTCCGGGCTCGACGCGGTGGACCGGGCCGACACCGTGATCGTGCCCAACCGGCCCGACCCGGAGACCGATCCGTCGCCCGCGGTGCTGGACGCCGTACGCGGGGCGGCAGCCCGTGGCGCCCGGCTGGTCAGCTTCTGCACCGGCTCCTTCACCCTGGCCGCCGCCGGGGTGCTCGACGGACGGCGGGCCACCACCCACTGGCGCTGGGCCGAGCTGTTCGCGGCCCGCTTCCCCGCCGTACGGCTCGATCCCGATGTGCTGTTCGTCGACGACGGCGACATCATCACGGCGGCCGGCAGCGCGGCGGCGCTCGACACCTGTCTGGAGCTGATCCGCCAGGACCACGGCGCGCGGGCGGCCGTCGCGGTCAGCCGCAGGCTGGTCTTCGCGCTCCACCGGGACGGCGGGCAGCGGCAGTTCGTGGAGCAGCCGCTGCC